>JAZTXK010000033.1:0-22266 GCA_045636385.1 Eubacteriales bacterium
TATCTTCTCTGCAGTACAGACTTGGGTCTCCTTGCTACGCAAGGGGGCCGAAGTCTGTATTGCATAAAAGACAAGCGTACTTATTATATTAAATTGAAAATTTTCGCCCAAGGCGAAAATTAACCTTACTTCAGCCATAAAAAACCGACCCGAAGAAATCGGGTCGGTTTTCAATATCACAAAAACATAATTTCCGTTTTGATCGCCTCGCAGTTGTCCTCGGAGTATTCTATCTCCTCGGAAAGTATCCGCGCGAGGTCGGTGATCGGGACTTCGGGGGTGTTTTGCGCCATTGACGCGAGAAGGCGCTCGCAGAAGAGGGCGAATCCGAGTCCTATTCGGAGCTCTGCCTCGTCCTCGGCGGGGGAACAATGGCGGTAGACGAAGTACGCGAGCGCGCGTTCGAGCTCTTTTTCGTGCTCATCCGCATCCGCGGGGGCGAAATCGCAGATCAGCTCTCGGTGATCTTCCTCGAGATACTCAAGCGTTTCGAGTATTTCCTTCCACTCGCCGCCGAAGCAACCGTACTCGAACCCGAATTCCTCGTAGATCGCGTGAAGACGCGCGGAATACGGCTCGTCACGGTTCGAAAGGATCGCATATATCCTATCGCGGTGTGCCGTGGCGTCGAAATCGCACTCCTCTTCTCCGTCCGCCTCGCCGATCTCGATAAATTCGCGGTATGCATCGCTCGACAAGACGCTCCTGCTCGCTTCCTCACAGCAAAGTCCAAGTCCAACCTCACGTCTGCCGCCCGCTGTGTGATAAAATCGCGGATGCTCGCGGCAGATCTCGCAAAGGGCGCACTCGCCGATATTCGAAATGATTCGGCAAAGTCCGCGCCCGTCGAGATGCGCGCATCTGCCGTCCGATTCCATTCGGAAATGCGGCGTGCCGTCCCACTCGATGCTCTCGCGGATGCTTTCGGCGTAGTCGGAGTCGAGTGCGGAATATTTCGCGAGCGTTTCCGCGTCGATGTCAATTTCCCAGCCGACACAGCAGCTATGGCGGCATTTATCGGCGATACAGGCGAAATCGCGGTAATATTGCGGTGCAAAAAGCTTCATTTTTTACTTCTTTTCGGTGATGGTGACCTCGTAAACGATTCCGCCCGTCCAGGAGGGATTGTTATAGACGATATAGAAAGTATCTCCAACGTGGCTGATATTCTCGGGCTCGCCCGCGGTTACGGGGAGATCGATCTGACGGACGTACTTGCCGTCCTTGGTGTAGACCGCGATGCAGTTTGTTTTATAAAGCACGAAATAGACGTATTTGTCATCCGCGTCCATACCCTGCTTGGTGAAGCCGTTATCATAGCCTTGATACTCGGTGTATGACTTGAGCGCGGTATTGTAACGCGCGTAATTGTAGCCGTGCGAGATGCCGAACCAATAGCAATCATTGTCCTCGTCGTATTCGATCGAGTAAACGTCGTGGCGGAGGGTTTTGATCTCCTTGAGCTCCATCGTGTCCGCATCGAAGATAGATATCTTCTGGCGGTTTGGAGCATTATGTACGGCAAGGATCTCGTTCGTTTTCGGATTATAGGTCAGGTCGTTGGCGTGGTCGATGAGCTTATTTTCGTAGGTCGCAACGACCTTACCGCTCGCGAGCTCTGTCTTGACTATCGCGGTGACCGCGCCGCTCGATGCGCCGTCATTGAGGCAAACGTAAAGATATTCGCCGTCGGTGCAAGCGCCCTGAATGATGCGGCACTTGACGCCGTTTGCATCGGTGAGCGTCTTGACGGTGTAAATCTCGGTCATTTTGACCTCAAGGGAGTTGTCCTTTTCGATATGGTTCGAGGGATTTACCGTAACCGCATCGGCGGTATATTTGAATCCGATCGGAACAGTAAAGCCGTTTTCCGTTATGAAATTTTCCTCCAGATAAGCAATTGCCGCCTCGTACATTGACAGATTGCTTGCCACGATGACGAGTCTCTTTTCCAACGCCTCGATAATGAAAGCGACTTGTCCCTTCGGCAGAGCATTGATAAATTCGATCGCGCCCGCGCTTTCGGGCTCGTCGGTTCTGCCGATAAGTATCTGATATTCGGGATCGGTGCCGGGCATACGCTTGCCGTCGGTGTCCATCGATATCGTGATGCCGTATTTTTCCTTGATCAGATTTCTTATATCCTTGAGTGCCTCGATCTCGGCGTTTGTGCTGACCTCGGGACGGATGCCCGCGTACTCGCTCGCGCCGTCGCGCACGATATGAAGATCAAGATCGATCACCTCGGCGGTGGTCTCGGGGATCGCCTCGGTAGTTTCGGGGGCAGTTGTTTCGGTTTCGCTCTCACCGTTGCAGGCGACGAGCGAAGCGGTCATAATGAGCGCAAAAATCAGCGCGAGGATGCGTTTGATTTTCATTTAATTACCTCTTTATATTTTTCTTCTTCTTTTTTCTAACCGAATATCCGAACGAGCCGATAGTTTTTCCGAGCTCGAAATATTCTCCGTGCGCGAAAGCGGAAAGATTCGCTCTGCCGAGGTGCAGGCTTCCCTTTTCGTCTATCAGCGACTCGTCAACGCCCGTGGCGACGATGTCGGCGATGAACATATCGTGCGAGCCCTGCGGAATGATCTCGCGGAGCTTGCATTCGAGCGTCAGCGGCGACTCTGCGATGGCGGGCGCGGAGATCTTGAAGCATTTTTCGGGCGTGAGCTTGCATTTTTCGAACTTATCGACCTTTCTTCCCGTCAGCACACCGCAGGTATCGGCGGCGCGGACGAGGTTTACGGGTACGAGATTGACGCAAAATTCGCCGGTTTCCTTGATGATATTATAGGAATGGCGCGAGGGGCGCACCGAGATATAGAGCGCGGGCGGATGCGTTGAGATGATGCCGCACCACGCGATGGTGATCGCGTTCGGCTTTTCGCCCTCGCGGGCAGAGGTTACTATAACGGCGGGCAGAGGCGCGAGAAGAGCGCCGCCTTTCCATTCTTGTTTTGACATTTTTGAACTCCTTGCTGTCGCGCTTCGCGCGAATGATAGTTTGCCTTCGGCAAAATGAAGGTGAATTTCCGCCGAGGCGGAAATTTTCGATTTTAGTCGATACTGAAACAGCGGAAAGTTTTCGTCCACCTTTTTCAAAAGGTGGCGCCGTCAAGGGCGCGTAGCCCTTGTCGCGCTCCGCAGAGCGCGAAACACTCCCTGTGCTTCGGAATGGCGGCGCCCCGCCGACATTTTGGAAGGAGTAAAATCTCCCCTCGGGGAGATTTTTGCTCCTTCATTCTAAAAGATTATGTAAGCTTCGGCATAATATAGTTGCTGATCGAATACTCTATCAGTTCTTCGATCTCTTTTTCCGACATCAACTGCCAGTTGTAGATCTGTGTACCGCCGAGCACGACTCTTTCGTAAGAGCTTTGGGCATAGAAATCCGAGGGGGAATGAATGCTGACGTTGAAGTAATACTGATCCGAAAATGCGGATTTTTGCGCTTCGAATGAAAGTGCGTTTTCTTCGTCGAGGATTTTAGTCCATTTCGTGCCCTTTTTCTTAAATCCGAGCCTTTTGAGGGGCAGAGCGAAGAGAGCGAGAAAACTCTTTTGCCGCTCCTTTTTTACTTCCAGAATCGCATCCTTCTGAAAATCCTTGTATTGATTATAAAAATCCGAGATCAGTGATTGCGCGGAGGCTTCGTCGCCGTCGCCGCTTATTCGGATTATATTCCGAACGTGGCAGGAATCTTTGTCCGAACCGGATTCCGCAAACTCATTTTCGCATCCCGCCATCGCTGTTATCGCCGTCGATGCAAATCCGTACATCACGCAAAGCGCACAGTCCTCATCGTACAGATTTATCACAAACGCAGTTTTTTCGGTTGCCTGACGGAAAAAATGCCCGTGTCGCTTCGAGGCTTCGGAAAATCCATTTTTAAAGAGCATTTCGCGGTAGCGCATATACCGCGCGCTTCTTTCGGGGTACGTAGGTTCGGGAATATTTTCCGCACACAGACCGATCAGACGTGAAAGTATATCCTTTTCTCTGTCGGTGCGCGCAGTATTGAGATACGCCGTCAACTCACGCTTGGCATCGTCAAAGTTCTCATCGCAGATTTTCTGTAGGATAGCGGCAAGGCTGACCTTTGCTTTATAGCTGTCAGGAAACATTTCCGCTATATCGTTGCCGAAAACGGTAAGATACCCATTCCACTTCTCGCGAAATTTCGGGCTTTCAAATATACTTTTCGCGAATTGCTCTACGACGTTTGACTTTTTCATATATAATACTTCCTTAACTTTAACAAATTCGTTCATCATAAAGTTTCAGATCATAATAATTATAACATTACGCACCATATTTGTCAAGCAAAAAATAAAGCGCCTCCGAAGAAGCGCTTTATACTTAATTTAATCGTCAACCACGACGATCTCGCCGTTTTTGAAGTAGCCTGTGTAGGAGGATCTGCCCTCGGGCCAGGTGTAGGTGCCGTAGCCGTTCATGTTGCCCTCGGCAAACTCGCCCGTGTAGGTCTCGCCGTTTGACCAAACGTATTTGCCCTCACCGTGGCGCAGGTCGCCCTTGAATTCGCCCTCGTAGCTGTCGCCGTTCGGGTACGCATATTTACCGTAGCCCGACTTGACGCCCTTCACGAATTCGCCCTCATAGACGCCGCCGTCGCCGGTTACGAGCTTACCGATGCCGTGGCGCAGGTCGTTTTCAAAATCGCCCTCATAGTAGGAGCCGTCAAACGCCGTGTACTTGCCCTTGCCGTGCTTCTTTCCCTCGACGAACTCGCCCTCGTAAACGTCGCCGCTTTTGAAGGTGTAGATGCCACTGCCCGACAGCTTATCGGATACAAATTCGCCCTCGTAGCTGTCGCCGTTTTGCCAGGTGATGCTTCCCTGCCCGCTTCTGCGGTAATCCGCGTCAAGCTTGCCGAGGAACACCGTGCCGTCCGAGTAGGTCACCTTGCCCGCCTCGAGGTCGATCTCTGCCGAAAGACCGTTGGCGTAGTATATCGTACCCGAAATCGGGTTGCCGTCCATATCAAAAAGACCGGTAAATCTGATCTGCTCGCCGTCCGAGAGCGTTATGTTCGTATCTCGCGCGCCGAAGATCGCCGCGATTCCGATGCCGAGCAAAAATACCGCCAACGCCAAGCCCGCAATCGTCAGGAAGGGATACTTCAGCCTGAGATTTCGATAGGGTTTTTGTCTGTGTTCCATAAATTACCTCTTAACTGTTTATAATGCCCACGAAATTATCGAGGAATTGCATAATATCGGGGAGGAATTTGATTATCACAAAGAAAAGCACAAGTGAAATGACAGTTATAACGGTTGCAGATAGAACACTTGTTCCTTTTTTCTCAAACCGCTCGGTTGCTGTGAAATGCTTATCCTCGGGTATGTAGAAGCGCGCCTTTGTGAAATCGTATTTGAACTCGGGTGAGGAGAACGCGGGGGCTTTTTCGCCCGAGGCAGCAACGCGCGCCTCATATTCTCCTCTCGCCTGCTCGCGGGCGGCGTAATACTCCTCCGCCTCGGGGCAACGAACGATTCCGCGGTATTCATGCCCCGACTTGATCGCGGAGCGCACCGCGCTGTTCTTCATATACCCGAGCTCCGACAGAGTCTTTGCCGTTGCGGGCGACGAGCAATTTTCGCCAATCAGGGAGCGAACGAACTCGCCGTAGACTCTTTTATTGAAGATTACGAGGTACGACGCGAAAATGATGCCGAGAACGAGACCGAAAATTATATTTCGCAGGTTCGCGAACGCAAAATCTCCGAATCCGAGATTATCATACTGACCCATATCAAGCGAAAATATCTCGTCGAGAATTTCACGCAAGTTAATTTCTTGGGAAAGGTAAAGGGGTAAAAGTTTCATTATTTTATCCTATTATATTATAAGTTGAAGATATCGGGGCCGCAAAGGGTAAGGAGAAGCTCGGAGAGATCGTCGGTATCGTCAAAATCTATCTCGATTCTTCTCTTTCCGACACCCATATCCTTGATTTTGACACGTCTGCCCGAAAGCTCTACTGCTCGGCGTTCAAGCTGCTCCATATAAACCGCGGTCTGCTCGTCGATGGGCTTCGTAAGCTTGGCGGGCTTGGGAGCAGGCGCGGGCTTGTTATATTTTTTCACCTCGGCTTCGAGTGCGCGAACTGAAAGCCCCTCATCTATCGTACGCTGTGCGAGGATCGCGATGTTTTCACGTGAAACAAGGCCGAGAAGCGTTCTCGCGTGTCCTGCGGAAAGCTTGCCCTCGGCAACGAGAGGCAGAATTTCCTCGGGAAGGTCGAGAAGTCGCATCGCGTTTGCGATCGCGGGGCGGGATTTGCCCATTTTCAGCGCGAGATTTTCCTGTGTCATACCGTAACGCTCGATAAGTGCGCGGTATCCCATAGCTTCTTCGATCGGGTTGAGGTTGCTTCGCTGAATGTTCTCAACGAGAGCGACCTGAGCCGCCGCGAGATCGTCGCCGTCAAAAATAACGCAAGGAATCTCGTCAAGACCCGCCATCATAGACGCGCGCCAGCGTCTTTCGCCCGCGATAATTCGGTAAGTGCCGGCTAAAACACCGCTTTCGGCTACCAAAATAGGTTGAAGAAGACCGTATTCTGCAATTGAAGCCGAAAGAGACGCGAGTTCGGTCTCGTCGAAGGTCTTTCGGGGCTGATCGGGGTTGGGCTCGATGTCGCTGATTCTGATCATTTCAGCGGGATTTTTCTTGGTGTCTATAAAATTGTCTTCAAAGAGCGAATTAAAGTCGCGTCCGAGACCTGCTTTTTTACCTTTTGCCATTTTCTTCCTCTATTGCCATTGTGTGTTATATTCTTTCTGTTAATTCGCGAGCAACCTCAAGATATTCGCGGCTTCCCTTGGAATTCGGATCGTGATAGTATACAGGAACGCCGAAAGAAGGTGCTTCGCAGAGTCTCACACCGCGAGAAATAGCGGTTGAGAAGAGTTTTTCGTAATAATGCTTCTTCAGCTCGGCAACGACCTGCGAAGTAAGGAGTAATCTCGAGTTATACATCGTCAGGAGTATGCCGGTCACCGTAAGATTCTTATTATACTTCTGTTTTATGCGCGAAATCGTGATAACGAGCTGTGAAAGTCCTTCCAAAGCGTAAAATTCGCACTGCATCGGGATGACTACGCCGTCACTCGCCGCGAGAGCGTTGACTGTGAGCATTCCGAGCGAGGGAGGACAGTCGATTAATATGTAATCATACTCCTCTTTGAGGGGTGTGAGTGCTTCCTTGAGGATATATTCGCTGTTTTCTATCGAAAAAAGGTCAAATTCTGCTCCCGCAAGCGAAATTGTCGAGGGAATTACCGAAAGATTATCAAATTCAGTCTTTATTATCGCTTGTTTTGCGATTTCGTAAGGGCTCTTCCCTCCTCCGATCTCGGGTGCGAGCAAAATCTCGCGAATTGTTGTTTTCAAGCCCTTTTTCTGCACTCCAACTCCACTTGTAGTGTTACCCTGGGGGTCAAGGTCGACCATGAGGACTTTTTTGTCTAAAAGACCAAGAGATGCGGCTATATTAACGGCAGAAGTCGTTTTTCCGACTCCTCCCTTCTGATTTGCAAAAGAAATTATCTTTCCCACGTATGTCACCTCCGTGATGATATGTATTCTATATTATTATACCATCTTTCGCGCCTCAAATCAATAACATATTGTGAATTACATAAAATTTACAAAATGTTTCACGTGAAACCGCTTAAAACGAAAAGCTCCGACGTTTCACGTGAAACGTCGGAGTAATCGTTAAAATATAGGTTTCTTTTTGATCTGTGCATAAGCACGCGGATATTTAGGGGGTGTCGGCGCAGTCTTTGTTATTTCGACTATACATCTCTCAAAGACCTCGTCAGAGCTTGAGATTTCGGAATAGTTGAAAACGGGTTTTGATATTGAAAGCAGCCTTGTAACCTTTTCAATACCTTCTGTTTCACGTGAAACGTCTTTAGATTTCATTGCGACGAATTTTCCGCCAACCTTTACCGCAGGCAGAGCGAGTTCAAGCAAAACTGGATATGATGCAACGGCACGCGCAGTTACTATATCGAACGATTCCTTGAAATCCTTGCCCGTAATGTCCTCAGCACGGTGGCAAACCGCCGTGATATTAGTCAAACCTAATATTTTTGCAGCAGAGTTGATGAAATTTACGCGTTTCTGCGTAGAATCCAACGCAGTTACCTTGATATCGGGGCGCGCGATGGCAAGCGGGATCGCAGGAAAGCCCGCGCCGGAGCCAATGTCAAGGATCTTCGCGTTCTCGGGGATAAACTCAGCGAGAGTAAGGCTATCCGCAAAATGAAGCAAAGCAGCAGACTCGGGGGTTTTGATCGCAGTAAGATTGAAAAGCTTATTTTGCTCAAGTAAATAATCACAGAAATCAGAGAGCTTTGCGCAAATATCTTGGGTTGCAAAGGAAGAGAGACCGTTTTTAGTCAAAATTGAGGCAAGATATGCCGCGTAATTGTCGTTGTGAATAATTTCAGCCATAATCTACCTCATTTCAAGCCAAGTCGGATCAAAAGCACCGAAATATCAGCCGGGGAAACTCCGCTGATGCGCGATGCCTGACCGAGGGTTACCGGACGTATCCTTGACAGCTTCTGAACCGCTTCGATGCGCAAGCCGCCGATTTCGGCGTAATCAATGTCTTCGGGAAGCTTAAATTCCTCGAGACGCGCTTGGCGGTTGATCTCTGCGGTCTGTCTGCGGAGATATCCGGCGTATTTTACGTCGTATTGAACAGTTCTCGTGATAGAGCGGGGAAGTGCGGGGCGATTTTTATCTATTGCCGCAGTATCGTCATAGGTGATCTCGGGTCTTCTGAGCAGATCGGCGACGGAAGCGCCGTGTGCCGGTATGACGACACCGTCGGGAAGGGAAGAAGAATCAGTAGGCCTTGCGAACACTTGTTCTATTCTTGCCTTTTCATCGGCGATCAACTGCTGTCTGCGCTCAAATCTTTCAAATCTATCGTCGGAAATCAATCCGACACGGCGACCGTAAGGGGTCAGACGCGCGTCAGCGTTGTCCTGACGGTGGAGAAGGCGGTATTCCGAGCGCGAAGTCATCATTCTGTAGGGCTCATTCGTGCCTTTTGTGACGAGATCGTCAATCAGAGTGCCAATATATCCGTCAAAACGGCGCAAAATGAGGGGCTCATCACCTTTGAGGGCAAGCGCGGCGTTAATTCCCGCGATAAGTCCCTGCGAAGCGGCTTCCTCGTAGCCCGACGTGCCGTTAAACTGACCGGCGCCGTAAAGTCCCGAAACGCGCTTGTGCTCGAGAGTGGGGTAGAGGTCGGTCGGGTCGGTGCAATCGTATTCGATAGCGTAGGCATAGCGAGTGATGACGGCATCCTTGAAGCCGGGCAGCGTGCGGAGCATTTTGTCCTGAATATCGGGGGGCAGGGAAGTGGAAAATCCCTGCAGATAAAGCTCCTCGTTGCGCTCGCCCATAGGCTCGAGAAAGAGCTGATGACGCTCCTTGTCAGCAAAACGCTTGATCTTGTCCTCAATCGAGGGGCAATATCGCGGTCCAACGCCGCTTATCAAACCCGAATACATCGCGGATTTGGTAATATTCTCCAGTATGATCTTATGGGTATCAAGGTTTGTGTAAACTATATGGCAAGGATACTGCTCGATTTCCTGCAAAAGCTGCTCGTCCGTGTCGGCGGAGAAGGGGATGATCTCGTCCTCGCCGAGCTGAATCTCGAGCTGTGAGAAATCTACCGACGAGCGCAGAATTCGCGGGGGCGTACCCGTTTTGAAGCGACGGATCGAGACGCCCGCATCGGCGAGCGACTTTGTGAGCGAGGACGCCGCCACGGCACCGTCGGGACCCGCTACGATTGCGCGATCGCCGACGAAAATGCGGCTGTCGAGATATGTTCCCGTCGCAATGATGATCTTTTCGCACTCGTATTCCTCGCCGAAAGCGGTTCGAAGACCGACCACCTTGCGGTGTCCGTCCTCATCTGAGGTAATGATCTCCGTAACCTCGGCTTGAAGCAGACGGAGATTTTCGGTCAGCTCAAGCGTGTGCTTGATGATCTCCTGATAGCGGCGACGGTCAGCCTGGATGCGCTTTGAATGAACCGCCGCGCCCTTGCCAAGGTTGAGCGTGCGCGATTGAAGCGTGACCTTATCAGCCGCGCGACCCATTTCACCGCCAAGGGCGTCGATCTCGTAAACGAGATGTCCCTTTGCCGTGCCGCCGATCGAGGGGTTGCAGGGCATATTGCCGAGCTGATCGAGCGAAAGAGAGAAGAGAGTTGTGTCAATGCCGAGTCGGGCGCACGCAAGAGCCGCCTCGACCCCCGCGTGACCGCCGCCAACAACGGCTACACGTGTTTTTATTTTCATTTTTTCTTCCTATTATATTATATACGAAATTTTATAAGCCGCGTTTACGCAGATCGCTTACGAGCTCGACGTAAAATTCGCGCACGTCAAAATCGGGAACGTCGATCTTTGACATATCAATAACGTCCATATGCGAGATTCCGCGCTTGCCGCCGGGCGTCAAAAGCGTAAATTTCTCACCGAATTCAAAGGATTTATCGGATACAAGACCGTCGTTCGGCCCGTCGAAATCCTTGACGATCAGATAAAAATAATTCAGCGGAAATCCGGCACTCCTTGCGTTCGCCATAACCGATCCGATGCTTTGACGGTAAATCCCGTGCTTTTCCACAGTGTCATCGAGCTCCTTTGCGAGCGTTTCGCAATAAGATGCGGTAAGATTCGACATAGCGGTCAAAAAATCGGGGTCGATGTCGCCAAGATGGCGCAGAGTTTTATTATAAGTGGTTGCGACCTTGTTCTGAACCCCGCTCGGGATCACGCTCAAGAGGGTATCGGCGTACTGACAGCCCTTATGCGGTGAGTTTACCGTAGTCAGCGATGCAACGAGATCGGCGACACCGCATTTTGCGATCGCGTAGCGGCAGTCGAGACCTCCCTTTGAGTGCGCGATGATATTGACCTTTTCCGCTCCCGTTTCGCGGACGATCTCGCGGATGCGCTCGGCAAGCTCCTCGCCGCAGAAGGCGACCGAGGATGCGGAGTGGTGATTACCGTAAAAGATCTTCGCGCCGTTCCTCTTCAGCTCATTCGGAATGCGTCCCCAATAGTTGAATATCTTGCTGTCGCGGAAGCAAACGCCGTGAACAAGCAGTATCGGGTATTTGGTTTCACAAATCCGTTCGTGAGCGCGGGAAAGGTTGATTTTTTCCTTATTCGCCTCGAAATATACCTCACGAAGTGTCGTTTTGATAATCGAAATAAGGCAAAATATATTCGCGAGGGGGATAAGTCCGCATATCAGACCAACCACGCGCTGTCGCAGGCCAAGCTGATATGAAGTCAGATAAACGCAGATAATGCCGTTCCAGAAAATGATAAAGTAGATTCCGAAGGTAAAAAGCGCACTCCAAAGCCACGCTTTCCAATCGCTCGGGATCAGTCGGAACGCCTGAACGACGTGATATACGACACCGACGCACGCGCTCGGCAGGAAAACTGCGAGCAGTATCGCTCCGTGACGGCAAATACGCAGCCGCAGAGTCGGGAGCTTCGCGGAAAAGATGCCTAAAAAGAGATTGAGCGCGAGGAATATCGGTATCAAAATATACAGCCAACTGATATTTTCACGCAAAAGCGGAAAGGAGAGCGCGCAAAAGGTGCAGAGAATAAGGTAAAGGGCATAAAAAAGAATGCTCGTCTTTTTCACGTTATCACCTCATTTCGGGTGAAAAAGAGCTTAAAAGAGAAATTCGAGGCGTTCGGAGAGCTTGGTGTAATCGTCAATCGTCACGAAAGCGATGTCAGATACAGCGACAGCGTGATCGTTTCCGCCCTCGAGGTAGTCGTCGCCGACGTAGAGAACCTCATCGTGCGAGTAGCCCTCCTCGGAGCAGAGCTTCGAGAGCGCGTAGTACTTGTCATTCGGCGCGGGCACCATATCAAAGGAGGACGAACCGCCGATGAAAACGGTGTACTCGGGGAAAAGCTCTTTAACGCGCGGGTACATGGGGCGGCGCTTGGAGCGATCGGGGTCAAATGCGAGCTTGTCCTCGATCTTTGCCGACTTGCCGAGCAAGGGGAAGGTAATCGCGCCGGATGCGTGGAACTCGATGCTCTCGCCCGCGTATTCGTTGAGTCCGAACTCGCGGCGCATCATCTCGACCTTCTGTGCGGACGACTCGCGGTCACAGGGAAGAACGGTGTCGCGGATGATGTCGATCGTTTTGGTTTCGGAATTGTATTTAGCGTACTGCAAGCCGTAATTTCCGAGGATATCGACGGGATAGCCGCCCATCTGGTTGAAGATGCGCTGGCACATACCCGCGCCGACCATCAGGATGCGGTATTTCTTCGAAAGCTTGTCGAGCACGGCGCGGTTTTTCTCGTCAAGAGGCGTGCGGTGCTGAGTCAGAGTACCGTCAAGGTCGAAGGCGATGACCTTCAGCTTTGAGGTGTCGATCTGATTATTTGCGGTAAGTATCATATTTTTTCTTCCTTATAAAAATAATATTCCTTATATAATATAGCACAAAATGCGGGAAAAGTCAAGATTTTTGTGTAACAAAACGAATGCCTCGCCCCGAAAGCGGCGGGGTGTGGGGATTATTCATTCGGGGCGCGTGTGATCTCAATGTTCTCCTCCCCGGAGGAGGAGTGCGGGGTATATTTCGCATATTTTTTGGTGAAGTGGAGCTTATTGTAAACCTCGCCTATTTCCTCATATTCGGGTAATCTTTGCCACCAAAGATCTTCCTGATTGCCCGACGTTGAAAGAGTTTCGCCGTCCGTGCATATTACTGTGACGGGTTTGGATACGTTGCTGTTCAGCGTTTTATTGATCGCATCCCACTCGGCAACGGTGCCCTTGTAATACAAGGTCGGCGGGTAATAATTCTGAAACGCCGTTTGATTGACGGATCTGAGATTTCTGCCAAGCTCAATGGTTTTGAGCGAGTAACAGGAAGCGAAAGCACTGCTCCCAATAAACTCAAGGCTATCAGGAAGCTTTATGCTCTCAAGCTTCAAACATCCTGAAAAAGCGTCCTCTGAAATAATTTTTACACCTTCGGGAATTACTATTGAGGTCAATCCGTGCTCTGCCGAGGAAAACGACCACCTTCCGATTATCATAACGCTTCCGTCATCGGGGATAACGGTAGTCGGTGTAGCGATAACAAGCTCGCGTGTTCGAAGGTCAACGACGCAATTTCCCTTGCTTGAATAATACGGGTTATCGGGTGATACCTCCACAGTTGCAAAATTCTCGCCGTGTCCGACGGGCCAGGGAAGAGTAGAGATATATTCAACGCTTGCGCCGAAATATATGCTTTCGATATTCGGACATTGACGGATGAACTCGCTTGCAACGTACACAACCGTATCCGAGATTACAAGCTTTTTGACGTATTTGCTCTTAAAAGGGTGGTCCGCGGTGATCTTGGATGCTTCCAGATAGCCTTTGTTATAAACGCTCGTTACCGGCAGACCGTTATAGTGGGATGCGATATACACGACCTCGTCGGTGCAGGTGCCCCAGCCAACGCAGAATGCCTCGGTCCCGTCCTCGCTGACCTCATAAAGCAGTCCGCGGCTGCCGTCGTATTCGGGCGTGGATTCGACCTCCGCGCCGCTGTATTCGGCACCGTAATAGGAGGGGAAGTATTCCTGATATTCGGTTATAAGGAACGTCGTGGGAAGTGCTATTGCGAGGAGCACCAAACACGCCGCGAATGCCACCGCGAGCTTGAGGTAGGAATTGATCTTTACTTTTTTCCCAGCCGCCACGCGGCTTTTCTTTTCGTCGATTCGTCTGACCGCGCCTGCGATCATTTCGGGATCGACGTAATCGAGAGAGCGAAGCAGTTCTTGCTGCTTATCAGTGTAACTCATACGAAAATACCTTCCTTTCTTAATCTTTCCGCAAGTTTTTTTCTTGACCGTAAAAGCGACATTTTGATCTTCCCCTCGGAGCAACCGAAGACGTCAGCTATCTCCGCATAGCTCATTCCGAGGTAGTGGCGCATCACGAAAATATCGCGCGCGTCACTCTTTTGTTCGGCGAGAAAGGCGTTAATGATCTCGCCTGCGCGGCGAGCTTCGAATTCACTTGCAAGATCGGTACCGTCATCAAGCATCAAAAGAAATTCGTCGCTGACCGTTCGAAATCCGCCGCCGCGCTTGTCAGCTTTGTTCGTGCGAAGCTTATCTATCGCGCAGTTTCGCACAGCCGCCGAGACGTATGCTCGCAGATCGTCGGGTTTCTCGGGAGGAATGGCATTCCAGACGCGGATCAGAACGTCGTTGAGGCATTCTTCCACATCCTCGCGCGCGGAGAGGAAGTTTTCGGCGATGTATCTGAGCAAGCTCTTGTATTTGGATTCGATCTCGGATAGCGCACGCTCGTCGCGCCGGAACAGCAATTCAATGATTTTTTCGTCTGTCATTCCCTTACCCCCTTTCACTTTCACTGACGGAAAAGATTGCGAAAAGTCACGCAATTTTCTGAATAATTTTCATTTTTGTCACTCTGCACAAAAAGGAAGGTGTGAATTTATGCAGGATGACCGCGGTACATTATATAATATATCACAAAAAAGCGCAAAAAGCAATAATCTGCGGGAAAGCCGTAGAAGACTTTCCCGCATTTCGGTATGAAATTCAAAATCCGTCCTGCTTGCCGCGCAGACGGCGGATGAGGGTGTGGATCACGCCCGCGGGGATCGCGGCGAGGGCGGCTGAAAGCGAGAAGAGAAGCTCGCTCGAGGTCAGAGGTACCGTCCGCAATACCGAGCCGCCGATATAGGTGAAGATCAATTGGACAAACGCGACGGAGGATATTATCGCAACGAAAACGGCGTTTTTGCCGAGCCCCGAGAAGATATTGAGGCGATCCGAGCGCGAATTGAAGCAGTTGAAGAGCCCCAGAAAGACGAAAAAGGCGAAAAAACCCGTCAGAAAACGAACGTCGCCCGCGCTTTCGATGAAATGCGACGAGGCGCGGTCGGAGAGCAGAAACCACAGCGACATTGCAAGGCTGAAAAGCCCGAGAAAGGTGATCCGACTTTTCATATATGGCGAGAGGATCTCCTCGTCGCGCCGCTTCGGTCGCTCGCGCATAATGCGCTCTTCTGCCGCCTCGCCCGCGAAGGCAAGACCGCCGAGGGTGTCCATTATGAGGTTCAGCCAAAGCATCTGCACGACCGTCACGGGCGAGTCGATACCGATAAAGGGCCCCGCCATCGAGATGCCGACGGCGGAAAGGTTGACGGTGAGCTGGAGGCAGATGAATTTGCGGATGCTTTTGAAGATATTTCTGCCGAAAAGGACGGCGTTTGCGATGCCGTCGAGGTCGTTTGAAAGGATAACTACGTCGCCCGCGTCCTTTGCAACCGCGCTTCCGCATCCCATCGCGAAGCCGACGTCGGCGGCACGAAGGGCGGGGGCGTCGTTGATGCCGTCGCCCGTCATACCCGTCACGCGGCCCTCGGCTTGCGCGATTCGGACAAGGCGGCTCTTGTCGCTCGGAAGCGCTCGGGCGACGCAGGCAAGGCGCGGAAGGATCGCGGCGACCTCGCGGTCGCTCATTCGCGCAAGCTCGCCCGATTCGATGATGAGCGGACGGCTCGGCGTTGTGAGCGAGCATTCGCCCCCGATATATTCGGCGGTCGCGAGCGAGTCGCCCGTGACCATTACGACCTGAACGCCCGCACCGCGCAAGCGTGCGAGCGCCGAAGACGCGCTTTTTCTGATCGGATCGCGGAGAAGAACGCCACAAACGAGGGATAAACCGTCGGGGATGGGCGCGTTTTCGGTCAAACCCGCGCCTTTTTTGACCGCAACAACAAGTCCGCGCGCTCCCCGTGAGGACTCGGAGGTCAGTTTTTTCGTAAAGCTGTGCTTTGAGCCCGAAATATGGGGCAAAAGATACTCGGGCGCGCCCTTGTAGATCACGAAACGCTCGCCTCGGCAGACGATCTCGGCGGCTGAAAACTTGCGCGTGCTGTCGAAGGGCGTCTTTCGGATCACCTCGCAATCAATCCGCTTCCCTTTAACCGATGCAAAAAGCGCGCGATCCGTGCTGTTTCCGCCGATTATCTGCTCGCGTCCGTCCGAAAAACCGAGCTCGGACGAGGTATTTCGCGTCGCGCAGAGCGTGTAGAGCACGCCTTCATCGGGATATTCGCGCAAAAACTCGCCGACAGAGTCGCTGATCTCGCCGTCGGGCGCGATCAGGGCGGAAACCTTCATCGCTCCCTCGGTGAGAGTTCCCGTTTTGTCGGTGAAAAGCAGATCCATACTGCCCGCCGCCTCGATTCCGACGGCTTTTTTGACCAGCACACCCCGCCGTGCCATCCGTCTGACGTTCGAGGAGAGCACGACCGCGATCATCATAGGCAGTCCCTCGGGCACGGCAACGACAACAACGGTCAGACCGAGCGTGAATGCGTTGAGCAAACGGGGAAAGAGGTAGGCGAGATCGGTGATTTTTGATAGAATAATGTCGGTGTGGAACGCGCTGTCGATCACGAGCACGTTGAAAAGATACGCGGCGGCAACGAGCACGGCACCGATGTAGCCGAGACGGCTGATCTGCCGCGCGAGCTTGCGAAGTCGAACCTTCAGCGGACTTTCGCGCACCTCAAGCTGAACCTCGCGCGAAATCGAGCCGAGCATCGTCCCTGCGCCCACGAGCTTTACCACCATTTCGCCCTCGCCCGAGGTCACGCGCGAGCCGCGAAGCAGGGAGGAGGGCGCGGACGGAAGGAGCGAGGAGTCGCCGCTGACCGCCTTTTGCACCTCGCGCCCTTCGCCCGTCATACTGCTCATATCGAGCGAGAGCGCGCCCAAAATCAGTAAGCCGTCCGCGGGTATCGCGTCGCCCGCGGAGAGGAGAACGACGTCGCCGACGCAAACCTCGGAGAAGGGAAGCTCGAAAACTCCCTCTCGTCGGCGGACACGGCAACGTCCCTCGCCTACGTCGCGCTCGAGCCGATCGTAAGCCCGCTCACTTCCGCGCTCGGAGAGAGTTGATATCAGGGTGCCGAGGAAAACGGAAACCGCGATACCGACGGTTTCCCAAATATCCGAGGTCTTAAAAAGAAAGATCAGGTTGACCGCGAGCGCGCCGAGGAGCACCTTTATGACGGGATCGCCGAGATTTTCGAAAAAAGCGCGTAAAAAGGAGCGTCCGCGCGCCCTCGGCAGGACGTTTTCACCGTATTTTTTCCTTGATTCAAGCACCGAGGCGCTGTCGAGCCCCTCGCGCGGTGCGGTTTTAGTGATTTTTTCAAGTGTTTGCATAGAAATCCCCGAATAATATCTGATAAGAAATATTATTCGGGGAGAGTATTTTTTATTCTTTTTTGTGGATTTTACGAGCCCTTTTTGCGGCTTCCGATCGAGTCGGCGTACGCCGCGGCGGCGGATTCGGTCTTGTTCGGCGCGTACTTATAGTATACGCGGTTTTTAAGATCGTCGGGCAGATATTGCTGGCGGGTGTAGTGGTTCGGGAAATCGTGCGGGTAGACGTACCCCTCGAAAAGCGGGGACTGAATATGCTTCGGCGGAATCTTGCCGCGTCCTGCCTCGATATCCTCGTTCGCCGCGGCGGCGGCGAGGTAGGCGGAGTTCGATTTCGGCGCGGTCGCAAGCATTACGGCGGCGTTTGAAAGCGGGATGCGAGCCTCGGGCATACCGAGCTCACGCGCCGACTCACAGCAAGCGCGAACGATGACGGGCGCCATCGGGTAGGCAAGTCCGATATCCTCGCTCGCGATGACCTGCATACGGCGGCAAACGGCAAGAAGCTCGCCCGCCGCGAGGAGCTTATTGAGATAAAAGACAGCCGCATCGGGATCGGAGCCTCGGATCGACTTTTGAAGTGCCGAGAGCAGATCAAAGTGGATATCGTCCGAGTATTCGGTGATATTCGACTCGAAGGGCGTGACGTCGGAGAGGAGAAGAGCGTCGCCCTCGGAGGAAAGGTAGGCGTTTTCAAAGAGAGTCAGCGCGCGGCGGACGTCACCGCCCGATGCCGCGGCGATCTTCTCGGCAACTCCCGCATCAAACGTGCGCGTGCGGTTGGTCTCGCGGTTGAGATAGTCCATACCTCTGCCGAGCGCGCGAACGACCTCGGACTGCGGCACCGGCTTGAACTCAAAGAGCGTGGAGCGCGAGATGAGCGCGCCGTAGAGGTAGAAATGCGGATTTTCGGTGGTCGACGCGATAAGTGTGACGCGCCCGTCCTCGATGTATTCGAGCAGGGATTGCTGCTGCTTGCGGTTGAAATATTGAATTTCGTCGAGATAAAGAAGTATTCCCTCCGAGCCGAAGACGTTTTCGGTCGAGGCAAGCACGTCCTTGACGTCGGAAAGCGACGCGGTGGTCGCGTTCAGGCGCGCGAAGGTCATGTCGGCGTATTTCGCGACGAGCGAGGCAGCGGTGGTCTTGCCCGTGCCGGGAGGGCCGTAGAATATCATATTAGGGATGCGCCCCGAGTCGCAAAGACGGCGAACGACGCCGTTTTTGCCGAAAAGGTGGGATTGACCGACGATGTCGTCGAAGGAGGTTGGTCTTATGAGTTCTGCGAGTGGTGTTCGTTTCATTGTTTGCCTCTTGATAAGTTACTAGTTACTAGTTGCTAGTTACTAGTTGAAGGTGAATTTCCGCAAGCGGAAATTTTCGATTTTATTATAAAACAAAAGCGGGAAAGTTTTGATCAAACTTTTTCAAAAGTTTGCAGGTCAAGGGCAGCGCCCTTGTCGCGCTCCGCAGAGCGCGAAACTCTCTCCGTGCTTCAAAACGGCGGCGTCCCGCCGACGTTTTGGAAGGAGTAAAATCTCCCCCTAGGGGGAGATTTTCGCTCCTTCACCCCTGATTATTCTTCATATTGTGAATCCACAATATCCCCGTCGGTGCATCTGACGACCGTGGGGGCGTACCAATTTTTATGCTTTTCTATGCTCTCCCATTCGGCTTTGGTTCCTGAAAAATCAACGGTATATTCCACACCGCTTCTCCTCATAAAAGCGTCTGCTCCGATATATTTGAGTGACGAGGGGAGAGTATAGGAGCTGTCAGGAGCATAGCCAAAAGCGTAATAGCCTATATAAACGACCCGCAAAACGCAAACGTTCGTCAGTTTTGAGCAGTTAGCAAACGCGCTGTCACCGATGCAAATCAGATTGCGCGGCAGGGTGATATCCGCTATGCCGCTGCGCTCGAACGCGGATTTTCCGATCACAGTAAGCGAATCGGGAAGAACGACCTCGGTAAGCATCGAGCAATATGAAAAGGCTTTTTCTCCTATATATTTCACTCCGTCAAGCGTGACCTTGCGCAGAGATACAGAATCTGAAAACGCACGCGTCGGAATCTCGTCAACCGAGGCGGGGATGTGAACTTCTTCAAGACCGCATACAGTAAATGCGTAATCTCCAATTGACTTGAGCGTTTCGGGAAACTCAAAGAACGAAAGCTGACGGCAATACGAAAACGCATATTCACCTATCGCCTCAAGCTTGTTATTGTGAGTGACCGACTGAAGATTTATACAGTTCGTGAAAGCATAATCTCCTATCTCGGTCACGTTGCCGAGATCGGCGGAGATGAGCTGAACGCAAGAAGCAAAGCTCATGTAACCAATACTGACAACGGAGTCGGGAAGAACCACCTCGTTCAGCATATATTTGCCGAAAAAAGCATAATCCCCTATCCTTTTTATGCCGTCGGGAATAGAGAATTCCGGGGCGGCGGTTACGAGAGTCATCGTCCGTCTGTCAACAAGACAGCCCTGATCAATGTAGTAATACCTTGAATCATCCGAAACGCTGATCGAATCGAAGCCGTATAACAAAAAGCAGTCAGCTATCGCCTCGATATTTGGATGAAGAGTGAGCACAGATCTGTACGCGTACTTGTCGCTACCCACGAGATAGTAATAGGGATTTTTCTCCGTACCGATATATAGATAATCGCGGTACTCGTTATAGTCCAGCGATTCACAGTCGGCAAATGCATCCGTATGCAAATATTCAAGGTTTTCTGGCAAAATCACCTGCTTGAGATTCGAGCACAAACTAAATGCCGACTCGTGGATCTCGGTTACCGAATCGGGAATTTTGATACCGATAAGGGAAGAGCAGTTGTAGAAAGCCGACGGGCCGATTTTTTCAACGTTTTTGCCGAAGCTGATGCCGGTAAGCGCGGTGCAACGCGAAAACACTCCGTCCTCGATCACCTTTATGCCGTCGGGGATCTTAACAGACGTCAATTTTGAGCATATACTGAATGCCTGTACTCCAATTTCAAGAAGTCCCGCGGGAAGATTGATCGAGGTCAGCGATGAGCAACCCGAAAAAGCACCGTCGCCGATAACCTTGAGCGAACGCGGCAGCTTTATTTCCTCAAGGGTACTGCATCCGGAGAACGCGTTTGCGCCTATATATTCAAGTCCGCTCGGGAGAGCCGCGCTCTGCAGAAGCTGTCGGGAGGAGAAAGCGCCGTCGGCGATAACGCGCGTGTCGGGGTGGAGGGAAAGCTCAAAGACACGCGCTTCAATCAGGCTAACCGCAACGAGATAGGGATTTTCCTCGTTTCCGAGGTAATTTACGCCCTTGTATTCATTGTATTGCAGATTTTCGGGAAGAACTGCGCCAAAACGCGTGATAGTGTTCGGGAGAGTGATCGTTTTGGTATTTTTGGAAAAATCACAGTAAATAACGGCGGTGATCGGCTTACCGTTGAAGACCTCGGGAATGATCACGTTCTCCTCGTTGCACCAGCCGGACGAAACAACGTACGAGGAGCCGTCCTCGGCAAGAGTCAGACAAAGCCCGTTATCGAGATACCGACTGATACTTTCTTCGATACGCGTTAAAAGCTCGTTCGGCTCGTCCTTGTCGCGGTTGAATCTTAACATAAAGCTCAAGGTAACCGTCGAAACGACTATCAAAAGCGCAATAATCGCGCAGACAACAGCCTTTTTCATACTGACTCCTTTCTTTGGAGGTTATGAGTTTTCGTGTAACCTATCCATATAAGCGACGAATTTTACTGCGTCGCGGGGGTCGGGTTCGGGGGTGATGAAGTAGAGGACGCCGCCCGAGTAGACGTCGAAGTGGTGGGCGGGGGTTATCGGGGGCGCGCCG
The DNA here is from genome assembly GCA_045636385.1 of Eubacteriales bacterium. Lineage (GTDB taxonomy): Bacteria > Bacillota > Clostridia > Oscillospirales > CAG-272 > CAG-390. Next base: position 21,182 of record JAZTXK010000033.1, read on the forward strand.
GGGCAATCCCTGCCGAGGAGGGAGAAGTGAACGCCCTCTCCGTTTACGATGCCGTCGAAGACTATGCCATCGCGCGAGAGCGAGATCTTGCCATCGCCTGTATTCGTGATCTTTGCGCCGTTTTTCTTTTTCTCTCGAAGCTCCTTCTTTTTGGCAGGATCTACGGGAGCGATCCTGACGGAGCAACGGGTTTCAAGCGGAAAATCAAGGTCGAGCGTTTTGGCATTGTGCTCGTACCAATCGGAAACCGTCTTGATGTCGGAAAATCCCGAGATCTGTCCGTGAGCGTCAACCCGCGCTTCATGCATACAGTGCGTACAGGTGACGGTATCCTTCTCGCAGACGAGAGTGTGCTCCGCGCCGCACAGAGGACAGCGCCAGAGAATGCTGTCGAGCCCCTTCGCGGGCTTGCGCGATCTGAATTTTACATTCGGAAGCGATTCCCACGCGTTGTGAGCGATTGCGTCGGCGATCGCCTGCTCGACCTCGCCGAGCTCCATTCCGCGAAGCTCGGGACCGTTCCAAAGCTTGCGCAGTCTGACGTCGATGCGACCGATACGCGGTCTTTTCGCCCATTTCGGGAAGGTCTTGCCCGCGCCCTCAGCGGTGATCGCGTAGACGGGAACGCCGAGCTTGCGAACGAGATCAGCGGTGCCGGGCGTGATGGGGCAGGACTTGCCGTTGCAGGTCAGTCTGCCCTCGGGGAAGAGGACGAGCGTATTGCCCTCGCGGATGGCGCGCATCATGGAAAGCACCGAGTTTGCGTCGGGGCAGAACATTTTCTTCGGGATCGCGCGCATCAGCTTGAGGATGGGGCGAAGAGCCTGCTTCTCGAAGAAATGCTGACTCATAACGAAGGTCACGCGGCGGGGATAGAGCGCCATAGCGGTCAGGAAATGATCCTTATTCGAGGTGTGCGTCGCAAGGACGATGGCGGGACCGGGCGTGGGGTCAAGAGCGGAGTTGTCGATATGTACGCGGTAGCGTAGGCGATAGTAGAGGGAGACCAGGAGGAAGGCGGGGTGGTAGAGGAGGGCGAAGGGTTTGCCGATTTTTTTGGGTTTCTTTTTCATTTTAGCTCCTTT
>JAZTXK010000034.1:0-15699 GCA_045636385.1 Eubacteriales bacterium
ATCGGGTATCTGTAATACCCATTCGGGATGAGCGGAAATCAGCTTACTTCTTTTTGATACCATCTCGGGCTCAAACCAGATTCCGAACTTCATTCCAAGCGCGTTTACTCTTTCGGTAAGTTTACCGAGTCCGCCCTTCAGCTTTTCCTCGTTTACGAACCAGTCGCCAAGTCCCGAATGAGAATTGTTTCTGCTTCCAAACCAACCGTCATCCATAACGAGCATCTCTATTCCAAGCTCCGAAGCGGTCTTTGCTATATCGTAAAGCTTTTCTTCGTCGAAATTGAAGTAGGTCGCCTCCCAGTTGTTGACGAGAATGGGGCGGCGCTTCAACTTCCACTCGCCGCGGCAGAGGTTGTTTCTATACAGCTTGTGGAAGGTACGGCTCATACCGCCGAGACCTGTGTTCGAATAGACCATCACCGCCTCGGGCGCAACGAAGCTCTCGCCGGGCTCAAGTCGCCAGGAGAATCCCTCGGGATTGATACCGATCAGCACGCGCGCGCCGCCGTCGGGATCCATATCGGCAGATGCGAGGAAGTTGCCCGTATAAACGAGGTTGAAGCCGTAAACGTCGCCGAAATCCTCGGTGGCGTCATGCGATGCGAGCGCGATGAAGGGGTTGTGCATATGCGAAGAACAGCCGAGCTTGCTCGAAACGCTCTGCGAGCCGTGAATGAGCGGCATTCTTTCAAATCTGCGCTCCTTCGACCAGCTTCCGTAAAGGTGGATGAAGTCCATATCCCTCGCGTCGTGGAAATCCACGCAAGCACTCAGCACGCGCTGAATATTCATCACCTTATCGGACGTATTCTTAACGATCGCGTGGCGAGTCATCGCCGCGAGATTTTCAAAAACGGTATAGAAAAGCGTGACTTCGGCAAGGCTTACGGAATCAATGCAAGTGATCTCGAGCGTAGTTGCCTCGTCATCGTTGGCATAAGTCGCGGGCTGACCTTCGATCTTCGGCTTGCCTGCGTAAATTTTATGCGAAACGTATTTTATATCAGTGTCGGCAGTGCCGTTATCGCGGAGGATCGAGAGCGCGCTCGCTCTGAAATCGCCGCAACCGTTCGTGGAATATTCCATACGGTGAACCGACTTGCTGAAAAAGGGGATCTCCTTATTCTCCATCTCCACGCGCGGGAAATGCGAGGAATGGCGCTGTGCAAAATTAAGATATTCAAGCGCATCGTCGGATATCAGCGCACCGTAATAGTGATGCATCAAGTAGCCGTAGCGGTTGACCTGAATGACGTAGCTCGTAGAGCAGGTGTCGAGCTTAAACGTCAGATTTTCGGAATTGAATTTGATAGACATCGGGGTTCTCCTTTATAGGAAAATATTATATTAGTAAATATTATATCATATAAACGGACAATTTTCAATACGTTTGGCATTTTAAAATGGGGTGACTCAGATCAAAAGATTTGAATCACCCCATATATTAATTTCGTCTGATCGCCTTTCCCGAGGCGGCGCCGATGTAAACGGCGTGGGCGCAAGCGATTTCGCCCGAGATTATAACGTAATCGAGCCCCTCGCACCTATTTGCAGGCTCTGCGTAGGTCGCCTTATCGATTATTTTTTCAAAATCAAAGATGCATATATCGGCGTCGTACCCTTCGCGTATAATTCCCTTGCCCTCAAGCCCGTAAACGTCGGCGGGCAAGGAGGTGATCTTTCTTATCATTTCGACGAGCGGAACGACACCGCGCTCTCTGCAATATTCACCGATCGCTCTCGGGAAGGAGGCGCGCAATCTCGGATGATAGACCGAATTGTTGCCCGCAACCGAGGAGTCGGTGCATATCATTGTTCGGGGATACGCCATCACTCTCTCCACGTCGGATTCGTTCATTGTGAAATAGCAAGCGCTCGCTCTTCCCCCGCCGAGCTCAATTACGCGCAAAGCCGCCTCCGTGCCGTCACAATCGAGCATTTCCCCGATCTCCCTGAGCGTTTTACCCTGAAACTCGGGGTGACCTTTGCAAACGGTGACGAGGACTCCGTCATAGCTTGACGTTTCCTGAGGGGCGAGCCTTTCCTTGATCAGCGCGCGTGTCGCGGGATCGGCAAGGTTTTCAAGCATCTTATTATCCGATTGAAATTCTTTGGGAACAAATTTTGCCGAAAGAGAGGTCGAGGAAGCGATGTAGGGGTAAACGTCGCAATATATATCGGCACCCTCGGCAACCGCCTGCCCAATAAGCTCCAGAGTGATCTCGGTTTTGCCGTGATTCTTCACTCCCGCCGCCTTGTGATGCGAAATGACACCCTTTGCGCCCGATTCCTTGACAATATGAATAAATTCCTTCACGGAATCAACAACCTGCGCGCCCTCGCCTCTTATATGAGCGCTGATCATTCCGCCCGCCGCCTTGCAAGCCTTGGCGATCTCCACAAGCTCCTCGGTTTTGGCATAGCAGCTCGGAACGTATATAAGTCCAAAGGATACTCCGATGGCTCCCGCCTTGATCGACTCTCTTACAAGCGCCTTCATCTGCTCAAGCTCATCGCCCGTCGGCTCTCGGTTTGCAAGTCCCATTACGGAAGATCTGACCGTACCGTGACCGACAAAGGTGACGATATTTGCGCCCAAAGGCAGCGTGTCGAGCTTTTCGAAAAATCCCGCCGCCGAGCGTCTTGCCTCATTCGATGATTTAATTTTCGGCATATATGACGAGCCGCACTGACCCGCAACCGAGGTGGTAATTCCCTGCTCGCACTTCTCCCTCTGCTCGGGAAAATCCACTACGGCATTGTCCGCGTGACTGTGCGAATCGATAAATCCGGGAGTAACAACCAAGCCCTCGGCATCTATGACCTTTTTCGCTTCTTGCTTACAGTCGCCAATAAAGACTATTTTTCCGTTTTCTATACCAATATCGGCAAAAAATGGCTCGGAGCCCGTGCCGTCTATGATCTTTCCGTTTTTTATAATGAGGTCAAGCATAGGATTTTCCTCCCGAAACATTTTAATATAAAGGCAAAGTGCCTGTCAGCTCGTTTGCAATTTCAGCCGGAAGAGGCTCAAGCGCGAGGCAGGTTTTGGTGTGCTCGCCGTGGAATTCGGTGAGTCCCCAATCGGTGATAACGGCGACGATTATGCCGCGCTCCTCGGCTTTCCCCGCGATCCCGAGCAGATCATCCTCGGAATCAACGTAAACGCAGACCTTGGTACATCCATTATTGAACCACTCGACGAGCGGAGAGGTCGGTTTGTCGCTGTTATTAAGCGTCATTCCGTCTGCCGACATCACAAGATCGTTCATCCGATCTTCCTTTTGAAGTGCCCGCAGTACGGCATCGATGCAAGCGTGACCCGCCTGCGCGGCGATCTTGCCCTTGCGCATTTTGAGATCACGGCGCATTACGATCATCATTTTCGTTCCCGACATACTCAGTCCTCCAGAGCTACGCCGCGCTCGATCAGATGACGGCGGATAAGTCCGACGTCAACGCTCGCGGTGTCGGTATTCGTTTCGCGCATAACGGCAGCCGCCGCGCCCGACGCCTGACCCATCGCCATACAAATACGCATAACGCGGTAGGAGGAATGAGCAACGTGCGTGCCCGAGATACAGCGACCCGCCGTGATCAGATTATTGCAACCGAGCGGACACATAGCCGAAAACGGAATATCGTAGAGCGGCGGCGTCACGGGGCGTTTTTCCGCGTGGACCGACTGACCCGCGCCCGAGGGATTGTGGATATCAAGGCAGAAATTCGCCTTGTGAACGACCGTGTCGGAAAAAGCTCTGCCCGCCATCAGATCGTCTTCGGTTAGCTGATAACGTCCGAGAACTCTGCGCGATTCACGCACTCCGAGCGTCGACGCGCTACCCTTGATGCGTATATCGGCAAAGCCGGGGATATTATTTTTAAGGAAATCCACGATCTTACCGATCTGACGGCGCAGCGATGCCTCCGCCTTGAAAACGTCTGCCGCGTTCAAGGGATCGATGCGGTTTTCCTGCGTGGCGTTGACCATTCGCTCGGTATTTCTGCCCGTGGCGTAAAGGCGGACGATATTTACGTTTTCGGGGAGCTCACCCGTGCGGCACGCGGTATGGCAGAGATCGAGATATTCCCTGCCGTCTCCGAGATCGGTGTAGTCATCCTCGTGGCGGCAAAGCAGGGGCTGATCGGGATCAACGCCCTCGATAACGAACATCAAGGTGACCGGCTGAACGAGTCCGTCGCCCTCTCTGCCCATTTCGGCGCGACAACCGCTCTGCACAGCTAAATCACCGTCACCCGTCGCGTCTATGAATACTTCTGCGGAAAACGAGATCTTGCCGAATTTCCCCGCAGTATCTATCTTTTCTATCTTCCCGCCGACCTTTTCGGCAGAGATAACGCAGGTCTGCAGATACACGTCCACTCCCGCTTCGTCAAGAAGCGCGGTCAGCGCAATTTTTGCTTTTTCAAAATCGGGAACGGCACCGCGCTTCGCGCAGATCGCGTCCTCGATCTCCTCGGCAACAGTACCCTCGCAGACCTTTCCGAGCAGAGGTCCGACGTAGCCCAAGGTCAGATTTCCGCCGACGCATCCGTAGCGTTCGATCAATGCGGTCTTCAAGCCCGAGCGAGCCGCCTCCAAAGCCGCGCCAATCCCCGCAGGACCCGCGCCGGCGATCACTATATCGTATTTCATCGTTATTACCTCGTTATTGAACATTTCCGTGAATATATTCACCTATCGCGCGGATAAACCGCGCGCCGTAAGCTTTCGCCTTCTGTTCGCCGACGCCCGAAACGCAGAGAAATTCCTGCATATCGAGCGGCTTTTTCGCCGCCATATCGGCAAGGGAGGCATTGGTGAAAACGATATAAGCGGGCACGCCTTGCTCGTTCGCGATCTCCATTCGCAGACGACGCAGATGCTCGTAGAGCACCTCGTCGGAATCGATCTGTTCCCGAACGGTTTTGCTCTTCTCGGCTTTCGCGGCGCGGCTCTCTTCCTTGCACCTCATCGTCACACGAACACCGCCGAAAAGGATATCGTTCGCCAGCTCGGTCATAAAAATCGAGCCGTATTCGGTATTCTTTCCGATATAACCGAGCGTGCAGAGGTGGTTGACGATATCGTTCGTCAGATGCTTGTCCTCGCCCTTCATAATTCCGTAGGTGCTCAGACGGTCAAGACCGAGCTCCGTGAGCCGTTTGTCACGGCTTCCGTGAAGTGTTCGGACGATCAGCGCCATTCCGACCGAAAATCCGAGCATATCCTTCGCTCGCTTTATGCAGGAAAGGATCTTCTGCGCCTCGGTGGTAACGTCACGTTCGATAAAGGTCGTTCGGCAATTCAGACAGTTTCCGCACTCCTCACCATGCGCTTCGCCGAAATAATCGAGGATATTTCCGCGAAGACAGCCCGTGTGCTTGCAGTACGCGATCATTCGCTCAAGCCGCTCGTAATCAAGCGACCTTTGAAGCTCAACGAATTCCTCGTCCGCGTCCTCGGGGATATCGGAATTTTCAAGCAGCATCTTCGCCGTCTGAATGTCGCTCGGCGAATATAGCAGGATGCAGTCCGCAGGCGCACCGTCGCGCCCGGCTCTGCCCGCCTCCTGATAGTAAGCCTCGAGGCTCATCGGCATATTGAAATGGATGACGTAGGACACGTTCGACTTGTCGATTCCCATTCCGAAAGCATTGGTGGCAACCATAATACTCTTTCGGTCGTAGACGAAATCCTCCTGATTCCGAACGCGCTCCTCATCGTCAAGTCCCGCGTGGTAGCGAGTCGCGGAAAAGCCGTTTTCAATCAAAAAATCGCAAATAGATTCGACCTTTCTCCTCGTTTGGCAGTAAACTATACCGCTTTTATCGCTGCGGTAACGGATAAGCTCAAGGAGCGCGTCCTTCTTGTGCCGCGGCGAATGCACCTCAAAATTCAAATTCGGTCGGTCAAAGCCCGTAACTATACGGAAAGGCTCCCGCAAATCGAGCTTACCTATAATATCATCGCGCACGAGCTCTGTCGCCGTTGCGGTAAACGCCGCGACAACGGGACGGCGCGGCAAGGAAGAAATAAATCTCGAAATTTTCAGATAGCTCGGTCTGAAATCGTTGCCCCATTGCGAAACGCAATGCGCCTCGTCGACCGCGATCATCGCGATATCAAGTCCCATCGCGACCTCGCGAAAGCCGTCAGCCTCAAGCCGCTCGGGCGCGATATATACGATCTTATACATCCCCGCACGCAGATTATCGTAAACCTTCAAAAGCTGAGGATATGTGAGCGAGCTGTTTATATAAGCGGCGGGCACGTTCGCGCTCTTGAGCGCCATGACCTGATCCTTCATCAATGAGATCAACGGCGACACGACGAAAGTGATACCTCTGAATATCAAGGCGGGAATCTGATAACAAAGACTCTTACCTCCGCCCGTCGGCATAATACCGAGAACGTCACGCCCGCAGATGATCGCGTCGATCAGACTCTCCTGCCCCGCACGGAATTCCGAATATCCGAAATATTGTTTGAGTACGTCGTATTTGTTCATACCACCACCGCCTTTCGGCTTTTATTATAGCATAAATTCCGCGGAGTTGCAAGGGGAATATAAAAAATCTCCCTACGCAAAGCGCGAAGGGAGAAGGTTCTATTGTTTTCTTTTAAAAACGTACCATTGCGGCTCTGCGCCGCCGTAAAAATAATCGCCCGACTTGTGTTGAACAAACAGATATGTCGTCCCCGAGATTTCTCTGATAATATACTCTTCCGCGGTCGCTTCCTTATCGTTAAGTACGAAGCCTTTTGTATATCGCAGCAGGTGTTTTATATTACTTTTTCCACTCCGAACACTTTTTTCGCATAAACCACGCGGCGAAAAGAGTAGCTTTTTAGTATAGCATTCTTCGTCAGTAGTAAAGCGTTTATTCGGCTCAAAGCACTTCACGCTCGGAATATAATCGCAAACCTCCCATTCACCCATTACCGCCTCGTCCGCATCAAATTCCAAATCGGTATCATCCTTATACTTCCGTATATCAAATTCGGTATAAGGTTTATTGTCAACCTGCCTATAGAGTAACGGCACGCCGGATTCACCCTTTTCTACACATCTATCATACAAATAATCAAGGATCATATAGTTCTCTTCCTTATATATAATGATCCTATAATTATTCGGTATTGCAAAATTATACCTCGGAGCGATTCTGTAAAGCACGCCCTTTGTCCAGAAATAGCGCCACGTGGGTGCGCCGCCGGGTAGAAAATACAGCTCGCGGTCTGTTTCTTCCTCGACTATTTCGCTAAAAGACCCGAAAATATCCGATGAATCAACGACGCGCCCGCACAGCTCCCACTTACCTATGACATTTTCATCATTTTCAAATGGCATACTGAAAATATCCTTAATCTTCGGATAAAATCTGTCGGATGCGCTAACGATGGTGTCTATCGCAGCAATATTATTGTTTAGCTTGTTTACCTTTGCGGAAAGCTCATTCTTTTTTGCAAACAATTTCTGATGTGCATCCTCGGCAGTCATCGAGAAGATCTCTTTTATCTCGTCAAGCGAAAAGCCCATTTCTTTATAAAATGTGATCTTTTTGAATCTTTCAACGGCATCAAGCGAGTAATAGCGATATCCGCTTTCTGCATCGACATGATCGGCGCATAGCACGCCCTCGCTGTCATAATATCGAAGAGTATGTGTGGTCGTTCCGCAAATTTTTGCAAGTTCGCTGATCTTTATCAATTTTTCTTCTCCCCCACTGCACATACCTTTTCAATCAGTTTCGAGGACTCGAGATCATCAAGCGAAACGGGAACTCCTGACCCGCCAAAAGATTCACAGCAAAGTCGGCAAGATTTCTTGTTTGACACTTTCGGCACAGCAGTTTCGACCATCGAAACTCTCTCGCCCTTGTCAATCTCATATGCTTTTTCGGTCACGCTTCCGTTTATTAGATCAAGGCACAACGACTTTGCCGCGATCTTATCTTCAAGGAAATCAAAGGAAGTAACAAAATAGCGCTCCGAGCGAAGCTTTTGATCCTTGCCTCTGACAACCTTCGCTTCAAGATCGAAACCCGAAACAGAATTTTTTGCTGCCCGATCAATACCGTTTTCTTCAAGCAGATGCTCAAGCGCCTTGTCAACATCCTCGTCTTTTGCGCGCGTAGAACGCGAAATGACAAGAATCACGATCGAAATCCCAAGCAAGCTAAATCCAATAGGACCACCGCCCCATACTACTGTTCCCACGATCGCTCCGATCACCACCACGACAATGCATACCACATCGAGTACAGAAAGGTTCTTTTGCGAAAAATATTTTTCCACACTATTATTCTTCATAATTGATACCGCCTTTTGTAGATTTTATAACCGTGTGTCCACACGATCGGCACACAATGTCATCAGTTGAATTTGTAGTTCCGCATACGGCACAAACTATCTGTGTATTCTGACTTTTCGGGACAATCACAGTATATCGGCTTCCGTATAAATGAAAAACACAGTCACCTTTTCGATAATGTTCAATCGGCTGAAGGCTGCCGACTCTCGCTTCAAGCACTTTTTTACGTATCTGCCGTCCGTTCGGTAACTTCACGGTAAGGTAAACGGTATTTTTTCTGTACGCGCCTTCGATTGTTGGCCAAATCGAAGATTCGTTATCTATCGTAGTAATTAAACTGACATCGGTGACCTCTCCTAAATATGTCCTGTCGATCAGCTTGAACGGAACACCCGTTAACGCAAAAGGCAGCAGCATAATAAGAATGTAGCCCGTAATTCTGAATGTATCGTTGGTATTATTAAATATCCGTCCACCCCATAGGATCAGAACAATTCCGAACAATACTATCAAAAACAAGCAAGGAATTATTCTTTTCAGTGCTTGCTTGCGCGCACATCGCCGCATATCCATCGGAAGCACAAAGCATTTCTCCATAGTCCTCACTCCTCTATATGTCCTTACATATATTATAACATTAGAGTCAACTCTAATGTCAAGGGGTTTAAGAAAAAATATACAAATTTTATCCGTAATAGTATGCGCCCCCTCGGGACGGCGAGGGGGCGCGGCCGGTAGTGGTCGATTATTTTTTCGGCGTAATAACGATTCCCGTCAGATACTCCTTATAGCTCTTATCGGTGATATACTCCTCGTGATTTATCATCGGGTTTTCGATAATGCCCGAGCCGTTCTCCTCCGTGGCGGTGAGGAGGGTGTTTACGGTATCGCCATGGAAGTTTACACGCGGAGTTCTGATAACGGAATTGAATTTTCCGTTGACCTTAAATGCGGTCTGCACGCCGCCGCGGCTTGTATACCACATAATGTAGGAGTTGGTATAGATATTGCGCGAGCTCGACTGCATCGAAAATGCCGTGCAGAACTGGTCGCTGTAGCAGATATCGTAATAGTTATCGTTCCATCTGTCCATAAATGCTACGCTGGTAAGGTAGTTCTCTTCCTCCGCGTTCTCGCCGCCGTAGGTGTAGAGCGGATGGAGATTACGGAAGATGTTTCCGCCGCTATCCGCCTGAATACCAACGTGAACGCCCGCTATACGCATATTCGTGAGCGTGTTGTCGTGTCCTTCAAGCAGAACGCCGATAGAGGTCTTTGAATGATTGCCGACGATATTGACGTTGAAGACGTCGGCATCGGACGAGCGGTTGTTCGCGCCCCACTTGATATGGATACCGATCTCGGTATTCTTTATAGAAACGTGATGGATCGAGGTCTCTCTGCCCGAATCGATAGAAATACCGTTCGCCTTACCGTTTCCGTCAATGATACCACCCTCGAAATAATAGTTCGAGCCGGGAATATAGATGGTGTTAAAGGGTTCTGCGGCACCGATACGAACCACTGCCTCCTTCTCCGTCCACGAATCCATAGCCTTGAGCTTTGCAAAGGTAGCAAGCTTGAGGGAAACCGCGTGCGCGGGATTCGCGGGAGTGCAGATCGGCTTGGAAAGCAGATATTCACCGTCGGGGAAGAATATCGTTCTTTGAGGATTCGACAGAATGAGCTCCTGCAGAGCATCGGAAACGTCCTCGCCCGTGCCAGGCTTAACGTAGTCTGTAACTACGACGTACATATCTCTCATCATTTCTTCCATTTTATTATATATCCTTTCATTTACGCCTTGCGGCATTCGGGTATCGGATGATCCTCCGGATTGTCGATCACAAAACGCATGATCTCCTCAAAGCTCATCCACTCTACCCTATCGGAATAGTGCTTATTGATTCTGCTCGCGATTTCGTCAAGAATACGAAGTCCGGTGCGCAAACCGTTCGACATCAGGCTTTGCCAATGCGACAAGAGGATGGGATAGCCGCCGCTCGAGAGCGTGCGGACGAATTCACCCTCTTTGCCGTCCGCCGTGATGATCTCATCGGCAACGCGGCTGACGTATTCATCGCTCGTGTCGGGGCAGTTGATCGTCTGCCAGGTGCAATCCTTAAGCGTGCCGGGAATGGCAACGAGCGTTCTTCCCTCCTCCGAAAGTGCAATCCAAGGTCTCGCCTTCGGCACGTTACGAAGCTGGCGCAGGAAAAACCACGCTTCCGTCGATCCGCACGTGTCATAAACAGCCTGCGAGATCGATGCCTCATATTCGTCCTCAACCTCAATTCCGAAATCCCACGGCGAGGTGACACCGATGGGGGAAAATCCGGCATCCCTTAAAATCGCAAGTGCTTTGGAGATATACGGAGTCAGCGTCGTTCTGTCCTGAGTGGACGCCCAATCGCGCTCATTCATCGAAAGTGCCTCGCCTGTGGCAAGGTCGACTGCCTTATGGTGAGTCAGCATCTCGGGACCGACAGTAAAATGCGGCAGCAAGCGCGTTTTAACAGTATCGAGCCACTCGTCAAGATCCTCTCTGCCGACGCCATCCAGACCGTTTACAATATCTCCTTTATTTCCCGGCATCGGAATAACGGTGAATTTTCCTTTGATTCCGTGCTTTTCAACGACGTCGCAAAATTGGTCAAGAAAATCATTCGGAAAAGTCGGAATAATCGGTCTGCCGTCCGAAGTAGTTCTGCGTGCAACATGTTCATAATACACGGAAATTATAGGCGCGGGATCGTCAACGATCAAGCTCACGGGAATTTTCATCATTTTTCCTCCATAGGTGAAGTATTGTTAATATTCTACCATAACATTGCGGGGAAGTCAAGGATACTCGTTAAATTCCGTCAATTTTATATAAATTGGCTTTTTATCGTCGGGATCGTTCAAACAGCTGTCTTTAAATCCCATCTTCGTCTATATTATTTCATCATAGTTACTTTTACAGTTTTAACAACATAACCGTTGAAGCCATTCAAAAGCATTTGAGTGGAAAGATTCTTGCTATCAACAGCCAAAAGTGCATATCTGAAAGCGAATGACGGAAGATCAATGCCGCCATCATGCCACATACAAATCAGTTTTTCAATTTTAGAATCGCCGCTTTTCTTTTTCTCGATCAAAAACTTCATTGCCCCCTCTGCATCGATTGCTGAGTTCATATCTTGAAATGAGATAGAATAAATCGTGCCACCCGAAGTGAGCATCACTACCGTATTACCGTCTGAAAGTCGTGATGCTTCTTTTCTTGCTCTGTCCAAAAGCATTTGCCATTGAACGTCTAAATTATCATTTCCTTTCTCATTCATCCAAGACCTGCAATTGGGGCTTGGGAAAAATTTATTCAAAGATTCCATAAACTCCGTAAATCTTTTATCCTCGCGAATTTTATCAAACTGCGGATTTTTCTCATATCTGCCAATGTTGTATATGCATTTCTCATATTTATCATTAGTGGTGATAACAATACTGACTGTATCAAGTAAAGAAACAGAACTATTAAGTATACAACCGTCAGGCAAACTATAAAGCACCGAAAGATGCTTCGAAGCTAACAAGAACATTTCAAGGCTTTCCTCGCAGCACTCATTTATCAAGAGAAGTTCAGCGTATTGCACCTCCAACATAATCCGAATAAAAATAAAAATATCATCTACTCGCTTTGAATAAAGATTAAGCGTATCAAGAGCCATTCTGTATCTTTGAAGATCGCATAATCCTCCTTCTTGCTCTTTCATATTGTAGAACACACTTTCAGTCAAGAAATGAACAGTATTCTTTACTTGCTTATAAAGAATTTTTTGATTCAATGCGTTAAATTTATCAATACTCTTTTTCTTGGCATAACTAGATAACAAAAGTTCTTCCCAAAAGTTTGTCTTAATGTATTCGGGAAGTTCATACTCATCCGCCCATTGCTCCAATTTTTCTTCATCTTCATAAGTTGCGATAGCGCTTAACAGCCGTACTCTCTCGCTCATATTTGATGCCCTTAATCGATCTTTGAGCAATTGACGAGCTTTTATAACTCGGTCTTCGGTGATTTCTATACAAGGATTTGCTTCATTTTTGATGCTCATGAGTCTTTGAAAATAGCTGATCAGATAATAATTCTCTGTTGATCCCAATTCTTCATATATTTCAAGAATACGAAGCTCTTTTTCAGCCTTTTCCGATTTATTATCATTAATCGCTTGATTAAGATCACGAAGCTCTTTCTTTAATCGCCAAGAGTGCGATTCTTCTGTTCCCATCAACTCGTCAATCGATACATCAAGATATTTAGCAAGCAGAGGCAAAGCGGTTATATCAGGAAAGGTTTGGCCGTTTTCCCACTTGCTAACAGCTTGCGTGGAAACAGACAGAAGAATAGCAAGATCGCTTTGTGTGAATCCACGCGCCATACGATATTTTTTTATGTTATCGGCAATTTGTATTTTCATTTCAATTTCCCCCGATCATTTTAACTGTCTATATTATAGCATATAGCAAAAATTAATTCAAGCAATTAATGGATGATTTATTTCAACTCCAGATTGATAATAGAAATTGGGTGTCACCGAGAATACGCGGTCAGGCTTGCGGCTGAAGCCGCAAACAGGCTGTTAAGTATAGGTTGTAGTTGGTTTGAGACCGACAGGGGTAGTCAACAGAAAAACCCGAGGCATTTGCCTCGGGCTTTTCTGTTGGCTCCCCCTGCTGGGCTCGAATAAAGAGTGTGGTAAGAATAAAGTAGACAACCTGGATTAACCCAGTTGCCGCCTTTGGCGTCAACAGCGCATATTCTCTTGAGGTCCAAGGGACCTCATGCCGCAAGCGGCACCGAGAATAAGCGGTCAGGTGCTCCACCGCCATGCTCATAATACACGGAAATTATAGGCGCGGGATCGTCAACGATCAAGCTAAAGGGAATTTTCATTTTTTCCTCCATAGGTGAAGTATTATTAATATCCTATCATAAAATTGATGCGAAGTCAAGGATATATGCGACTTCTAAAGAAAAGCCACGGCTCGAGGTGAACCGTGGCTTTGGGCTTTTTATGTTATCTGCTCAACAAATTGGAATTTATTTCTTTATTTATCTTTTTCAAATAGTCCCCAAATACACATTATAAAGCCGAATATTGGAAGAACTGCACACAACACTGAATCAAAATCTTCACTTACAATGAATACATTACCGAATTCCAATATAAAAACAAATGCTATACTCATTAAAATCAGAGCTATTCCAAATAGTATTTTTTTCATAAAATCACACCTCGTCAAATTAGAATTGGTTAATCCGTTATTACGCCCACACTAACCACACAGACGTTATTTCCGTCGATTGTTCCTTTTAGATAAATGCCGCTTATTTTATCGCCTGCCTTCAAACCCGTTCCCTCGCAACGATCGGCATCAAAAACAATTTGGTCAGGAAGCTTAGGCGAGAGAAATGAAGCATCATCATATGTGACTTTAGCCGTAATTTCATTACCCTCGACGGATACAATAACAGCTTCGAATTCTCCCGTTCCGCCCCATATTTGATAAGCTACTCGCCAAGCAAAATAAAGTGCCACGACTAATAGCAAAATACAAACCAAAACGGCTAAAACGATAAGTAGTTTCTTTTTCATACGTTTTTCCTCCTTGCGGTAGTCATCGAAAGATCGGCGGCTTATTTTTGCCCTTTTATAAATTCGTCTATGCTTTCTGTTCTTATGTCAATTTCTCGGTAATCGTCTATGTTCCCGCCTTCTGTAACCACAGTTGATAATCTGATGACTTCTATAGAATCCTTACCCATAATAGTCAACTGATATCCTCCCTCAATCGGAAAGACCGTGGTTGGGATTCCGCTTCCCATAGAAATACAATTGAATTTCTCAAAATCACTCATTGACATATTTTCGCCTTTTTCCGCGATAATTTTAAGTTCATCTATTGTAAGATTTCGTTTTTCTTCTTTATTACACCCGGAAAAGACAGATATACACAGCGTTATTGCAAGTATCGTCAATAATATTCGTTTCATGATTACCCTTGATCTCCTTATCGACGTTTTAATTTCAATACACCTACGATAATTCCGATAGCTGAAGCAATTACTAATACCGAAAATATTATGACAAATGTAATTCCCAAGTCTATAGTTCCAAACGAATCAATGGGCACGGGGTATGACCTTATCATATTCGCCAAATAACGCGATGAAGATATTAGCAATAATACACTGATAATAAAAATTACACCCGAGATCACTATCAATGCGATATTGAATTTCCTGCGTTTTATCAGTTTAGTCATTGATGTTTGTCCTCCTTGTGTTAGTCGTCGAATGATTGGCGGCTTGTTTATATTACTCTTTATTCGCAAGTTTCTTTTTGGTAATTAACGCAAGAATAAATACTATAATACTCGGCATGATAAACGCTACCGCCCTTACAATCGCGTATGCGTATAGTGGGGCAGAGCTCAAATAAATATTGTTATTGTACTTGTATATGTCCACTCCAAAGTTGATAGCAAAGGAATCTGCTTTTCGAAAATTCAAGTTTATCGATTAGATATCTAACCAATGTAATTATACCACAGAATCTCGGAAAAGTAAATAGGACGGCTCCATTCTTTACAAATTGAACCGCCCTATCTATATTGAAGCTTTCCGACTTTGAAACCTTGCCGATTCTGCTCCCACTCGGGGACGTCAATCGCGCCGGTCTCAAACGAAGTTTAGCGGAAAAGAGGAAGAAGACAAAAGATAGAAATTTGCCGAGGGAAATTTCATTTTGATTGAAAAAATATCCCCTCCCGCGCGCGGGAGGGGGTGGGGAGGGTAGTCAGCAGAACGCGAAATATTTCAGCCGAGACGTGATCAAGGGCGAAATATAATTAAATAGGAAATTTTCGCTCTGCGGAAATTCACCGTATTTCTTCGCTATGCACTAGTACATATTCTTTTTAAAAAACGCTGTACTGATGAATTGGCGAAAACCGAGCTGGGCTCTGAACCACCGTTTGCGGATGAAGTTTGTGCAGCCTTTGAAGTGTCTACTACCGCAAACTTTTGCTGTTTGCAAAGCAAACAGCAAGTGGTTCATCGCCATAAGATAGAAACGAAAAAAGAAACCAAGGGATGAATCCTTGGTTTCTTTTTTGCGAATGAGCATTATAAGGGTGCGTAAATGTAGGTAAGAAAAGCGAAAAGGTGCGTGATCTCACATTGCTGTCTGTTCGACAAATTGGAATTTGTCTTATTGTCAAATCAATTTGAATTTAAAGGTCTATGTACATAATTGTTGATGAAGTATGGAAACCCACTCTTTCATACAAAGGAATTGCTTTCATATCTGCGGAATTGAGTATTGTTTTAATT
>JAZTXK010000035.1:0-3716 GCA_045636385.1 Eubacteriales bacterium
TCGAGGTGGAAATCGCCCGTATGTAAGATTTTAAGCATTATTTATTCCTTTGATTTGGTTTTTGAGTGCAGAGTGAAGAATGCAGAGTGCAGAGTTAAGGTAACTTTTCTCGCAAGCTCAAAAAGTATTTTATTAAAAACACAACAGCGGAAAAGTTTTCGTCCACCTTTTTCAAAAGGTGGCAGAGCTCGAGACAGCGTCTCGATTCAATGCGAGAGGTTCAGCTCTCGCTACCGTGCTTCAAAAAGACGAAGCTCTGCTTCGGCTTTTTGGACAGAGTCGATCCTTCCCGATTGTAGGGAATGGCAGCTCTGGCGCTTTTCCGTAGGAAAACGGCGGTGTTCAGCCGCCGAGACAGAGTTGCAACTTGCCGAAGGCAAGTATGCGCTCCTGTCACCCCGCACGGAAAATATCAGTTTTCCGTGCGTTTGACATTGATTTTCAAATTTTCAAAGAATTCTAAGAGAATCGGATCATCTTTTATATAGAAATAATCCCTGCCCTCGGCATCTGAAACGCCATAGGTCTTGCGTTCGGAAGCATTATTTTTGCCATAATGCGTAACCGGACCTTTGTTTTTATTTGCGTTAACCTTGCGCGAAATCATAGAAATGTCGCGAATTGGTATGCGCTTTGGTTCTTGATGAATCAGTTTGAGGATGATTTCCTCATTCTTTTCATCATAATAAAAACGGTTGGCTAAAAGACGGAGCAATACTATTGCTACAATTATTGCGGAAAAAATTGCGCATATAAGCCAAAGCAAATAATAAACTCGCTGATTCTTTATGAATATAATGATAAGAGGCGTGAACGCCAGCAAATAAAGCGGCAAAATCGCTGCGTAGATGAAACATATTGACAGGTCGAATATCATTGGCCAGCCATTGTAAACATTAATATTGTAGCGTTTCATCAGCTTTCTCCTAAATATAATCGAAAATTTCCGAGCAACGCGAGGAAATTCACCTTCAACTAGCAACTAGTAACTAGCAACTAATACTAGCAACTTACGCCTCCGGCGTATTCCACAAATTTCATCATCGCCTCTCGTCCCTCGTCGGTCGCCTTGTAAACTCCCGCGTCCTCGAGAACTGCGGTGAAGGTCTTTCCGATCTCCTTGCAGAGGATCTCTTCGACGTTTTCTGCGGTGAAGGTGTAGTTGTCGCGGAATTTTTCAAGCCACTCTGCGTGCTTTTCGCAATCGGCATCGGCGCGGACGTCTTCGCCCGCAAGAATGATCTCGCCGAGGCGCGCTATCTCCTTTTTGAGTCGCGCGGGAAGGATCGCAAGTCCCATAACCTCAATAAGACCGATATTTTCCTTCTTTATATTATGCTTGTCCGCGTGCGGGTGGTAGATTCCCATCGGGAATTCCGCGCTTGTGAGGTTGTTGCGGAGAACGAGGTCGAGCTCGAAATCCTCGCCGCGTCGGCGCGCGATGGGAGTGATCGCGTTGTGCGGTGTGTCGCCCGTGAAGGCAACAACGCCGTTTGCCTCGTCGGAATAACCCGACCAAGCGATGCGAATCTGATCGGCAAGCTCAACGAGCGATGCCTTGTTTGCCGAGCGCAGACGGAGAACCGACATAGGCCAGTTTACGATACCCGCCTCGATCTCGGGGAATTTTTCAAATTTTACGGTAAGAATGATCTCCGCGCGCTCCATCGGGAAGGTGTAGCAACCGCCCTGCATATGGTCGTGCGAGAGGATCGAGCCGCCAACGATCGGAATATCGGCGTTCGAGCCGATGAAGTAGTGCGGAAGCTCGGTGACGAAGTCAAGCTGACGCTCGAAGGTCGCGCGGCAGATCTTCATCGGAACGTGTGCTTTGGAGAGCGCGATGCAATGCTCGTTGTAGTAAACGTAGGGCGAATACTGCAGACACCACTCGTCCCCACCAAGGGTAAAGGGGATCTGGCGCAGATTCTGGCGCGCGGGAGCATTCGCGTGTCCCGCATAACCCACGTTTTCGGGGCAGAGCAGACACTTCGGATAGCCCGACTGAGGTGCAAGCTTCGCCGCCGCAATATCCTTCGGGTCCTTCTCGGGCTTGGAAAGATTGATCGAAATGTCGATCTTTCCGTACTTGGAGTCAACCGACCAGCGGCGGTCCTTCTCTACACGGTCCTCGCGTATGTAATTGGAATCAATAGAAAGACGGTAGAAGTAATCGCTTGCTTTCTTCGGATCGTTCTTGTAAAGCTCAAAGAATTTCGCCGTGACCTCGCTCGGACGAGGCATTAGAATGCCCATCAGCTTGGTGTCAAAGAGATCGTGCGCGGTAATTCCTTCATTAATTATATTATTAGCTACTGCATAATCGCAGATCGCGTCGAGAATTTCGTGCAGACGGAGATTTTTCTCGTCCACGGAAACGTAATCTTCAAAAGCAGTAAGATGAAGCTCCGCGCAAAGAGTGTTCGCGGCGTAGATGCGGTCGGCGGAGTCAAGCATTCCGCACTTTTCCGCGTGGTCAAGGAGAGCCGAAATGAGTCGGCAGATCTTATTGTCAGTCATTTTTACACCTCTATTTATATATAAGGAAGCAATTAAAGTCTGATCGCCTTTTCTGCGATGAATTTGTTAACCATAGCATCGGTAGGAAGCGAGGGAAGTGCACCCTTCTTGCTGACTGCAAGTGCGCCGACCACGTTCGCGTAACGTCCCGCGCGGACGATATCGCCCGAGCGCAGATATTCAAGAGTGAGCGCGGCGGTGAAAGCGTCGCCCGCGGCGGTGGTATCAACTGCATTTACGCCGTAAGCGGGCAGACAGTGATAATATTTGCCGTCATAAATGTAGCATCCGCGTCCGCCGAGCTTGATGACGTAATATTTCGCAACGACGAGCTTCTGAAGTGCCATAGCGGCGCGCAGACAGTTGTCGGGGTTGGAGGGATTGATGCCCGTGAAAATTTCCGTCTCCGTCTCGTTGGGCGAAAAAATTTCAAGCGGAGGGAGATCTTCAAGCGGAAAATCTCGATTTGCGGGTCCCGCATCGAGAATTATAGGAATATTTTTATCGTGTGCAGTCCAAGCCGCGTGCAAAACGGCTTCCTGCGGGATCTCAAGCTGCATCAGAAGTGCGTCGGGACGGCTGATAAAGGAGGCGTCAATGTCCTCTTTCTTGAGGCGGACGTTCGCGCCGGGGAAGAGAATTATGCGGTTCTGACCGTTCGGCTCAACCATAATTGCGCCAAGGCCGGTAACAGCCTCCGCGTCAACAACGATAAAACGCGTGTCGAGCCCTTCCTTTTTATAAATATTATGCATTATGGAGCCGTTCGAATCCTTGCCGAGACGACAGCAAAATACGCTGTCTCCTCCGAGACGACGAACTGCAACGGCGGAATTTGCGCCCTTGCCTCCGGGAACGAATTGATAAGTTCCGCTTTCAAGCTGGGTCTCACCGCCCTGCGGGATCTTGCTTACGCTCATAACGAAGTCCATGTTTGCCGAGCTTACGGTTAAAATTCTTTTAGGGATCAACATTTTTCTACCTCGAAATTTCAAATTTTTTTGAAGTCGGATATATTACCATCTTATATTATACTATATAATAAACAAGAAATCAAGGGGAAATTTGCGATTTTGGTCGATTTCATACGTCAATTTGCACAAAAGCCGAGACTGTGACTTGTGCAAGATGCAACCAAACATACAAACTGCAAAAAAACGAAAAAAAGTTTGAAAAAGGGGTTGACAAAAGGGACT
>JAZTXK010000036.1:0-21411 GCA_045636385.1 Eubacteriales bacterium
ATATAACACCATACCGGACAAGCCGGGTCTTGGAATCGAGCTGAACGAGGAAGCCTGTCTGGCACATCCCTATCAGCCGCACACCCTCCGCCACTACACCGGCGCGCTGACCGACATCCGTCCGCCCGAGACCGCATTCTATTTTTGATTTTCGATTGTAAAACTGCGTTTTACAATCGAGGGTACGCGCGCTTATCGCCGCCTGCCAAAATCGCGGATTTTGGCGGCTCCCCTCGGCGCGCGGACTCGCGAGGCTCGTCTAAAAGGTGTTTTTTCGGTCGGCAAAGCCGCCGAAAAAACGATTTTATAAAAAATACAGGAATTAATACAATCAGCTGTACTGTTTTTGAGGTAAAAAATGAGAAGTGTACTTATCACCGGCGCGACGATCAACACGGGCGTCGCAATAGTTGAAAAATTCGCCTCCGAGGGCAAAAACGTCGTTTTTACAGGCAGAGATCCCGAAAAGGTCGCCGAGGCAGAGCGACGTTACCGCGACAAATATCCGCAGGTCAATATCCTCGGCTATGCGATCGACTCGCTCATCGACGAGCGCACCGTCAACGAGCGCGGCGTTGCGGAAATGTTCAAATTCCTTTTCGAAAAGGGCATCTTGATCGATACTCTCGTACTCAACGCCGCCGATCAGGGACTCGGTCAGAAGATATTTGAAAGTCCCATCACCGATATAATGAAGGTCATCAACACCAACGTCGTCTGGAACTACTGCCTCTGCGAGTACGCAGCGTCAATAATGAGAGATACGGGCGGCGGAAATATCGTGTTTATCAACTCAAATACCGCCTACCGCGCCATCCCCGACCGCGTTGCGTACGTTGCATCAAAGGGCGGTCAGCTCGGCTTGATGCGCGCGCTGGCGATCGATCTCGGAAAGTATAATATCCGTGTCAACGCCGTGCTTCCCGGTATGATCAGAACCGACCGCTGGGAGAAAAATCCCGATTTCTACCGCGACGTCCCCTCGCGCTTCACCCCCATCGGCGACGTTGCCGACGGCGCGGATATCGCCGACGCCGTCTGGTATTTCGCCGAGCACGCCCGCAATACGACAGGCGCGGAGCTTGTAGTCGACGGAGGCAATACGGTTCAGCTTTATCCGATTATTAAGTGATATGAAGCTGTTTAAAAGGAAATTCCCGTTTCCCGACGCACCGAATACAATGTGCTTCACCTGCTGTCACGTGCTGAATGAAAATAAACCGATATTATACGTTTCTCACGATAAAGACGGCTGTTGGCAGTTTCTGTGCGGCAGAAATCACACAGAGGATGAAGCAAGAATAGTTTCCTTGGCTGAAATGATAGAAATTGATAAATCCGTCGCAAAATTAGCTGATTTGAAATGCGGGGAATGTGCGGAGAAATGCAACGGCTCTTGGGTTGTTCGGAAGAAGGTTTAATAATTTTCTGATATATCACTGGATATTGATTGCAACTTCGGGTTCGTGCAATTATTATTCAGGAGTATGTTATAAAGGGGATTTTTAATATGTCCAAAGAATATATTTTCAAATATCACGGTACCAAAGAATCGTTTACAAGTGATCTAAAAAAGTTTCCCACCACAGACGGACAGCTTTTCTATTTCGATGACTACATAATTAAGCTGACCGGTGATGAGATACACATCGGTATAGAGCGCATGGGGCACTCAGGCGGAAATTGGTTTATTTCGAAATTCGATGAAAAGGATAATGAACTCGAATTCAAAGGCGAGGTTCGTTATATCGGTCCGAGTTATTCCCCTACCCGCATTCAAAGAATATTTGATAAAAGCGGTGAGTTCATTGGATTTATACTGCTGTTTCCTATTTTGGTGATAGTCAAACTGTATCAGATCACTGAATGGTGCATAAGAAAAATTTGCAAACGTCCTAAAGCCAAAGAGAAAAGCACGGAAGAAAAGCTGTTCGATTTGATGGAAAATCATTTGGGTTGTGTTGCAATTCAAACGAATAACAATAATTCAAATGTCGCTTGATTACAACAAAAAGAATATAATCCTTGCCAAAAATCTGCGTAAAAACGCCACACCGCAGGAAAAACGTTTGTGGTATGGGTATTTATCAAAATATGAGATCAGATTTCAACGGCAGAAAGCCATTGATAATTTTATCGCGGATTTCTACTGTCACAAGGCGAAGCTTGTGATTGAAATTGACGGCTCGCAGCATCATACCGCGGTCGGCAAAGAAAAGGACGCATTCCGCACGTATATTCTTGAAGGCTACGGACTTAAAGTTATTAGATTTACAAACAGTCAGATCGACGATAATTTTATTGCTGTGTGTCGGTATATTGATTCGGTTGTAAAGTCTTCTCTTTAAGAAGATTACAGTGGCGTCGCGAGTGCTCAAATGAAGTTGCGCGGGCTCCTTCCACCACTTACGTGGTCCCCCTCCCTCCCGGAGGGAGGCTTAGTTTGTGCTGACTTGTTTGTTTATGCAGCAAATTTCGTTTACAGCTTTAACTCTGTTTAGGTCAATAGGATTAGTTTGCTGATGCTCCATTACGAGTGTGGAATTATTTAAATTAAAAATTCCTATTTGCTATGCAAAATTATATATCCGAGCGATATTCGCTGAATATCCGAAGGAGTTCGCAGATACCTCTCAGCCTCCCTCCGGGAGGGAGGGGGACCACGGAAGTGGTGAAGGGAGCTCGCGCAACTAACGTTTACCGCAAGCAAAACCGATGTGTACCTTTGAAAATTAAGAAAGGAACAAAAAATGAAAATAAAAGTCAACCGATCCGAGAAGCTCGGAAAATACATTGATCCCACTCGCTGGCAGAACAGCACTCTGCGCTACTCTCCGCCCGAGGATTTTCCTGCTTATATGGCAGGGCAGATCGGACGCGCCGAGATCATGCGCGTTTGGATCACGCTTGACGAGTATTGGGATTACAGAACGGGCGAGTTCTATCCCGATTACGACATCGGCGTGGCGCGTTATCCTGCCGAAGAACTGCATTATCCCTACGATTGGAAAAACATCGTCCCCGCGCCGTCGGGAACGCGATTCAAAGCCTACCTTACCTCCCACGCAAAAGAGGCGGACGAGCTTCTGCTCAACGTCCGCCGACTCGAGCGCGAGGTGTCGGACGGTGTGATAACATTTGACGAATATGAAAGTATATTCGAGAAGGCTGTCGAATATTGTAAGGAGCTTGCACCTAATATCCGCTATATCGAGTGCTGTAACGAGGTCGATATACGCTCGTTCGGGCTCCTGAACGCCGAGGAATACGTAAATATCTACCTTTGTGCCCACCGCGCGGTCAAGAGGCTCAACGAAAAGCATAACTACGACCTCCCGCTCGAGCTCGGCGGCTTTGCCGCGGCGCATCCGATCACGGTTTGGGATATGATGCGCGAGATAGTTGAAAAGCTCAAAGCTGCGGGTGTGGAGATGGATTTTTATTCCTATCACCACTACGATTCGGGCGCAACGATGAATCTTGTGGGCAAGAAGGAGTATGACGTCGCCCGCCTTTCTGGCGTGGATAAGCTCCGTCATATTCTGAAGCTCCACAACGAAATGCTCGCGGATTTCGGTCTGCCGAAGCGAAAGGTGTTCCTCAACGAGCTCGGTCGGGCGCGCACCACGGGCATCGACGGCGATTCGCTCTATAACGCCGCGGGACTTATCACCTATCTTCTCGCGCTCGGATGCGCGGAAGAACCCGAGCTTTACCCCTTCCCTTGGTGCACCTTCCACAACCCCGAGCTGCAGATTTCCTTTACGCAGTTCCTTCTTTGCGAGGACGGAAGCTACGCGATGACACCGAACGGTGTTGCGATAAAGATGCTTCACGATCTCTGCGGCGAAAGACTCGGCGTTTCGGTCAGCGAGGCTCTCTCGCGCGACAGCGAGTATTGCGCCGTGGCGGTCGAGGATGATGAGGTAATTTCGCTGATCGTCGTAAATACCTCGGGCGAGACTATTCTCGGCGAGCTTGAAATTTCGGGCATGCCCGCGGGCGATTACGTCATCAAGGGTCACCTTTGCGACTCTAATCACAACAACGTCGTAACGGGCAAGACCTGCGAGGGCAAGACGGTCGAGATGACCGCCGAAGCCGCCCGCAAGGTAGGCACCGACGGCGTTTTCAGACATTTCTTCTCGCTCGAAAAGAACGCGTTTACGCTTTATAGAGTAGAGAAAAAATAATGTGAAGATAGAGTGCGTTCCCCTATTGCCGCAAGCAACTTGCCGTTTGAGTGAGTCACTCGCCGAATGATTTATGGAAATATGCTGCTCGGGGGTGTATAATGTAGTCAGCGCGGTGGGAATACCGACTGCGACTGCACACTACACAAGGAGGTTTCAAATTATGAAACAAATCGGAGAAAACATTGCAAATTTGCGCCGTGCAAACGGAATGACGCAAGAACAGTTAGCAGATATCATCGGTGTTTCGGCACAGTCTGTCTCAAAATGGGAGACGAGCACCACTATGCCCGATATTATGCTGCTTCCTATTATTGCAGATATTTTCGGAGTTACGGTCGATGCGATGTACGGACGCATAAAATCAAATGAGAAGAAGAGCGCGGAGGATGTGTTCTCAGACACGATCGACACGTTACTGGACGGAATTGCCGGTTTTATGGATGAACACAGTCCCGAAGAAAAGAAGAAATACCTTGAAGCTCTTTCAGCCGATCCACATCTCAAAACCGGAATTATGAATTGCGGCGAAGGTTCGGTGTTTTACTGCGGAGAACTTGGTGCCGCACTGTTAAAGAAGCAAAAAGATGAAGTGTTCGCTTCGGCAGATACTTGCGCTGTGCTTGATATGCTCGGTGAGGATGATTTCCGACGCTTGGTGCGCCATTTGTTTGAAGAAAAGTACAACTCGATGACAATAGGCTCGGTAGCAAAAATGCTGTCCTGCGAAACAGACGTCGCAAAGAAATATTTGAAAACCTTGTCTGACTGGAGGATTTTGGAGTCATCTGTACTCGATTTGGGTGAAGAAAAGGTTACAGTCTTCAAATTAAATCATTTTGCCCGCAACAAGCTGTTTATGCTTCAGGTTGTTGATGCGTACGCAAGGGAAATAAGCATTACGAAAAATCATATGTATTGTTGGGCAGGATAACAATATTGCCGAGAGTGACTTTTTAGGTAACTCTCGGCGGTTTTTATTATATTTCGCTTTTGGTTTCGTTCCGGCGGTAAAATTCCGCGCGGCGCTCTATACCCACCCAACCCTCCCGCAAGCGGGAGGGCAAATGGGAGAGTGCGATTTATTTGTTTGGACTTTTCAAAGGTCTTTTGGTGATAAAGCTGTGAATTATTGCATTTTTTTCATTAATCGGACGGTATTTACACCTGCAAAAGACTGAAATTCTTTAAACTTGCAAGCTTCATCCGATAAGCGTTCCAATACGGTGGTCACAACCACCTCTTGCGTGTATTCGTCCGCCGCTGACATTTCTTCAATTAATTGTGCGATTACTGTCAACTGCTTTTTATTGTTTGTCGGATCTTCAAGCAATTTAAGAAAATAAGGATTGAAAACGTCACCGAAAATCAAATGTAAATGTATATCGGAAAATTCGGTCAGGTATCCGTCGATATCGTTTTTTAAGTCGGGGCAGGTGCACAGTAATTTATCTAATACTCTGTTTTTCATGTTTTACCACCTTTAATTATTTATGCCCTCACAAATACCGTTTCGCAACCTTGCGGCTTTTCTACGCTTTCAAAAAACTCCGCATCCGAAATTACGTAATCCACGTCCCCGATCTTGCAGAGCTCAAGCAGATAAGTCTTTCCGATCTTCGAACTGTCGCAGAGGTAGACCTTGGTTTTCGAGCGCGAGAGGAGCATCGAGAGGACGTTATGCTCGGGCTCGAGGGCGTCGAGAAGTCTGCCGTCGAGCGAAATTCCCGTGGTTGAGAAGAAGCATTTGTCGATGTGCAGGCGCGAGAGATTGTCTATCGCAAACTGCCCCGTCAGCGCCATTGAGTTGTTCATTCGCAGTCCGCCGAGGGAGTAAACGGTCAGATTGCTCAGGTTTTCAAGCTGTGCCAGCGTGTGCAGACCGTTTGTGACCACGGTCAGGTGATTGAAGCGCGAAAGGTGCTCGACCATGCAGAGCGCGGTCGAGGATGCGTCAATGAATATTATGTCGCCGTCGCGGATAATCTCGGCGGCTTTCTTTCCGATATTCAGCTTTGCCTCGGGCATATTTTTGCGGCGCAGAAGGATGGGAAGCCCCGCTTCCTCGCCGTAATTGAGGGTGGCTTTGCCGTAGGTGTGGTGCAGAAGTCCGCGGCTTTCAAGCTCCTGATAGTCGCGGCGGATGGTCGACGGGCTGACGAAAAGCTTCTTGGCAAGGTAGTTGACCGTGACGTTCCCGCGCGTGCGCAAAGTATCAAGTATCAGGGCGTATCTTTCTTCTTTTGACATATCGTTTCTCCAAAATTTGATGAGTCAATTATATCACAAATGCGCAATTCAGTCAAGTAAAAGATGTTCAAAAACGCAAACCAACGGCGAAAAACAGCCGAAATGCTCAAAAAGTGATTATTTCTTGCGTATTTCACTTTCCTTTTCGGTTTTTTCATAAAACAAGCCGTCACCTCTTGAAATGACGGCAAATATATGATATAATTCTATTATATATTATTTTTTAAGGAGAAATCCAAATGAAATTGCTCAATATGACCTCGGCTGAAAAGATAGCCTACATAATGACAAGACTTTACACAAACAAGCTGACCACCACCTCGGGCGGAAACCTCTCGATCATGGACGATGACGGCGTAATGTGGATCTCCCCCTCGGGCGTTGACAAGGCGCACCTCACCGCTGACGACATCATGTGGGTAACTCCCGACGGTGTTGTTCACGGCAAGCACCGCCCCTCGACCGAGTACCCCTTCCACCTCGCAGTTCTTCGCTCCCGCCCCGACCTCAAGGCGGTTTTCCACGCGCATCCCGCGGCACTCGTTGCATACAGCCTTGAGAGAAAGCTTCCCAAGCTCGATATCATGCCAGGCGTTTCGAAGCTCTGCGGCAAGATCGCGATCGCAAAGTATGCGCTCCCCGGCTCGAAGAAGCTCGGCGACAAGATCGCGGAGAAGTTCGCAGAGGGCTGCGACACCGTTCTGCTTGAAAACCACGGC
Organism: Eubacteriales bacterium; assembly: GCA_045636385.1. GTDB lineage: Bacteria > Bacillota > Clostridia > Oscillospirales > CAG-272 > CAG-390. The sequence goes on from JAZTXK010000036.1 coordinate 7,163, forward strand.
GTAGTTCTCGGCGCAGAGAGCCTTGAGAGAGCGTTTATGATGTTCGAGGCACTCGATTACGCCGCAAGAACCGGCATCGCTGCCGCTATGCTCAAGAAGGACGTAAAGGAGCTCACCGCAGAGGAGCTTGCACTCAAGAATTCTCCCAAGACTTACGAGGCAACGCTCGGTTCGGATAACGAAACCGCTATCCGCGAGGAAATGAGCGCAATGTGCGCACGCTGCTGCCGCAACAAGATCTTCACCATGGGTGTCGGCGCGTTCGCGAAGAAGGTAGAGGGCGGCTTCATCATCACTCCCGAGGACGAGGATCTTCTCGAGCTCACTCCCGATATGCACGTTCGCGTTGAGGGCGACAAGTGCGAGGCGGGCAAGGTTCCCTCGAATTTCGCAAAGATCGCGGGCGAGATTTTCGCCGCGCGTGACGATATCGACAGCATCGCGTTTTCACGCGCTCCCTACGTTATGGCGTTCGCCGCAACCGATGCGGAGTTCAACTCCCACCTCATCCCCGAGGGCTACATCTGCCTTCGTAACACTGTCCGCCATCCCTACGGCACTATCGAGAACGCGCCCGAAAAGATCGTCGATTCGATCAGCATCAAGGCTCCCATCGCGATCGTTGAAAACGACTGCGTGATCGTCGGCGGAACCTCGCTTCTCAACGCATACGACCGCCTCGAGGTTCTCGAGTTCGGCGCAGAATCCCTCTGCGACATCGCGGCAATGAACGGTACCATCGTTCCGATCAGCCCCGAAGAAATCAGAGAGATCGAGGTAGCATTTAACCTTTAATCAGCGAAAAAGTTTTTGAAGATTCTTAAGGAACTTTTTTCAAAAAGTTCCTTAAGCGGAGTTCGAACACTTGCCTGCGGCAAGCTGCAACTCTGCCTTGTCGGCTTGCGCCTCCATTTTCCTTCGGAAAACCGTCAGAGCTGCACAGAGCCTCGGACCAATGCGCGAGCTTAAGCTCGCGCCACCGCGCTTCAAAATCGTGAAGCTTCGCTTCTCGATTTTGGACAGAGTCAATACTTCCCGAATGTAGGGAAGTATTGCGCTCTGTCACCCCCGCGCCCGAAGGGCGCGAATATCCGCATAAAATTAAAAGGTAAATTTCCACCCAAGCGGAAATTTACCTTAATCATTACATATTCAAATACGCCGCCTCGACCTCACAAACATAAACGGTGTGATAATCCTTCGCGGGATAGCACTTTTCGTCGGCTTCGTGGTCGATAAAGTTTTCGTGCTTTATCTTATCCGTATACATCTTGCGGCAAACGAGAACGAGCTGCGCTTCCTCAAATGCGGGAACGCCGTCGAGGTAGGTGTAGTGGAAGCCGGCTTCTGCCGCTTTATCAAGATCCTTGCCGCTCAGCCTGCCGAAGATCTTACCAAGCTCGTGGCGGTAGCCGTCGCCGAAGAAGCAAAGGCTGACGCGGTCCGCCTTTTCGGTCAGCGTGTGGGTGAATCTCTGCGGACGGACAAAGCATACCGCCGCATTCTTGTTCCAAAGGTTTCCGAGGAATCCCCAGGATGCCGTCATGGCGTTCTTGACACCGTCCGCCTCGGCTGTGATGAGAAACCATTCCTTGCCGACGGCGCGGAAGGCATTCATATTTTCAAGTTCGGTGGGATTGATCTCTTTAAACATAATTATTCCTCCGTAAATTCCGTGATCTTCTCGCCGTCAAAGGCAAGACCCTCGTCGGTCAGAACGACCGAGAGGACGCCGAAGCGTTTATGTATTGCGCGAAGTATCTCCTCCGCGTCAAAGGTTGGCTCTTTGAGAAAAAGCTCTGCCGAGCGCGTGTCGGTGAAGATGAAGCTGACGTAGGAAAGCGACTCGCAAAGGGCGTCGTATTCGGTTGGCATCAGCGCGCCGTCAAAGCCCTTGACTATCGCCGTCACCGGCACGTCGCGGCGAAGCGCGTCGATCAGCACGCCTCTCCATGCCGCGCGGCAGGGAAGAAGCGACTCCTCCGTGGGCACAAAGCAGATCATATCCGCATCCGCCGCGCCCTCAAGATTCATTATATTCGCGTCAAGCGTAAAAGTTTTCATTTCCGCCTCCAAATTTTACTGATATTATTTTACCACAAATCCTAAAAAATTGCAAGTAGAAAGGAAATTTTCTTATGGCTATCAGATGGGAAGATGCAACAAGACAGAATATCCAGATCACCGCGCACAGAGGTATCAAGGATCTCATTCCCGAAAATACACTCGAATCCTTCAAGGCGGCGCTTGACGCCCGCTGTGACGTCCTCGAATACGACGTTCACCTCAGCCGCGATAACGTGCCCGTTATCATGCACGACCAGACCGTCGAGCGCACCACCGACGGCTTCGGCGCGATCAGCTTTATGACTCTTGAGGAGATCAAGAAGCTCGACGCCGGCATCAAGTTCGGCGAGGAGTTCAAGGGCTACCGCGTTCCCACCTTCGAGGAAACTCTCGACCTTTTCGTAAGCTACGATTATAAGCCCCTCCATATCGTCGAGATCAAGGATTTCCGCCCCCAGTGCGTTGATATCGTCGTTGAAATGCTCAAGAAGTACGATCTCGTTGAGCGCACCGTCATCGAGGCGGGCGACTGCCCCACTCTGAAGTATCTTCAGGACTACTATCCCGAATTCAAGACCCTCTCCTTTATGCCTTACAGCATGAAGCGACTCGACGAGTCGATCTACGACCGCCTCTACGGCGTATCCCTCCCCGGCTCCAAGACCGATCCCGAGAGCGTAAAGAAGACACTCGACGGCGCGGATTTCGTTGAGGGCCGTGGACTCGTTCTCTTCCTTTCGGGAACCACCGAGGAGCAAATGGACAACGCCATCAACGCGCGTTGCGTAAACCTTACCACCAACAACCTTCCCAAGGCGCAGGAATACCTTGCTAAGAAGGGGCTGCGCAAATAAGGGCAGAGGTAAGAGGGCAGAGGGCAGAGGTAAGGGAGCTTTTCTCGCTTTGCTCGAAAAGCGTATCTGAATAATTTTGTGCTTTGCTGATAATGCCTTATTTACCTAAAGCCTATAACAAGTTAATAAAAGCCGAGATGCTTGAAGTAAAGTCTTCAAGCATCTCGGCTTTATTGTTTATTTATTTTACTAAAGCTTGGGGGTAGAATGTATTATACGGTCATCAAGCATAAACAAAATTATTATCTTAATAATTTCCGAGCAAAGCGAGGAAATTTACCTTACCTCTGCCCTCTGCCCTCTTACCTCTGCCCTCTTTTTCCCTTACGCTCTGTTATACAGCTCCATAAGATACATTCCCACCTTATATCCCAGCTTTCCTGCCTCGATGCGGAGGTCGTCGGGGATTTTGGTGTAGAAGCCGTGGACCTCGTAGGTGAAGTCGCCGTCGTAGCCGATCTCTTTGAGGAGGGGCATGATCTCTTCCCAGTTGGTGCCCCCGCGGACGAAGGGGAGGTAGTGGTCGTCCTCGCGTCCGTCGCATTCCTGAACGTGGGTTGCGGCAAGGCGGTGGCCGAGCTTACGGAGAGGCTTTACCTGATCGCGGTAAACGAGCTCTGCGTGACCGAAGTCCCAGCAGGCACGGCAGGAGATGGGGTCGCCCATCGCGTCGATGATGGCAATCTGCTCCTCAAGCGCGGCGGTGAAGCGGTGCTTGGTCTTTGCGGGGTGGAATTCAGCCATATTTTCGATGGCGATTCCCGTGCCCTCCTTCTTGGCAAGCTCGAGAAGGGGAGTGTAGTAGTGGATATTCGCGCGCATATTTTCCTCGAAGGACATTTCGTCCTGCTCGGTTGCGGTCTGCGCGTGGGTGACTACCCAACGGACGCCGAGCTTCGCGGATGCTACGATACAGCGGCGGCTTGCCTCGGCAAACCATACGCGGTATTCGTCCGAAAGCTTCTGCTCGGGGCGGTAGAGGTTGGAGTCAAAGGGCATGTGCGACTGCGAGAACTCAACTCCGAGCTTTGCCGCAAGGTTTCCGAGAGAGTCGATGTTGCGCTCCCAATCGTCGCCCGCGAGCTCACTCTTTGCTCCGAGTCCGCCCGCGCCGCCCCAGTTGAGGTCGATTACGCGGAAGCCGCATTCGTGGCACATTTTGATAGATTCTTCAAGAGGTGTGCGTCCGCCCTGACGGTGGGCGGGGAAGATACAGGTTGACGTTGCAAGTCTCATTTTTATATCTCCTTATGGAAATCGACCGCGCACCGCAGAAAGCGGGCGCGGTCGGATAGGTTTAATTATTTGTCAAGTACTTCGTCGAGGCTCTTGTTGAGGTCGGACATTGCTCTCTTGAGAGCTCTCTCGTACTGTGCCTTCATAGAAGCCCAGCTCGAGGAGGTAGCAGCAGCCTTGGAGGGCATTTCACTCATAAAGCTGAGGATGTCGGAGAAGATACGGCCAAGGTCGAACGCGATCGACTCACGAACGATATCGAACATACGAGCGGAGTCACCCTTACCTGCGGTATCAGCGGTGTAACGGTACTTCATGTTGTTCTCAAAGATCATAGGAGAGGTCTTTCTGTAACCCTCGGAAGCGAGACACTCGATAACTGCGGTGCTCATCTGAGGATCCTTTGCGTTCTCCATTACACACCAAAGGGTGAAGGGGTTACCAACGACGGTGATGTAATTTTCCTGAGTTTCATCGTACTTCGGAACGGGAAGAATACCGTACTCCCAGTCTACGTTACGGAGTGCGCCGCCTCTGTGCTGGTTGTCTGCAACGTATACACGGTCGAGACGGAAGAGGCAGTTACCCTCCTCGAAGGGAGTCTGATAGTCAACGCTTCCGCCCGAGGGGTTAACTGCGGAGTCACCTGCCTTGAACCAAGTGCCGAGCTTGTCAACGAGGTCGATGGTCTTCTGACCGAAGAAGTCCTCGGAGATTTCGAGGTTGGTATCGGAGCCGGGAACGAGAAGCATCATATCGGAACCGGTGTAGAATGCATCGAGGTGGAAGTAGGTGGAGCAGAAGCCGTACTGGTCGCCTGCGGGTGCCGCGCCGTCCTGGTCGAGGTCAACATAGGTTTCTTTGGTGAGGTTGATAAGGGAATCGATGGTCCACTTGCCGGAGTCTACGATTGCAACCGGATCCTCAAGGTTGAGTCTCTTGAGAAGGTCCATATTGTAGTAAACGGCGTACATGAAGTGAAGCACGTTGGTGGAGATGTCACCCGAAACGAAGAAGAGGGAATCCTCGATCGAGCAGGTGTTGAGCATGGACTTGGGCCACCAGGGCTGATCTACGTTGATGTAGCTTCCTTCAATTGCGTTGAGGTCCTGAATGAGACCTTCGGTAAGAAGCATACCTGCGGTTCTGGAATAGGTAGCGATGATGTCGTAGTATGTACCGCCGGAGAAAGCGTTACGAACGTAGTTGGTGAAGTTTGCACGGTCGCCGGAGTCACCGGGGGTTCCAACCCACTCGTAGGTGATGCCGATGCGCTCCTCTGCAGCGATGTTACGGCGGTAGATAGCCTCCTTGATCATATCGCCGTCAGCCTCGTCCTGGGTGATCTCGAACTCGGGGCGCTCAACGTCGTCCCAGTAGAGAATGGTAACGGTCTCGCCCTGATAGTCGATCTCTTCGGGAAGGTCGTCCTTCCAGAATCCCTGATCGTCAAGGTTGAGATCTACTTCGGGGGTGGTTTCTGAGGGTGCAGCCTCGGTCTGTGCGGGCTCGGTGGTTACTTCGTCGCCGCTGTTTGTGTTAGCACAAGAGGCGAGAGCGGGAACCAGCATAAGAACTGCACAGATAAGTGCGATAATTCTTGCGTAAAGTTTCATAATATCCTCCTTAAGGGCATAATATGAACCATTTTAGCATATTTTTTGTTAATAATCAAGAGTAAATCGGTTAATTTTGTTAACAAAGACCGCGAGGGGCAAGCCCCTCGCGGTTTTAAATCAATTGTCGATCATCTTGTCAATGCTCTTGTTGAGCTCAGTCATCATTCTCTTGAGCGTTCTTTCGTGAGTTGATTTCACGGTAGCCCAACTCGTAGAAGAAGCTGCGGCTCTGGAGGGAAATTCGCTCATGTAGGAAAGAGCGTCGGAGAAGATTCTGCCGAGGTCGAATATTATGGATTCGCGGACGATATCGAACATACGGGCAGAGTCACCCTTGCCTGCGGAGTCGGGAGTGTAGCGGTACTTCATATTGTTCTCGAAGATCATAGGCGAGGTCTTGCGGTAAGCCTCGGACGCCATACACTCGATAACAGCGGAGCTCATCTGCGGGTCCTTTGCATTCTGCATTACGCACCAGAGAGAGAAAGGATTGCCGACGACGGTGATGTAATTATCCTGATTCTCATCGTAAAGCGGAACGGGAAGAATGCCGTATTCCCACTCTACGTTACGGAGTGCGCCGTTGTGGTATGCATTATCTGCAACGTACGCGCGGTCGAGACGGAACAGGCAGTTGCCCTCGTTAAAGGTGAGGGAGTAGCTGCGGCTTCCGCCGTGGGGATTTACGTATGCATCGCCGGTCGCAAACCAAGCGCCGAGCTTATCAACGAGGTCAACGGTCTTCTGACCGAAGTATTCCTCGGAGATGGCAAGCTTCGTGTCCGTTCCGGGAACGAGGCACATCATATCCGAGCCGGTGTAGAATGCGTCAAGATGGAAATAGGTGGAGGTGAAGCCGTACTGATCGTGGTCTGATATAGAACCGTCCTGATCGAGGTCGAGGTAAAGCTCGGAGGTGTACTCGATCATCTTGTCGATGGTCCACTTGTGGCTGTCAACGAGAGCAACCGGATCCTCGAGCTGGAGGTTCTTGAGCATATCCATATTGTAGTAAACGGCGTACATAAAGTGGAGTACGTTGGTTGAGATATCACCCGAAACGAAGAAGAGGGAATCTTCGATCGTGCAGGTGTCAACCATCGATGCGGGCCACCAGGGCTGATCGAGGTTTATGTAGCTGTTCTCGATCTTGTTGACGTCCTGGATCAGACCGTTGGTAAGAAGGCTTCCTGCGGTTCTGGAATATGCGCCGATAATGTCGTAGAATGTGCCGCCCGAGTATGCGTTGCGGACGTAGTTGGTAAAGTTGGCGAGGTCGCCGCCGTCACCGGGAGTGCCGATCCACTCAAACGTAACGCCGATGCGGTCCTCTGTTGCAAGATTGCGGCGGTAGATAGCTTCCTTGACCATATCGCCGTCAGCCTCATCCTCGGTGACCTCAAATTCGGGACGCTCAACGTCATCCCAGTAGAGTATGGTAACCTTTTCGCCCTTGTAGTCGATTTCCTCGGGAATATCGTCCTTCCAGAAGCCCTCAGCATCAAGATTGAGGTCTACTTCGGGAGTGGTTTCAGAGGGAGCAGCCTCGGTCTCTGCGGGCTCGGTGGTAACAACGTCTTCGCCGTTTGTGTCAGCACAAGAGGCGAGAGCGGGAACCAGCATCAGAACTGCACAGATAAGCGCGATAATTCTTGCGTAAAGTTTCATATTATCCTCCTTAAGGTATAATTCAAACTATTTTATCATATTTCTTGTTAATTATCAAGAGGAAATCGAAAAAAATGTTAAAAAAGACCGCGAGAGGCTTGCCTCCCGCTTTCTTTTTTATGAATTGAATTTAATTGTCGAGAACTTCTTCAAGGCTCTTGTTGAGGTCGGACATAGATCTCTTGAGAGTTCTCTCGTACTGTGCCTTCATGGAAGCCCAGCTCGAGGATGTAGCAGCAGCCTTGGAGGGCATTTCGCTCATAAAGCTGAGAATATCGGAGAAGATACGGCCAAGGTCGAATGCGATCGACTCGCGGACGATATCGAACATACGCGCGCTGTCACCCTTGCCTGCGGAGTCGGGAGTGTAACGGTACTTCATATTATTCTCGAAGATCATGGGAGAGGTCTTTCTGTAACCCTCGGAAGCCATGCACTCGATAACTGCGGAGCTCATCTGAGCGTCCTTGGCGTTCTGCATTACGCACCAGAGAGTGAAGGGGTTACCTACAACGGTGATGTAGTTTTCCTGAGACTCATCGTACTTCGGAACGGGAAGAATACCGTATTCCCAGTCTGCGTTACGGAGGGGAGCGGTGCCGCCGCCATACTGGTTGTCAGCCATGTATACACGGTTCAGACAGAAGAGAGCGTTGCCTTCCTCGAAGGGAGCGCCGTAGTCGATGCTGCCGCCGTGGGGGTTTACGTATGTATCGCCGGTCTTGAACCAGGTGCCGAGCTTGTCAACGAGGTCGATGGTCTTCTGACCGAAGAAGTCCTCGGAGATAGCGAGGGTGGTATCGGTGCCGGGAACGAGGCACATCATATTAGAGCCGGTGTAGAACGCATCAAGGTGGTAGTATGTGGTGCAGAAGCCGTACTGGTCCATATCGGATGCGTCGCCTGTCTGGTCAAGGTCGATGTAAAGCTCGGAGGAGAGCTCGATGAGGGCGTCGATAGTCCACTTGTTGCTGTCTACAAGCGCAACGGGATCCTCAAGATTGAGGTTTGAAAGCATCTCCATGTTGTAGTAAACGGCATACATAAAGTGGAGCACGTTGGTAGAGATATCGCCCGAAACGAAGAAAAGGGAATCGTCGATCGAGCAGGTGTTTACCATCGACTTGGGCCACCAGGGCTGATCTACGTTGATGTAGCTGTCCTCAATAGCGTTGAGGTCCTGGATGAAGCCGTTGGTGAGAAGCATACCTGCGGTTCTCGAGTAGGTAGCGATGATGTCGTAGAATGTACCGCCCGAGTAAGCGTTGCGGACGTAGTTGGTGAAGTTCGCGCGGTCGCCCGAGTCGCCGGGGGTGCCGATCCACTCAAAGGTAATGCCCATGCGCTCTTCGGTGGCGATGTTACGGCGGTAGATAGCCTCCTTGACCATATCGCCGTCTGCCTCTTCCTCGGTTACCTCGAACTCGGGACGCTCAACGTCATCCCAGTAGAGAAGGGAAACGGTCTCGCCTTTGTAGTCAATTTCGTCGGGAAGATCATCCTTCCAGAAGCCCTGATCATCAAGATTGAGGTCTACTTCGGGGGTGGTTTCAGAGGGTGCAGCCTCGGTCTGTGCGGGTTCGGTAGTGGTGTCTCCGCCGTTTGTGTTGGCACAGGAAACAAGCGCGGGAACCAGCATCATAATTGCGCAGATAAGCGCGATGATTCTTGCGTAAAGTTTCATAATAACCTCCTTGGGTTTTGTTTGATTTAATTTTACCATATTATACGCGAATAGTCAAGTGTTTTTAGCAATTTTTGCACAAAAATCAAACGTCACAGAGATATGCAAACGATGTGTGATCCCAAAAGAAAAATCTCGGATATCAAGAAGCATTCGCTTCAAAATATCCGAGAAATTTTATTTACTTAAATTCTGTACTGCGCGAGGGATTACTCGCCGAGCGCACTCGCCAGTCCCTTGTTAAGGTCAGCGAGGTTCTTCTTGAGCGCGTTAGCCTGCTGCTTGCCCGAGGTTGCCCAGGAAACGCCGTCGAGAGCCGCGCGGAGGGGCTTTTCGCTGATGTAGTTCATTTCAGCCGCAAACATTCTTCCGAGATCGAAGGAGATCTTTTCGCGGATAAGGTCGAACATACGCGCGCCGTCGCCCTTGTTAGCCGAGTCGGGAGTGTAGCGGTACTTCATATTGTTCTCAAAGAGTGCGGGAGAGGTCTTGCGGTAGCCCTCGGAGCCCATGCACTCGATAACTGCGGTGCTCATAGAGGGATCCCCTGCGCCGTCCATAATGCACCAGAGAGTGAAGGGGTTACCGATAAGGGTGATGTAGTCCTCCTGATTCTCATCGTAGAGAGGATTGGGAAGGATGCCGTATTCCCAGTCAGCGTGACGGAGCTTACCGCCGCCGTACTGCGCGTCCGCGATGTAAACGCGGTTCTGGGTGAAGAGAGCTCTGCCATCTGCGAATACGAGGTCGTTCTTAAGGCTTCCTCCGGGAGGGTTGATGTAGGTGTCGCCCTGATCGAACCAAGCAGAGAGCTTATCGACGAGGTCGATGGTCTTCTGGCTGAGGTAGTCGTCGGAGATCTTGAGGACCTTGCCGTCGGTTGCGGGCTCAAGGAGCATCATACCCGAGCCCGAGTAGAATGCCTCGAGGTGGAAGTAGTTGGAGGTAAAGCCGAAGACGTCGTCATCCGAGGGGCCGCCCGACTGGTCGGCGTCCTGATAGATCTCTGCGGTCATTTCAATGAGCTTGTCGATTGTCCATGTCTTGTTGTCAACCATCTTGACGGGATCCTCGAGACCGAGGTTCTTGAGCATATCCATATTGTAGTAAAGAGCGTACATCATATGGAGGAGGTTGGTCGAAACGTCGCCCGAAACGAAGAAGAGGGAATCCTTGATCGAGCAGGTCTTGAGCATAGCCTCGGGCCACCAGGGCATATCGAAGTTGAGGTAGGAGTTCTCAACGGTGTTGAGATCGGTAAGAAGTCCGTTTGCCGAGAGGGAAGCGGAGGTTCTCGAGTAGGTTGCGATAACATCGTAGTAAACGCCCGCGGAATGGCTGTTTTGAACGTGGTTTACGAAAGCCTTGAGATCGTTCGAGTCGCCGGGCTGCTCGGACCATACGAGCTTGACGCCGAGCTTTGCCTCGGTTGCAATATTTCTCTCGTAGATCGCGTCAACGACGAGGTCGAGTCCGGTCTCGCTCTCAAGAACTTCAAACTCGGGACGCTCAACGTCCTCCCAAACGAGGATGCTGACCTCCTCACCATTGTAGTTGAGATCCTCGGGGAGCTTGGACTTGAGGTATCCGTCGTCATCATAATTGGGATCCTTGGTCTCTTCCGGCTCGGTCTGAATCGCTTCGGTCGAAGCGATCGCTTCGGTCGTTTCCTCACCGCTTCCGGTTTCCGCACAAGCGGCAAAAAGCGAGAGAACCATAACGAGCGCACAGAGAAGAGAAATGATCTTTGTGAGTTTCATTCTGTTGATTTCTCCTTTGGAAATAATATTTCATTTTATTTTACCATATTTTCGGGGAAAAGTCAAGGGCAGATTAGTTGCTGGTTTTTAGTTGCCGGTTGAAGGAAAATTTTCTTGTCTTCAATGTTAATGATCCATTGTTGAGCAGGAAATTTTAACACCTGAATAAAAAATCTCGGATATTGAGAAGCGATGGCTCCAAAATATCCGAGATTTTTATTAAATTAAACTATTACTTAGATCAGCCAACGATCTGCTCAAGCGACTTGTTGAGAGTGCTCATCGCTCTGGTGAGCGCGACCTTCTGCTGCTTCATGATGGTTGCCCAGCTTGTGCGGTTAGCGGCAGCGTCGGAGGGCATTTCGCTCATGTAGGAAAGGCTGTCGGAGAAGAGTCTGCCGAGGTCGAAGTTGATGTTGGTACGGATGATATCGAACATACGCGCGCCGTCGCCCTTACCTGCGGTGTCGGGAGTGTAGCGGTACTTCATATTGTTCTCAAAGAGTGCGGGAGAGGTCTTGCGGTAAGCCTCGGAAGCGAAGCACTCAAGAACTGCGGTGCTCATCTGGGGATCCTTTGCGTTAGCCATTATGCACCAGAGGGTGATGGGGTTGCCGAGGAGGGTGATGTAATCTTCCTGATTCTCGTCGTAAAGAGGAGTGGGAAGGATACCGAATTCCCAGTCAACCTCGCGGAGGGGACCCGTGCCGCCCGCGTACTGAGCGTCGGCAAGGTATACGCGGTTCTGAATGAATACGCATCTGCCCTCGCAGAAGGGGGTATCCTCGTTCCAGCTCTCGCCGCGGGCACTTACGTAGGAGTCGCCCTGATTGAACCATGCGCCGAGCTTATCTGCGAGAGCAATTGCCTTTTCGCTGTAGAAGTCGTCGGAGATCTTGAGGATTCCGGAGGGATCGTCCTCAACGAGGCGGAGACCCGAGCCGGAGTAGAACGCGTCAAGATGGAAGTAGGAGGAAGAGAAGCCATACTGGTCGCCCTCGGATGCCTTGCCATCCTGGTCGAGGTCAACGTAGAGGTTGTCGGTCATCTCGATAAGCTTATCGAGTGTCCATGTTTTGTTGTCTACGAGCTCAATGGGATTCTCGAGGTTAAGGGTCGCGAGAAGGTCCATGTTGTAGTAAACAGCGTACATAAAGTGAAGAATGTTGGTCGAAATATCGCCCGAGACGAAGAAAAGGGAATCGTTGATCGAGCAGGTCTCTACCATGCATTCGGGCCACCAGGGCTTTTCGAAGTTGAGGTAGCTGTCGTCGATAGCGTTGATGTCCTGAAGAAGACCGTCAACGCAGAGCATAGCAGCGGTACGGGAGTATGTAGCGATGATATCAAAGAAGGTGCCGCCCGAGTAGCAGTTCTGAACGTAGTTGGCGAACGCCGCGCGGTTGGAGTTGTTACCCTTCTGCATGGTCCATTCGAGGGTCACGCCCAGACGGTCCTCAACAGCGAGGTTACGGTTGTAGATAGCGTCCTTGACCATATCGAGGCCGGTCTCGTCCTCGAGGATTTCGAACTCGGGACGCTCAACGTCTTCCCATCCGAGGATGGAAACGGTCTCGCCCTTGTAGTCGAGCTCGTCGGGGAGGTCGTCGCGCTCGTAGCCGTCCTTGTCCTTGCCGTCGTCAACGGGAACGGTCTCCTCGTCGGGAGCCTGAGTCTGTGCATTGGGAGCGGTGGTATCTTCGCCGCCCTGAGTGTTTGCACAGGATGCAAAGCAGGGAACAAGAAGGATGACTGCGCAAAGCAGAGCAATGATTCTTGCAAAATTTTTCATAGGAATCTCCTTAAAAGTGTTTTTTACAGTTTATATTTTACCATAAATAAGAATTGTTGTCAATCGTAATTTCTACAAATGTAAGTAACGGCGTTTGTCAAAATCGCACAAAAACGAAATTTTAAAATTTAATATAATAATAAAAGATAAAAAATTGTGAACGGATTCTAAAACTTCAAAAAAAGCCCTTTACTTTTTCTCATAATTGTGGTATAATTCTTCTCGAATGACGCCGGCTCGGTTTTCGGATAAAGGCACAAAGTGCACTTCACCCACCGATCGCTGTGCCCGCGCATAAAATATTTTTCATGAGGTGAAAAACAATGACTAAGGCTGAAAAGCAGGCAATCATCGCCGAGTACGCAACTTGCGAAGGCGATACCGGATCCCCCGAGGTACAGATCGCGATTCTTACCCACAGAATCAATTCTCTCAACGAGCATCTCAAGGCTAACACCCACGACAACCACAGCCGTCGCGGACTCCTTAAGATGGTTGGACGCAGAAGAAATCTTCTCAAGTATCTGATGAACAACGATATCGAGCGCTACCGTTCGATCATCGCAAGACTCGACATCAGAAAGTAATACGGATGGGGCAAGAAGGACGGTCGCGCTTGACGTGCCGCCCCTTGCCCCAAATGTATTTTAGAGTGAAGAGTGAAGAGTGAAGAGTTGAGGTGAATTTCCTCGCTGCGCTCGGAAATTTTCATTAAAAAATAAAAAACTAACGTCCGCAAAAGGATTAGCAGTTAACATCGCGCACAAGGCTTGATTGCGCGTAATGTTAAGTGCTAAACCATTGGCGGATGAATATAAAATTTTTTGGAGGTACAAAATTATGTACGAGATCAAAAGTTCCGCTAAGGTCTTTGACCAGCACAGAGTGTTCCACTACACCCTCGCAGGCCGTCCCCTTGTTGTTGAAACCGGCAAGCTTGCAGGCCTTGCAAACGGCGCGTGCCTTGTAAGATACGGTGAGACTTCCGTTCTTTGCACCGCAACCGCATCCGAGAAGCCCCGTGACGGCATCGACTTCCTTCCCCTCTCGGTAGACCTTGAGGAGAGAATGTATTCCGCAGGTAAGATCCCCGGCGGTTACCTCAAGAGAGAAGGCAAGCCCAGCGAAAAGGCAGTTCTCACTTCCCGCGTTATCGACCGTCCCGTTCGTCCTCTCTTCCCGAAGGACCTTCGCAACGACGTTGCTCTTACCCTCACCGTTATGTCCGTTGACCACGACTGCGAGCCCGAGGTTGTTGCAATGATCGGTTCCTCGATCGCGCTCTCCATCTCCGATATCCCGTGGAACGGCCCGCTCGGCGGACTCCACGTAGGTCTTGTTGACGGCAAGATCGTCATCAACCCCACCGAGGCTGAGCGCAAGGTTTCCGACCTCGAGCTCACCGTTGCTGCTTCCCGCCAGAAGGTCGTTATGATCGAGGCAGGCGCAAACGAGGTTCCGGATGACGTTATGTACGACGCTATCATGCTTGCACACGAGGAGATCAAGCGCTTCCTCGACTTCGTTGACGCTATCGTTGACGAGATTGGCAAGCCCAAGTTCGAGTAT
>JAZTXK010000037.1:0-3348 GCA_045636385.1 Eubacteriales bacterium
TGACGGGCGTCACCGCAGAAAAGCACGATGCCTTCATTAATCCGACCTCCGACGGCGGCGTTTTGCTCGAATTTTCGGGCAAGGAGCTCGTTTCGGGCGAATCCGATGCTTCGTCCTTCCCCTCGGGCGGACTTCGCGCAACCTTTGAGGCGCGCGGATATACCGCGTGGGATCCCACTTCCTATGCTTTTATCAAGGAGAAAACGCTCTGCATCCCCACGGCGTTCTGCTCCTACGGCGGAGAAGCTCTTGATAAAAAGACTCCCCTTCTGCGCTCGATGGAGGCTCTCAACCGCCAGACGATGCGCGTGCTCAAGCTCTTCGGCAACGAGGACGTCACCTCGACGAAGGCTTGCGTCGGTCCCGAGCAGGAGTATTTCCTTATCGACCGCGCTATGTTCGAGAAGAGATGCGATCTGATCTACACGGGACGCACCCTTTTCGGCGCAAAGCCCCCAAAGCGTCAGGAGCTTAGCGACCACTATTACGGAATTATCAAGCCCCGCGTTGCCGCGTATATGGAAGAGGTCGATAAAGAGCTCTGGAAGCTCGGCGTTAGCGCTAAGACCGAGCATAACGAGGCGGCACCCGCGCAGCACGAGCTTGCTCCGATCTTTACAAAGACCAATATCGCCTGTGACCATAATCAGCTGACGATGGAGGTCATGCAGAGAGTGGCAAAGAAGCACGGTATGATCTGTCTGCTTCACGAAAAGCCCTTTGCGAACGTTTCGGGCTCGGGCAAACACAATAACTGGTCGATCCAGACCAACACGGGCGTCAACCTCTTTAAGCCCGGCGACACCCCCGCGGAGAACGCGCAGTTCCTTCTTTTCCTCTGCGCGGTCATTCAGGCGGTTGATAACTATGCCGATCTCTTGCGCCTTTCGGTAGCTTCGCCCTCGAACGATCACCGACTCGGCTCGCACGAGGCGCCTCCCGCGGTCGTTTCGATCTTCCTCGGCACCGAGCTTGAGGAGATTCTCGATGCGATCGAGCGCGACGTCCCCTACAGCGCGACCGAGCAAGCACCGCTCCGTCTCGGCGTACATACCCTCCCGAAGCTCCCCCGCGACAATACCGACCGCAACCGTACCTCGCCCTTTGCCTTCACGGGTAACAAGTTCGAGTTCCGTATGCTCGGCTCGTCCGACAGTATCGCTTGCACGAATATTATGCTCAATACCGCAGTTGCCGAGTCGCTCCGTATTTATGCAGACGAGCTTGAGGCGGCTGAGGACTTCAAAACCGCCCTCCACGCCCTCATTCGCCGCACGGTTTCCGAGCACAAGCGCATCATCTTCAGCGGAAACGGCTACGACGAGGCTTGGGTAAAGGAGGCTACCGAGGTTCGCGGACTTCCGAATTACCCCTCTACCCCCGATTGCGTACCCCAGCTGACAGCCGAGAAGAACCTCGCGCTCTTTGCACAGCATAAGATTTACACCCCCGTCGAGGCGGCGTCGAGACGCGACGTTATCCTTGATAACTACTGCAAGGTCATCCACATCGAGGCTTTGACCATGATAGATATGGTTCGCCGCGATATTCTTCCCGCAGTTTCCCGCTTCGTCGGCAAGCTTGCCGAAACGGGCAAATTCAAGCGCGAATTCTGTTCGGATGCCGATACCGAATACGAGCTTGCGACCGTTCGCAGACTTTCCCTGCTTGCAACCGACATTATGAAGCAGACCGATCTGCTTGATAAAACGCTTTCCGAGCTGGAGGGCGAAAAGGACATTATTATTTTAGCTCACGCATACCGAGACCGTGTTTTTGCGGCTATGGAAAAGCTTCGCTCCTTCGTTGACGAAGCCGAAACGCTTACGGACACCGCGGAGTGGCCCTATCCCACCTACGGCGATCTTATGTTCAGCGTAAAGTAATCAATTGTAAAGCTGCGTTTTATAATTGAGATTCGCGCTTATTGCCGCTTGACAAAATTACGGATTATATTATTAAAAAATATGTGGAGAAAAATATGAAGATCACCCGAATTATCTGCCTTATGATGGCGCTTCTTACCGTTTTCGCACTCGTCGGATGCAATAAGACCGCTGCCGACGAAACTACCGTTCTTGATGATACTACCGCAGCCCCCGACGTTGAAACCACTCCCATCGAAACCGAGCCCGTTGAGACCGAGCCTCCTTTCCCCGTATACGAGGGTCCCTCGGCTGAATTCAAGTTTACGCTCCAGAGCGTTCTTGCGGCAAACGAATATAAGGGCTACAAGGATTTCCTTGCCGCTGCGGAGAAGAGCTACCTCATTCCCGCGCTTAAGGAAACCATGATCCCGCAGGGTATGGATATCTGGCGCGAGCGCGGATGGCTTATGATCTCGGGCTATTTCCCGAGCGCGGAGATCTCGGCAAGCTCGGTAATCGTTGCGGTTGATATGGCGACCGGCGCGTACGTCGGTGAATATTACCTCACCAATACCGACGGAACTCCCCACTCCTCGCACGCGGGCGGCGTTGCTATCACCGAGCGCGATATGTATATCTCGAACGGCTCTGCCCTCTTCCGCATTCCTCTTTCCGAGTTCCTGAACGCAGGTCAGTGCGGTAAGGTCACGATCGCGGACTACTTCTACGTCCCCGTTCGCGCATCCTTCTGTAACTATTCCGAGGGCTATCTCTGGGTCGGCGACTTCCAGTACGGTAGCTCCTATCCCACCGACGAATACCGCCACATGACCAACCGCGACGGTAAGAAGTATTATGCGTGGACGGTCGGCTACGAGGTCGATCTCACTACCGAAAACGGTATCAAGGCGGATGCTATGGTCAGCGGAAGCTACGCGACCCCCGATATCGTCTTCTCTATGACCGAGAAGATCCAGGGCTTCGCGATCACTCAAAAGACCGTTGCCCTCAGCCAGTCATACGGAAGAAACAACAAATCCAAGATCTTCCTTTATGAAAATCCGATGGGAGGCGAGGCGCATCAGACCGTTGAGCTCAACGGCAAGAGCGTGCCCCTCTACTTCCTTGACTCTAAAACACCCTCGAAGTCGGTAGTCACTCCCCCTATGACCGAGGGACTTGCCGCTATGGACGGTAAGCTTTACATCCTCTTTGAGTCGGGCGCGGATAAATACGCGAACGGCGGAGGAACCGATCCCACCGAAAACGTTTGGACAATGATCATCGACTGATCCCAATTGTAAAACTGCGTTTTACAATTGACGTTCGCGCGCTTATCGCCGCTTGACAAAATCGAGGATTTTGTCAGCTCCCCTCGGCGCGCGGGCTCGCATAGCTCGCCTGAGCGGCGTCTTTTCGGCGGCACAGCCCCCGAAAAAACTGATTTTATAAAATAACTCCGAATTCATTCTGTAATTTT
>JAZTXK010000038.1:0-47319 GCA_045636385.1 Eubacteriales bacterium
AGACGCGCGCCCCAGCTTCGCGAACAGGGGTACGATACCATAGAGAGGTAATGGCAAAATCCCGTTACCATTATGCTCTCTCTCCCGGGTTGGTTCGTCCTTCGGATCGAGTACGTTATAGATTATACACCTTTTGTTTGCGATTGTCAATAGTTATTCAAAATTTATTTCCATTTTTCTTCGTCATCTTCCACCGCTCTCTCTACCCTCTTTATGCAGAATGACAACAGCCGCTCGGTTACACATTTTGGTTGTATTTTCACGTAATTTTGATATTTAACACGCATTTTTGTCACTTAGGCTCGAATTAAAGAGTTTTCGATTGGATATTTTTGGTATAATTTTTGTTTAATTTGACGAAAACCATTGTTTGTAAATAAGTGAAACATCAGGCAGGTATTTTTGCGTCTTTTCCCATAAAATTAAATATTTACCTTCCGATCGCTCAAGCATTTTCGCTACGAAGCGCAAGATCCGCCCAATGTCGTTCGGGGTTGATTTTGTGGTGTGCGGGCATTTTGGATAGTGGAAAGTAGCTGAAATAGTCCTTCTATTCTTCGTGCGGTACCGCTCTGCTCTCCCCTTTTGCCGCCGAGGCGGCAGACGCGTTTGCTTGTAAATAAGTGCGCGTGGGGAGGACTTTGGGGATTTATTCTAACATAATAAATATAGGCAGAGGGGGATTTCAGTTTTTGGGGATAAGACAAATGTTGCGATTAAAATGACGCGCCCCTCCCGTTATCGGGAGGGGGTGGGGTGGGCAGTCAGATAATATTTTCCCTTTAGGCGAAAATAAGTGGCTGTATCACGGAGTGATACAGCCACGATATTAAGCCGCATTATTTTGCGATTACGGTCCAGAGGGAGTTTGCGGAGGTCAGCTCAAAAGCGTCCGCAATCTTTACGCCTGCGATGCTATAGCTTGCAGATCTGCCGGTAGCATCGGTGGGATTGAACTTGAAGGTTCCGCCCGCGATGGAGATTTCTGCAGCGTTGGTAATGAAGCCGGGAAGCTTATCAGTGCTGTGGCCGTTGAGTGCGCCGAATTCGCCGCCGTTTACGGTTGCTACGCTACCGTTACCACAGTAGATATAAGCCTGCTTTCTTGCAGCGGAAGCGGGAGCGAGGTTGAATACACCGCCGTTTACGGTGAGATTTGCGCTGCCGTTTACGAAGAACATATAGCGCTGACCGCTGGTGGAATCGGAAGTAAGGGTGATGTTACCGCTATTGAAGATAACCTCTGCGCCGTTAACGATCTGCATACCGCCGGTATGGTTAGCATTAACGCGATCGAGAGTGGTTACGGACTCTGCACCGCTTGCGGACATGAAGTAGCCGCGAACATCGCCTGCAGTAGTATTGAAGGTAACGTCGGAAATATTAGCGATACCGTAGTTTTCAACGCTGTTATGAGCAGCTACGAGGGTACCGTTCTTGAGGATAAGAGTACCGTAGTTATAGATAGTACCGTAGTATGTATTGCCCTGAAGGTCGATGGTTACAACCTCGCCGTTGTTAACGGTGATATCAGCGTTATAATCGAATACGTTGATATTCTTGATCTTATCAGCGGACTTGATTACAGCCCATACGGAGCGATTATTAACAGCCTCATAGCCTTCAGCAAGCCATGCGGAGGGATCGAATGCGAAGTTACCGCCGGTGATGGAAACGTCGTTGCCGAGAATGCCGGTTCTATAACCGTCCTTATTCATAGCGGCACCGAAATTACCGCCGTATACGTTTACGTCAGCGCCTGCAACAGCATAGATATAAGCACGTCTCTGGTTCTGATTGGAGTTAATAGAGAAATTACCGTCGTAAACATTGAGGGTTGCGCCGTTGTCAACGATAAATACGTATCTTGCACCGCAATCGAGAACGGTTCCGCTTGCGTCAAGACCTGCATGGAGAGCGATATCGCCGGTGAAGTCTACACAGCTATTGTTAGCGATCTGAACACCGCCGCCGTTGATAGTTACGTTTTCAAAGGTCATATTTGCGTTGCCGTATGCATTAACGCTGTACCACCAAGGTGTACCGGTATCGATAACGACGTTTTCGAACTTAGCTTCGCCGCTACACATAATGGTTGCAAATACGTCTTTATTATCAAGGACGTTGGTCTTTACAGTACCGTTGATAACGCGAACAGTACCGTAGTTGGTGATAGTACCGTAGAGGGTGTAACCGTTAAGATTGATGGTTACGGTCTCGCCTTCATTGATGATGATGTCGCCGTACATATCGCCGTCGAGAGTGATATCGTTGCTAACGAAGTCCTCGGACATTTCGTTTGCTTCGGTTGCAGCGCTGAGGTACATAGCTTCAACCTGATCAGCATCGAAGGAGGTTGCGAGGGCGTGATTGATGATCACCTTTACCTGCTCCTCGGTGAGAAGGGTGTTGTTGTTCTTAACTGCGAACATGTATTCAGCGAGGGGATTAACGATAGCGTTCTTAACGTCTTCTTCAACGAGCTCGCTAAGAGTTGCGAGGGTGGTTTCGATCTTGCCTTCGAAGTCATCCCAGGTGAGAAGGTCCTTGTTGTCCATCTTCTCGACCATATCAACCATCTGCTGGGAGCTCTTTGCCTGAACGTAGTTGGTTTCTTCCGCTTTGTTTACTACGCCAACAAAGGTGGGGATGATAACTGCAGCTACAACTGCTACAGCTGCGATTGCGATTACGAGGCTAAATGTGGTAAACGCTCTCTTGTTTAAGATTTTCATGTCTGATGCCTTTCTTTCGTCTGTAAAGAATTTTTAGATACGTTTTTAAGTTGCTCAGCTTTGAGCATACCTTGTGCTTCCGGAATTGTTTTCACCAAGATTATACCTCGAGTGACGCGATTTGTCAATAGATGTTGATGTTTATCAATAAAAATTGTATATGTAACCGGCGAGGGGGTTACTATATATTATGATGGTTTCAAGCTTCCAAATAGGGGACTTCAGCGGCTACAGTAGCGGAATTATATACATTTTATGAACAACTATTCAGCATTTGGATGAATATAATTTCCATAAAATTAAAAATAAGCACCGAGAGGAGCTCTCGGTGCTTATTTTGATTAAATTTCGGTTACGATTTTCAAATTTCCTTCGGCTTCGGTTACAACAAAAAGATGGGCTCTTTCGAGCATATTTGCCTCGGGTGCGTGGATGCACATTATATTTCTGCCGTGCTCGTCTCGGAAAAACATCGCGTGTCCGCCGTTTTTATCGAAGAGCGGCTCGGGGAGATGCTCCCAGGGGCCAAAAATACTGCCGCTTCGGGAGATGACGGAGAGGACGACATAATTATTTTGGAGATACGGCGACCAAGTCAGGAGGAGCGAGCCGTTTGAGAGCGGTTGAAGCCAGGGCGCATCCGATCCGTAGCGCATAGACTTTTCGCCGTTCCACATAATATGGTGCGGAGTCGCCTTTGAGATCGGTGATTCGTCCGATCCGAAAACGAGCCAAGGGGTGCCCTTGATGGCTGTGAGATCGTCGGTCAGCTCTGCGCCCCAAAGCTCGCCGACGAATGCGGATTTTTGGGCGACGTAATTATCGGGCCAATCATGGGAATAGAAAATATAGGGTTTGCCTTCGTGAACGTAGAGCGTACCGTCGATACAGCTTTGATCGAGCGGGGTCACGGCGCGAGGCATAAGGGGAACGAACTTACCGCGCGGCGAATCGCTGACGCAGATCTGAGTGCCGCGGAGACCGTTTTTGCCGAGGAGGGAGACGAAAAGATAAAACTTTCCTTTATATTTATGTACCTCGCCCGCCCAGACGTCCTTGTACGCCCAAAAATCGTCGGGAATTTCAAACGCAACGCCGCCTTCCTCCCAATTTTCAAGGTCGCGGCTGTGGTAATAAGAATAGGTGCGCTCGCCCGTGGTAGCGTACATATAGTAAACACCGTCCTCAAAGACGATGAATGGATCGCGCACGCGGATATCTTCTCTTTTCAGCATATTATCACCTCAAAATTATTTGTAAATTTCAAGCATTGCCGTCAGCGCATCCTCGATGGGCGGCAGATCGGGATGCCATTTTCTCTCCCATTCGAGCGAAAAAGCACCGTCGTAACCGTTCATAACAAGATATTCAGCCATCTCGCGCAGGGGGAGCGTGCCTTTTCCCGGAAGAACGAGCACTTCGGGAGTCACGTCCTTAAGATGCACATGGCGGATGAGAGTGCGGAAATCATCGCAGAAGGCGCGCCAATTTTCGCCGTAAGTGTTTCTCGTGTGGCAAACGTCCCAGATCAAGCCGAAGCTTTCGTACTTTCCGCAGATTTCCGCAACCGCACCGAGGCGGGCGGCGGTATTTACGTCGCCGTGTGTTTCAAGCAGAACTTCGACTCCTTTATCCGATGCATATTCGCAAAGGATCAATATACCGCGAGCGATTCGGCTGATACATTCTCCTTCGTCACCCTTGATATTGTTTCCGAAAACGCGGATTCCGCGAAAACCTATATCACGCGCGGTGTCGATGGCGTAAATACCTTCTTCGATGAAGTTATCGAGCTTGGCTTCATCGTGGAAGCTGCAGGACGTTCCGAGAATAAGCGGAGCGATGCCGTATTCACGGAACTTTTCTTTGGTTTGAGTGCGGTTTTCGGGCAAAAGCTCCTGCATTTTGCGGATATTTACCTCGCCGCAGAGTCCTCGCAGTTCGAGTGCAGAAATCCCGAATATTTGCGCAAGCGTTAGAGCCTCGGAGAGGCTGTACTCGGTGCAACCGAGAGTTGAAAAACAAAAGTTCATAATTTTATCCCCCTCTGTCTTTAAATATAATTATACCATTTTTTTGCGATTTTTCAATAGGAAAAGCGGCAAAATCAGAGATTTTACCGCTTTAATTATTAAAATTCGTCCTTATGCTCCATGAAAAATTCAAAATACTTGCGCACGTTCGGCAGCTCGGTCCATCTGCAGACCGAGGCGGGATAGCTGTCGAGGTTGTATATTTTTGCCTCTCTCATAGCGAGGAAGACGGGTGAATGCGTTGCGATTATGAACTGACTTCGACCGACTCGGGCGGTTGCCGAAATATATTCGGCGAGCTCGATCTGAAACTCTATCGAGAGGCTGTTTTCGGGCTCGTCGAGGAGATAGACGGCATCGTCCTTTATGCGTTCAAGAAAGTATCGCATCGCGGTCTGACCGTTTGAATAGAGATCAATATCTCTTGCAGTGCGTTTTTTGACGTAGCTCGACTGCGTTTTTCTCGGCGAAAGAATCTCCATAGTTTCGCTCCAACGCTCATAATCGTCAAGGCCGTGAAGACGGAGGATGTCGGGATTTCGCATTGCCTCGCCGTGAACCAAAACGTATTTGTCGAAAAGCTCGTTTCTCTGTTCGCTTATATTTTCATTGACCGTTCGCGCCTTGAGAACGTAATCAAACACATCGTCGCTCGTAAGCACAGAGCTTCTTCGAGGCTCGCGGGCGTAGTCGAGCGAGCACATCCCCACAAACCGATCAAAAAGAGGCGCATCGTTGAATTCGGAATAACGGCTTGCGCGCATTTTGTGCGCCAAAATATTGATAAGTGTGCTCTTGCCCGAGCCGTTGCCGCCGTAGAGCATAGTTATGCCGTCAAAATCAATCGTTCCGAGCCTCATGTCGGGGAATATTTTAAAGGGATAGAAGGTATTGAAACAGGTGCGCTTTTCTTCCTCGATCACCTTGATCTCGGCAAACTCGCTCGGGAGATGTAGTTTTTTCAAGTAAATCATTTCTTGCCACCGTTCAACTGACTATAAGATTAATCGCACAGAATTTTACAGCAAAGCTCTTTGATCTCGTCGATCGACTTTTTTACGGTCGCTTCCGGGAAATGACCAACGATGTATTCAAGCTCCTCGCCGAGGTTGAGTATGCGGAAAATTTCGGGATCATCCTCGTATCTGAAAAAGATTCCGGGGCGGAACAACGCCTTTTGCGCATCCGCGGGCTTGATTATCTTATCCTCGATCGCCATTACAAGCCCGAGCGACAGCATCGCAATACGCTTTCTGCGGTCGGATTCTTCAATATTGAAATTAATATTCTTTATCATTTTACCAATTTTGATCTATAATATCGCTCCAGAATGGAATTTTTGTGATTCTTTCGTAATCAGACGCATCTCTTTCGCCGAGGAACTCGTGTCGGAGATATGCGGAGAGATCAGAGCCGTAATATATAATGTCGCTTCCCGCAACTGATATCACGGGCGGATCGTCCACTCCCTCGATCACGGGGACGTATCTGTGGCCATAAACGGGAATGAGAATCGGTGCTTTCTTTGCGATCTCGGAGAATTTTGCCATTGCTTCGGCTTCTTCCTTCGGGCGTTCGCCCCATTCTTCAAGCCAGAAACCGTCTTTCAAGTAAAGCTTCAAATTTTCAATAGGTGCAGAGAGACGTCTTTTTATGATAGATACATTTTCCTCACTCTGATCTCTCCAAAGCGGAAAATCTGAGCGCGGCTCTTTGCCCACGGGCATTCCGCACGCGAACAATTCGCGCAAAGCACGGGGGAATCGGATCCCATAAAGCTTTTCGATCTCTTCCCTCTCGCTATCGGTCATCGCGGGCGCGATCTCGTAGCCCTGCTTTTCAAGGTCTTTTAAGACGGTTTTATACACTTCAATCGGATCTTTGATCTGCTTTTCATCCGATTTTGGCGCTATCAAGTCCTTTTGCATAATGCAATAGATGCCCTGACGATCACTTGAAAGGTCACGGATGACCTTGAAGCCGAGCTTGGGGTAAAGCGCAAGCATCTCATAGAAAAATCTTTCGTCTCCCGGGCGCGCGCTCATTTCCATAGGATAGACCTCGGCATGTGTGAAGCCCCGTTTCTTGGCGTTCTCAAGCGCGGTAAGAAGAAGCTCTCGCTCCACTCCGCATCCCTTGAAAGCATCCGCGATCATAATCTCAACTATCGAGAAGACTTTTGCCCCCTCGGGTGCTGTGGGTATCTTGCGCTCAACATCGGGGATTGGAAGTCGTTCGAATTTTTCCTTTCTGCCGCAATGGCAAAAGCCGATGATCTCATCGCCGAACATCGCGGTGTAGCCGCCCATAACGCCCGAGGATACAAGCTCCTCGATCTCACATTTGTGCATCTCGTTCATCGCTATATGACCGCGTCGAGGATTTGACTTTATGCCGTCGATCTTTTTACGGAAATCATCCTCTGAAACGTGCCAGCCCGTTCCGAAATTATAATAATTATCCTTGCAGACGTACTTGCGGCAAAAGCGGTAGTAATTACTCCATCTGAAATCGCGCAGGATGGGATAACTGAAGCACTCCTCCGCTATACGCCGTCTGAGCGCGAGAGAAGCGGGATGACAAAGCTTTGGCTCGGACAGAAAACGCTCAATGAGCTTACTCAGCTCCGTTGGGAACCTATTGCAAGTGTTGACGGACAAAAGATCAAACAGCGGAGTTTTGTAATCGAGCTTCTCCCAAGGCTGTGCGTCATAAGCCGCCGCGACCTCGTAAGCCTCGGTCAGCTTTTTGGTATATCGCTCAAGATCGCCCTCCTCAAGGCAGAAGAGCGCGTCGCTCACGCAAAGATTCCAATAGTGAGGCGCGCGAAGTGCAAGATCGTCGCCAATCATAGTTTCGATCAAGCCGTAAGCCGCAGTTATCGACTCACGGGTGTTGTATTTTTTCAACTGGGAAAGCAGACCCGAGGTCATATTCTTCATACGCCTCTGCCGCATACGCCGCTTATCTTCGCCCTCGCTGAAATCCTCGTGAATAAATTCTCCGCCATTTTTCATCGAATACGCCACCTTCAGGGCGCGACTCTTTTCACCGAACGCGTAATAGGTATGCGCCAGCAGATTCTTATATTCGTCATTTTCGGGGAAACGCTCGACCAGCTCTTTAAGATGCATATTTGCATCAGCGAGGAAACGGTCACGAACTCCACCGTCACTCTCTCGCTTACCGAGCACATATTCGTATTTTGCACGCTGATAGAGGAATTCCTCGTCATCGGGGAACTCGATCAGAGCATCGTCGATGGCAAGAAGCGCCATCTCCTCGTCGAGCGTCTCCGCCTCGTGCCATCTTTTCTCAAGCTCACGGCGTCGGTCGCCCCCGAGAAGCTCATTGACCGAGATCTCGAGAACTCTCGAAAGCGGCATAAGAAGAGATATATCCGGCATAGTTTGCCCCGTTTCCCATTTTGATATAGCTTGCGAGGAGACGTGAAGTTCATTCGCAAGATAATCCTGAGTGAAACCCTTTTTCAATCTTTGCTCGCGTATCTTTTCACCGATTGTTTTTTCTTTCATTTTTTCTTTCATTTTTCTCTGACATCATGGTCAGCACATATTATATATTTTTTCGTGGCAACAGCCTCGCGAAAATCGAGTTATAAAAAGAGCGAATGCACCGTCAGCAGTATCATTACAACTGCAGCGGCTACTATACCGGGCGCACGGACGACGATCTCACGCTTGTCGCTTTCAAGAAGCGAGGGGGCGTTGTTTTCCGTGCTGAATTTATTTCTATTAATAATAAGCAGAACTATACCAAAGATATTGATTGCGGCAACGATCAGCATAAAAATTATGTAACCCGCCATCGCGGCGCGGTATTCTGCATATATCTCCACCGGCAGGGCGGACAACTCCTCTGCTGTCAAATCTGCAAATTCGGTCAGCTTCGCGTTGAAAATTGTTGGGAAAACGCCGACAAAATTGTAGATCGCGTGCAAAAGCGTAACAGCAAGATAGCTTCCTGTTTTGCAATAAAGGTAACCGAGAATGAGCCCTGCGGCAGCTGTTGGGAGTATCTGATATACGTTTTGGTGGAAAAGTCCGAAAAATACCGCGGATGTCAAAATGGCAAGATATTCGCCGTGTTTATGAAGTCGGTCGATGATGAGCTTGCGGAACAAAAATTCCTCGGTTATCGGAGCGATCAGCACCACGCAAACAAAGCTCTGCCAAGGTGCGACAGACCCAATTGCCGCGCTGACCTTGTCGCTTATTTCGATTCCCGTAATAAAATAAACAAAATTGATAGAAAATTGAGTAATCAGGTTGCCGATACAGGAAGCACCGAAGGCAAAGAAGACAAACTTAAAAAATTCTTTCGGCAATATTTTTTGGTGTTTAGGCGCGGCTTTAGGGATAAAATGCAGCAAAAACGCTACCGCAAGTGTTTCGATACCAACTACTGCCGAGTTGATGAACAATGCATTTTTACCCAAAAACTCTTTGATCCCTTCGTCTGCGCCGGACAAAACAACGTCGATCAGATATGACAAAGGGAATGCAAGCAAGCAAAAGATCAAAAGTATCCACCCACAGCGGTTGTATGTGCGCTTCAGTTCTCTTTTTTCAAGTTCGGGATCGACCCTCTCTTCGAGAATCGGTTTAAGTTCTTCGTTCATAATGATACCTTTCGTCAAGTTTACGCCCATATGACTATATTATAGGATAGCTCCCGCGCTGTCAATAGCTCAGATGATTTTATTGGAGCTTTTCAATGGAATTTTAAAAGCAATGCAAATAATCGTTATAGGTGTAATGATCCTCGCTTTGCTCCTTGAAATCGGGGCAACCAAAGGATATTTCTTTGCGTTTTTGGTCAAGATCTTTATCGCCGTTCAACAGATCGCAGACATCGAGCTTGTTTTTTGGTTTATCGTTTTTCAGACAAAAGATCTCGCCCGATTTGTTGCCGTAGGGGCAGAAATTTCCGTGACGGCAGGTTAGGCAGGATTTGATCTTAACCCCCTCGGGCAGAGATTTTTGCAGCGAAGCAAAAGCCGATTCCCAAGTGTGGCATGGCGTTGTACTCCAATACTTTTTACCGTCGTAATCCACGGTGATGCTCATTGAATTGGGTTCGACACGCATGCCTTTGTAGTAAACGGGCACGTTATGCTCACAGAGCCTTGCTTCAACAGTCACGTCGCCGCAGGGTGTGGCGAGGGTGAGCTCGGTCTTTTGACTTTTATGCCCCTCATACCAAGCCTTGCCGTCGTAGGCATCCCACTCGATGCGGACACCGTCGAAGGTGAAGCGAGGCGAAAGCCATTCGCTTCCGATCCCTCCGAATTCATAACCATCGTCTTTTTCATTAAAGTACATAACCGTCACGCCCGACTCGTTTTTAAGCTCTCCGATGAATCTTGCCATCGCATCGTCGCCTTCGTAGATCACGCGCGGCTCATCGGTATATGAATTTCCGTTTTCATCCTTCTGCCAGGTGCGGGGGAGCTCATAGGTGATATTATTGATGCCGAAAAAGGTCAGAGTCGCCTCGCCGAGCTCCATATCCTTGCCCGTGCGGTTTTGCTCGGCATCCTTGTGGATGTTGAGCGCTCTGATCTTAACGGTCAGATTGCCGTTTTCCCACGAAACGAAGCTCCACTCGCTGTCGTGGAACTCGAAATCGCCGAGGCTGTCAACCGAGATGTGTTTGATCTCTCTTTGCATAATATAATTTCTGCCTTCGGTATCGTTTGAAAGGTCGCGGACGATCCCAAATCCCATGCGCTTGTATATTTCAAGCAATTCATCGAATCTGCTCTTCTCAAACGGACCGAACATACGCTCCATCAGATAGGTCTCGGCGTGGGTGTAACCCTCTGTTAATGCATCCTCCAAGGCACGCGCGATGAGCTTTTCCTCCATACCGCAACGTCTGAAATTATTCGCGATCATCAGCTCGACTATCGAAAGTATCTTCGAACCCTCGGGGGCGGTGGGTTCGTCTTCGGAAGTGCTCATACCTGCGAAAGAGCCCTTTTCTCCCGTGTGACAGAAGCCAAAAAATTCGTTATCAAAGCAAGCAACAGTTCCCTTTGCGATACCTCCACCGACGTATCGCTCAACTTGACCGAGCCACATCTCGAGAAGCTGTTCGTGTCCGCCCTTTTTCTCGATCACTTTTTGATACTCAGCTCGGTCTTCCTCCCGGGTCATATGACAGCCCATACCGAAATTATAGCAATTATCCTTGCAGGTATATGCGCGGCAGAACGAAAAATAATTCTTCCATTCGTGGCGGTGGAGCGGGCGGTATTTGATATTTTCGCGCACAACCTCGCGGCGGAGGTCAAGAAGCGCGGGGTGGCCCGTTTTATCGTAAGAGGCAATATGGCAAATAAAACATCTCAAGTTTTCAGGATTTGAGGGCACTTGGGTCAAGTGATCGAAAAAGGGATCTGGATACGGAATCGGCTCGTGCGGCAAGGCGTTGTATTCCTTCACCGTATCGTAAGCCATTTTGTATTTTTGAGCAAATCCGTCGATATCGCCCTCATCGAAACAAAGATGCGCATCGCGTGTAAAATGATTATAATAACCGCGGTAAAGCTTTTTTCCCTTGGGCATCATCAGATCAAGCAGGGCATACGCCGCATTTACCGACTCGCGGGTGTTGATTTTCATAAGATGCAGATAGAGATCAATAAATTTCTTTTTAAGGTTATTTTGATCGTATTTGATCTTCTCGTCCCCACCGAGAAATTTGGTGACCATCTGCGCACGCCCGACGTCATCCTTCTGCGAATAAGCGAGAACAAGCGCGCGATCACGGTTTCCGAGCTCAAACTCCACGCTTGCAAGCCATGACGTATACTTTTCATCATCGGGATAGAGCCTGTTCAGCTGCATAAACGCCTCACGCGACTTTAGCAGATAGGAATTTCTCGGTTCTTTTTCGGTCTTTTTTCTTTTGCCTATTTGATAAAGATCGCACGCGCGGCGGTAAAGGAAGGTTTCATCATCGGGGAATTCCTTAAGAGCCTCCTCTGAGACGAGCAGGGACATATCCTCCCCAAAACGTACCATCTGTTGCCATTTTTGCTCAAACTCCGCGCGGCGGTCTGTACCGAGAAGATCGTTAAGACTGACACGCAATACCTTCGAGATCGGAACGAGCAGATTGATATCGGGCATAGTTTGCCCCGTTTCCCATTTTGAAATGGCTTGCGACGAGATATGAAGCTCCGACGCAAGTGCGTCCTGAGTCATTCCCTGCTTCTGTCTGTACTCGCGAATCTTTTCGCCGATCGTATTTTCTTGCATTAGTTATGCTCCTTAACTGTTATTGATTTTATTATATCACACACGCGAGGAAAATTCAAGTAACTTTTCGGATATACGAAAACAACCGAGGGTTGTGTTCTGACCATATTATACTGCTTATGCAACCGTTTTGCACGGAAAAAAAGCTGCGATATCATAAAAATGCCGTCAACTTGATTGCTGACGGCATTGATATATAAATCAGATCAATCCTTTAACTTTATCCAATAGCTCTTGATAATCATCGGTGAAAAAGACAGATTCAAGGCCTTCGCGGTGTTGCAAAATGTCATAGTATTGCTCCAAAAGGCTCATCGGTCCACTTTCGGGCGAGAGCTCGTCAAAGATCGGGGTGGTGAATTTGCCCTTCCCCTTGATAAATTTTTCCTTTGCGACGTCAAGAGCGCGATAAAGATACTTCATCGCCTCGGCGGAGTCACCGCGGGCGGCATAGTATTTCGCGCGCGTATACTCGATCATCATCAGGTAATCGTAAAACCATTGGTAATTGCCGTCGGGAATGAGAGCGCGGATAATATCCTCCGACGCCTGCAAAAAATCAAGATCGTCGCATCTCATTTCGAGCAGAAGGCTGTGAAGATTTTCGTAGACTAATTTTTGGCGGTGGCGGCGGAGTTCATCGCCGCGAAGGACTTTTTTCATAGCGTCATCGGGCGATTTGCACTTGTTCGCCCACACAATCGCCTCGTCGGTGCGCCCACTCTCCATCATTATCTCAACCATCTTATACTTCGGATTCTCATCATCTGGATCTTTATCGGCAAGCTCGGCGCAATGCTCCTCGGCAAGGGAAAGCCACCGCTCTTTTTCCTCGACATCACTCTTACGGCACGCAAGATTGAATTCATCGCATACTCGGCGCCAAAGAGAGGTGTAGTCGTTTGGAAATTGAGAAAGTATTTCGTTATCGAGCGCAACAAGTTCTTCCGGAGAAGCTTCCCATTTCTCACATTTGTATTTAAGCCGCATCCATTTCTTATGCAGCTCCTGATAGACATTCTTATGCTCAAGCAGCACATCGGTCGTGGTGCCCAAAGCATCGGCAAGCGGGCAGATCGCGGAAAGATCGGGGAAACCCGTGCCCTTTTCCCATTTTGAAACCGCCTGCGGGGTCACGCCGAGTGCTTCGGCAAGCTGTGCCTGCGTCATCCCGCATTTTGTTCTGTGTTCCTTTATTTTATCGGATATTGCCATTTCGCACCTCCAAATCATCTTGATTACATTATATCACAAAGACGGCAGAAAGTAAATAAAATAAATTGAAAGAAGCACTCAACGGAGCGTTGAGCGCTTCTTTGATTACAGACTTTCGATAAATTCCTTAAGTCTTACGGCAAGGAACTCGTGACCGGCGTCGTTGAAGTGGAGGCCGTCGGAGGTGTATTTCTGTGAGATCTCGGGATCGTGGGGGTCGAGGCCGAGCTTATGGTAGAGGTTGAGAACGGGGATATCGAACTGCTTTGCGGTCTCCTCGATGACCTCAACGTAAGCGATGAGGGGCTTTGCGTCGGGACGCTTGATGGGTCTGGGCGAGGGCGCAAGGTCATCGACGTTGCTGTAACAGCAGCGCGCGGGAGTCATAAAGACAACGGGCTTGCCCGCGTAGTTCTCGCGCAGGAAGTTCATAAGGAAGTAAACGCCGCCGCAGAAGGTTGCGGGAGTCTTGTCGCCGATCTCTCCGAAGGGAGCGTCGCCGTGGATGTAATCGTTTACACCGCCGTAAACAACGACCATATCAGCGGTCTTGTCCATATTGTAAACGCGTCCGCAGAAGCAGAGGTCGTGACGGGGTTTTTCGCTTGCGGTCTGCTGATGAGCAAGACGGGTTCCGCCGATACCGTAGTTATTGACCTTCGAAAGCTCGCACATCTTTTCGAGACGCTTATCGTATCTGCAGTTAGCGCGATCAACAACGCCAACACCCTCGGTGATGCTGTCGCCAAGGAAATTTACTTTGAAGCCTTTAATATTCATAAAAGAGTTCCTCCGATTAGTGATATCATAATGATACCACAAAATAGCGAAAAAGTCAACCAAAAGCGAAGAAAAAGGCTGATAAATCAGCCTTTTTCTTATTATATTAAATTAGGAATTACTCTTCCTTGGGAACGTAGAGTCCGGTATCCTGTACCCACTGAGAATAGTAGTAGAAGAATCCGGGAACATCAGTGCTTCCCTCTTTAGGCTCTGCGGGAGACTTTTCTACCTTAAGAGCAGTGGTAGTATCCTCAAGAGCAGACCATTTGGTGATAAGCTCCTCAAGCTCAGCAAGACTCTTTACTTCAGCAATCTGCTTTTCGATATCAGCGGAAAGATCATTGATTGTGCTGATGTTAGCGGTATTGAGGAGCCAATAGCTCTCGGGAGCCTCACCTTCGGGAACAGCTATGCGGTTCACGAAATCAAATCCCATAGAAAGGTACGGCTTAACATCGAGGTTCTGCTTCTTACCCCAATCCCATGCATCAACAGCCATATCCTCTTCGGGATAAGCCATAAATACGTTACCGGTGGACTCGAGGTTCATCATATAATCCTGGTTGAGACGAACAAGCTTGCCTGTTTCGTCATCGATCTTGTAATGAACACCCTCAACACCGTACTGGAGAATGTTACGGAGGTCGCTGTTGGTATTAAGATAAGTGATGATCTGCATACTTCTTGCAAGGCTGCGAGTATAGGTGGAAACTGCAAGCATATTGTTGAATACTTCCTCATAGCCTGCTCTAGGATACTCGAGAACGTTGAGAGAATACTCATCACCGTAAATTGTTGCGAGGTCTGCTCCGCCCTTGATCATACGAACTGCATAGTTTGCGGGGTTAGCGGACTCTGCTACTACGTAACCTGCGTCCTTATAAGCCTGGATGCACTTGAGCTGTTCGGTGTATTCAGCGTTCTTGAATACGTTGTTACAAGCAAGAGTTACGTTGGTATCGATAGACGGATCGTGAGTACGACTGGTCATAGTACTTGCGAGAAGGTTGAACTTATCAGAATTGATCTTACCGGTTGCAGTATCAATGCTCCAATAATAGGTACCGGTGGTGTAGAGGTCGCCGAGGATGGGCGCTACTCCGGGCTCGTAAGCTGCAACGTCAGCGAGGAAGTCAGAGCACTTAGTGAGAGTGTTGAGCTCTTCGGGATTGTAGCTGTACTTCTGAGCAAGCTCCTTATTAACAAGGAGGTAGGTGTATTCACCGATAACTACGTTGTTCGGGATACCGTAGGTACCGCTGGTGGGCCACTTTGCCCAAAGGAGAAGCTCGTTGTTGATGTACTCGTTAAGCTTCTTGGATGCACCGCTGAGTTCGGGATCGAGACGCTCGATCATTTCACGCTCAATGTACTCAAGGTATCTCTCGTAACTGTCGATCCAAAGGATATCTATCTGTGCAGGCTTCTCATCGGGGTACTTAACCTGGCTGAGAGTATAGCTGTTGTCGATACCTGCGATGGTTACGAGCTCGGTCTGCTCTGCGGTGGTATCTTCACCGGTGAGCTCCTCGGTCTCACGGAACTGAGCGTAGTCGGGGTACTGCTCATAGAAAGCATCGAACCAAGCCTCGTCGGTTACAACGCCCTCTGCCTTAGCTGCCTTTCTTGCAGCCTTGAGTGCACTTGCAGCTTCCTTTTCGAGCTGAGCATATTCCTCATTGCTCTTTACGCGGTCTTCGATAATCTGATAATAGTTATCATATGTAGCGAAGTGAAGCTTTACCTGGGTCTTAAAGTTAGCCTTGGTAATATTGTTGAAGGCGTTTTCAACAAGTCTTGCGGTCTCCTCGGACACTTCTTTTTCGCAAACGACGAACATAGAAAGGGTCATCGCGGAGTTGGAAGCCTCGCCGATAAGCTCTTTCTCGTTTCCGGTCTCCTCACCGCCGCCCATAAGAGCGTCACAACCTGTGAAAAGGAAGGTTGAGAGCATAAGGAATGCAAGAATCAAGCTAATAATTCTCTTGTTCATTTAGGTTTTCCTCCTTAGGAAATGTGGGAATTGCGTACACACGGTTGGTACGCAGATAATGTTATTATATATTTTACTACAAAATCGCTAAAAAGTCAAGTCAAATTTTTGAACGAATGACTAACACTTCCTTGCGATTTTCGCTATGTTCGGAGTTTATGAAGCATATTTAACAAAAACGAGCATAGCGGATTGACAGTTATGTCGAAGTTTTTGTGCGTTTTAACGATATTGAGCGAAATAATTTGTTACAATTGCATATCATAATATATCGCATACCGTTAAATCAATGCGCAATTTTATTCCATAAAGCCCTTGAGGTGGCGTGCACGGCTCGGATGACGGAGCTTTCTGAGTGCTTTTGCCTCGATCTGTCGGATTCTCTCACGGGTGATCTTGAATTCCTGACCGACTTCCTCGAGGGTGCGGCATCTTCCGTCATAAAGACCGAAGCGGAGCTTGATAACGTGCTCCTCTCTGGGAGTGAGGGTGCGAAGCTGACGCTCAATGACCTCGCGGCGCATGGTTGCCGAAGCGGCATCTGCGGGAGTGGGTGTCTCGTCATCGGGAATAAAGTCGCCGAGATGGCTATCTTCCTCTTCGCCGATAGGAGTTTCGAGGGAAACGGGCTCCTGCGCGATCTTGAGGATCTCGCGGACCTTATCCGAGCTCATACCCATCTTCTCGCCGAGCTCGTCCACGGTAGGCTCACGGCCGTATTCCTGCAGAAGCTGACGCTGATAACGGGAAACCTTATGAATGGTCTCGACCATGTGAACGGGGATTCTGATGGTTCTTGCCTGATCTGCGATAGCGCGGTTGATAGCCTGACGGATCCACCATGTAGCGTAGGTCGAGAACTTGAAGCCCTTCTCGTAGTCGAACTTATCAACAGCCTTGATAAGACCAAGGTTACCCTCCTGAATGAGGTCGAGGAAGAACATTCCCTTGCCTACGTATCTCTTCGCGATGCTGACGACAAGTCGGAGGTTAGCCTCAACAAGTCTGTCCTTTGCTCTCTTTCTTACATCATCCGGAAGAGATTCATCATACATTACCTTTGCGAGCTCAAGCTCCTCCTGCTGGGAAAGAAGCTCGACACGGCCGATCTCCTTGAGGTACATACGAACGGGGTCGTCGATCGCAAGTCCCTCCTGCTCGAGAAGGCGCTCCATCGCCTCGCTGTCTGCGAATTTTTCGACTTCGCTTTCGATCTTGTCCATTTCGCCGTCGGGCATTTCGTCGGCAAGAAGAAGCTCGGTATCGGCGTCGTCGTCAAATATCTCGTCGATATTGTCGACGTCGTTCATGCCGTCGAGAACGTCCTTGTAGTCGATCGTACCGGTATCGGTGGTTTCCATAAAATCACTTACGCCGGATTTCTTATCACTTTGTATCATTTTTTATCCTTTCCTATGTATTAAAAATACACAAATTAAATTTCCTTATTAATTTTCACCGCGCTTTTTGCGCGCTTCCTCAAGCTTTTTGCGCTTAAGCGCAAGCTTTTCCTCGAGCGAGAGTCCGCCGTTTCCCTCGGCGTTCTGCTTTTGGGTTTCGGATTTCAGTATATCAGCCGTCGATCTGAATATCTCCTGACCGTTTTCGGTAAGGCTTCTGCGACGGACCTGCATATCTTCAAGCGCCGACATTTCGTCGGGGGTGAAGGTTTCACCGAGCAGAGCGTATACAAATCCGCCCGACGAATGGAGCTCCATTATCGCAGAAAACGCGCGCTTTCCGAAGGCTGTAAAGAAATCGGACTCCGAAAGCTCTACCCGTCCCCTCTCGATATCCTCGCGGTATTCGGGGTAGATCATCATAAGACCGAGCAGAGCCTCCTCTGCGTACGCCGCGCGCAGATTTTTTGCGGCGTCCGGGTTAACCTTGTTGGAATACTGATGGAGAGTGGCGTGTGCCTCACGAGTCTGCTCGAGCGAGATATCGCGGAGCTTTTTCTTTCTCAGCTTTTCAGCATCTGCGCCGATGGCATCAGCGGAAATACCGAGAGCCTCGCCCGCGCGCTTTGAATAAAGCTCGCGCTCTACAGTTGAATGATAATTCGCTATGACCGCTGAAATCTCCTCCGCGGCTCTTCTCTTTTCCTCGACCTGCGAGATATCGTGCTTTGATAGCACAGCCTCAAGCTTATATTCAAAGCCCGTACGGCTTTCGCTCAAAAGAGCCTTGAAGGCGTTCGCGCCCTTCTTTTTTATAAATTCGTCGGGGTCCTTCGCGCCCTCCATTTTGAGGACTCTGACCTCAACTCCGACGCGGCCGAGCAAGAGCATTGCCTTATTTGCGGCTTTTTGTCCCGCCTCGTCCGAATCGTAGGAAATGATTACCTTTTTGGTGTATCTTGAAATAATTCGCGCGTGCTCCTCTGTTATCGCTGTTCCGAGGGTGGCGACGGCATTCGGAAATCCCGCCTGATGGAGCGCGATGACGTCCATATATCCCTCGCAAAGAATAAGCTGATCGGAGCAGAAGCCCTTCGCGTAGTTGAGAGCAAAAAGATTCTTGCTCTTTTTGAACGCGGGGGTGTCGGAAGAGTTGAGGTACTTCGGCTTGCTGTCGTCCATAACTCTGCCACCGAAGGCTACGATATTGCGCGAGGTATCGACTATCGGGAATATTACGCGATTTCGGAAATAGTCGTATGCCCGTCCCGTTTTCTGACTTTTGCCGCAGAGGAAGCCCGCGATCATTTCTTCTTCCGTGAAGCCTTGGCTTTTCAGATAGTTCGTCAGCTTTCCGAAATCGTTCGGTGCGAATCCGAGGTAGAACTGCTTTGAGGTACCGTCGGTAATGCCGCGCTTTTTGAAATACTCTCTCGCCTCCTCGCCGCAGGGTTCTTTGGTCAGACAATGGCGGAAGAATCTTGCCGCAGCTTCGTTCATTTTGAGAACACGCTCGCGCTTGACTCCGCGGTCGCCGTACGTGGATTCTGCGGTTTCGGGGATCGTTATACCCGCGCGGCGCGCAAGCATTTCAAGTGCGGTGGGATAATCAACGTTTTCCATTTTCATAGTAAACGTGATAACGTCTCCGCCCGCTCCGCAACCGAAGCAATAGAAATGGTCGTCCGAGCCGAATACCGTAAACGAAGGAGAATTCTCGCTATGGAAGGGGCAAAGTCCTACCATATTCGAGCCCGCCGGCTTCAAGGTCACGTACGAGCCGATGACCTGCTCTATATCGTTGCGCCGAATTATTTCCTCGACGACTTCTCTCGGTATTTTCAAGCCGACACTCCTTTCGCGAAATCATCTCTATAATACAATATACGCAGAAAAATCGCAAAAAACTCTTTTTTGCAAAGACTTTTTTGCGATTTTTCGATTTTTTTAATGGAAATGTTCAAAAAAGTTTCCTCGGAGGCGCGAGCTTGCGTCCCGTTTCAACGGGCATCGAGCGTCCCGCGGTAAGATCTCTCATTCTTACCTTGAAATCCTCGACGGTTTCGGTCGGCGCCGT
This sequence comes from Eubacteriales bacterium, assembly GCA_045636385.1. Lineage (GTDB taxonomy): Bacteria > Bacillota > Clostridia > Oscillospirales > CAG-272 > CAG-390. The sequence continues at coordinate 19,526 of JAZTXK010000038.1, forward strand.
CATCGTCAGCTTGACGTCTGCGGCAAACTCGGTATCCTCGATCTCGATTCCGTAACGCGCAAATTCGTTCTGCACGCGGGCATGATCGTTATAGCTGCACTTCATTTGAAGTACGATCATTTCCTCATAAGTAATGATTCCCGCGTCCGCAACTGCTGCGCTTGCGGCTGAGGAATAGGCTCTGACAAGTCCGCCCGTTCCGAGGAGGATGCCTCCGAAATATCTCGTTACAACGACAGCCGCGCCGTCGAGTCCGTTTTTGCAAAGGACATCAAGAACGGGCATACCGGCACTTCCCTGCGGCTCACCGTCATCCGAATAGCGCTTCATCGCGCCGCCGCGAAGGACGTAGGCAAAGACGTTATGGCGAGCGTCGGCGTGCTTTTTCTTAATGCTCGCAACGAACGCTGCCGCTTCTTCCTCGTTGTCGACGGGTTTGGCGTAACCGATAAATTCGGAACGCTTTTCAACGAGAGTTGCCGTGCCTTCTTTGGCAAGGGTGGTGTAGGTATTCAACGCACCTCACCTCCGTCGTAAGCCGAAAGCATACCGCGGATCTTGGAGTCGACTGTGGCGATAACGGTAATATTTTCCGCACCGTAATCGACATCCTCGACGGATGCGTTTTTATAAAGGGTATTAAGTGCACCTGCGGCGGAATTGGGAATTATAAATTTCACGCGCTTCTTGCCCGCGTTAACAAGAGATTCAAGCTGTTCGCCGAGGCGGTCAAGTCCTTTTCCGGTAAGAGCCGAAATAAAGACGGTTCTTCTCTGCCCGTCCGAGGATTCCATAGCGGGAAGCGGGATCTCGTCGCGCGCGGGGAGATCGCATTTATTGTAAACGATAAGACAGGGCTTACCTCCCGCGCCGAGCTCGGCGAGAAGGTTTTCGGTTACCTCAAGCTGTGCGGGATGCTCGGGGTCGGAAGCGTCGACGATTATCATAAGGATATCAGCGCAAGCCGCTTCGTCGAGAGTTGAGCGGAACGCTTTAATAAGATGGTGCGGGAGTCGGCGAATGAATCCGACGGTATCGGTCAGAAGAACCGATTCACCCGAGGGGAGCGAGAACTTTCTCGTGGTGGGGTCGAGTGTTGCAAAGAGCTTATCCTCGGCAAGGATGCCTGCACCGGTGAGTGCGTTCAGCAAGGTCGATTTACCTGCGTTTGTATAGCCGACGATGGCTACCTTCGGAACGCCGCTCTTGTCGCGCGCTGAACGGAGAGTTTTTCTCTGCGTTTCAAGCTCACGAAGCTCTGCTTCGAGTGCTGCGGCACGGCGTTTGATATGACGGCGATCGGATTCGAGCTTGGTCTCACCGGGTCCGCGAGTACCTATACCGCCTCCGAGACGCGAGAGCTGTGTGCCCTTACCGATGAGTCGGGGCGCGGTATATTTGAGCTGTGCAAGCTCGACCTGAAGCTTGCCCTCGGCAGTTGCCGCGTGGAGGGCGAAGATATCGAGAATCAGCATCGAGCGGTCGATAACTCGAACGCCGTCAAGCTCGTCCTCGATGTTTCTTATCTGCGAGGGAGTGAGCTCGCAGTCGAAAACAGCTATATCTATTTCATTGTTTTTACAAAGATCGGCAAGCTCGAGAAGCTTACCCGAGCCGATATAGGTGCGGACGTCGGGATTCGAGCGAGTCTGAACGAGAGTAGCGACCGTCTCACCGCCCGCAGTATCGAGAAGGCGGCGAAGCTCGGCAAGAGAGATCTCGCACTCACCGTCTGCCATTCCAAACGAATCAACGCCGACGAGCACCGCTCTGCCCGCGATTATTTTATCTGTAATTTTAAGTTCCATAAAATTTTCACCTCCGTGAGGATAGTATAAAAGAAAAATGGGCAAGTATACGCATACGCGCAAATCTCGCCCACTGTTCTTGACAAATTATTTGCCCTGGAGTCTCTTGTTGAACTTGTCAACACGTCCGCCGGCATCAACAAACTTCTGCTTGCCGGTAAAGAAGGGATGGCACTTCGAGCAAATTTCAACTCTGATCTCGTTGCCGCCCTTAGGGTTGGTGGAACGAGTGGTTACGGTCTCGCCGCAAGCGCACTTGATGATTACCTCTTCATACTTGGGATGGAGTCCCTGCTTCACAATAAACACCTCACTTTTAGCATTGTTTTGACGGATTTTGCCGTCAGTATTGCAATTACCGTAAAATTATATCACATTTTAATCAAATTTGCAATACCTTTTTGAGAATTTCTCAAAAAATTTTTATATTTTTCCCGACATTTCTCTCCTGAGCCCCTCGATTATGCGTTTTTCAAGCCTTGATATGTACGATTGCGATATTCCAAGAAGGTCGGCGACCTCCTTTTGAGTCATTTCGGGCTTGCCGGTAAGCCCGTAACGAAGCTCGATTATCTGTCTTTCTCTCGGCTCGAGTGCCGCAACCGCGCGGCGTACCAGCATCCTCTCCTCGCGTGCGGCAAAATCCTCGCAGACGCTCTCGCCCGAATCGAGAACATCGGAGAGAAGCAGCTCGTTGCCATCCCAATCGACGTTGAGCGGCTCGTCAAGCGAGACCTCGCACCGCGTCTGGCTGTGCTTGCGGATATACATCAGTATTTCGTTTTCTATACAGCGCGAAGCATATGTCGCGAGTTTAATTCCTTTATCCGAGCGGAAACTGCCTATTGCTTTAATCAGACCGATCGTACCGATCGAAACGAGATCCTCAATGCCGATGCCGGTGCTTTCGAATTTTCGCGCTATATAAACGACGAGGCGCAAATTTCGTTCAATAAGAAGTCCGCGTATTTCGGCATTATCGGGGCGCGCTTCAAGCTCACAGATCGCTTCGTTTTCCTCATCGGCATCAAGCGGTGGCGGGAGGGTATCAGGGCCGTTAACGTAATAGATGCCGTTATCGGCAATCCTGAGCCGCGATAGGATTCTCACAAACGCCAGCCGCATACGCGGTAATATCATAATATTCATCTTCTCTTCTCCAATTCAGATTATTCCGGGCGGCAAAAGCGCACGGCTCTCACCCGCGCTGAGCTTATTGGGAACGGGCGCAATAAGGATATCGGCATCGACTGCCTTGCCGTCGCCGACGACTCTAAAGCTATCGGGCGTGATCGCCGCAAGCATCGCGCCGCTCGCGCCAACCGCGCCCTTTGCGGGAACGTAACGTAGCTTCAGCGCGTATTTTTCGGGTAACGTGGAAGCCGAGGCGATATCGCCGCGTTGCCAGAATTCAATCAGCTCGCGCGGAAATATATCCTTGACCGCGTCAAGCTCACATATCGCAACTCCTCTGCCGCTGAGCGGATCTGAGAGGAGGTTGCCCGTATCGGTCATAGCGCACAAGCGCACGGTTTTGTCTCCGTATCCGATCTCAACGCTCGATTGCTTTGCGGCGGCTATCCTTTTCATTCTCTTACCTCCCGCAACTGCCGCAGCAGAGCCGAGCGCGGCGATAAGCGCGAAGATCCACACGCTGATATCGTCACCTCCGTCGGGCTCAAGAGTTGCAAGCCCCGAACGGTTAAGGACGGAATAAAGCGCGTTCATAATTCCTCCGAGTATCGCAGAAACGCCCGCAAAAAGCGCACAACGACCGATGAAATCGCGAAATCTGACCTCCTTTGAATAAAACGCGACTGAGCATATCAACAAAAGCGAGACGGCATCGCATATCATCGGTGTCAGCCCGTTTTGCGGCAAAAAGAGCGTTGCAACGCCGTAAGTACCACCGATAGCGGCGGCAACGGCATAACGAAAGCTACTCGGCTTTCGTCGCGAGAGCTTGGCGCACAGATAGAAAACGAGAAAATCCATGCTGAAATTTATCAGAAAAAGAACGTCGGCATATACCGTTTGTCCCATAATCATCACCTCACCTTTATTATATTCGATGATGGGCGGGAAATATGTCACAAGCAGGCACAAAAAAAGAACCGACTGAAAATCGGTTCTTTTAAAATATTACAGTATCTTTCTGCACTCGATATAGAATCTCTTATCCGCGGCGTGGCCCATTGAGAAGGTCTTGCGGGGGAGGACTCCGTCGGCTTCTACTGCAGGGAAAAGATCGGCCTTGGACATACCCTCGAAGACGAATCCGACGCAGGTGTCGCGTGCGGCGAGACGGCAGAGGGTGTCCTCACCGTGGATATAGTCGATCACGGCGCGTGGGTGTGACTTCATCCACTCGTCGAGGAAGTGCTGAAGGCTTGCGATGGGGAGAGTGTATTCGGGGTGCTCGATAACGACCTTCACGTTTTTACCCTCGAGAATCATATCGAAGGTCTGAGCGGGGAAACGACCATTTTGCGACGCGGCAAAGCTTTCGAAATCCTTTGCAAGCTCCATTACGTCGATATTTTCGAGAATTCTGTATATCGGCTCAAAGACGAGACTTTCCTCGTGCAGATTACAGATCTCCGCGAGCGCGTAACGCGCGGGATGGCTCTTCGCCTCTTCTTCGGTCAGGCTTGCTTTGATCTCCTCCCACGAAGCCTTCGCGGTCGCGAGGGAGTGGTTTCCGTCGCCGACGGCTACGGTGATCGGTGCACCGCCGTTCTTCTCTGCTCTGATCTTTGCGTTTTCCGCAAGAACAGCAAGCGAGGCGTTGAGGGACTCAAATTCATCAGCATTAACGAATGCGGACTTTACGCTTCCTCCGCCCTCCGCAAGGTCAAAGGAATACGCATCCGGTTCTCTGCCCGCAAAGCGCGAGAGGATCGTATCCTCGGGATCGTCAACGAGAAGCATAACGTGCGGCATCTCGATCGGTGCGCCGCGTCTTACCGCAAGGCGGGGCGGGATTCGCTCAACTACCGTCTTTTCCGTTGGGCGGATGGGCGAGGTCGAATTTGAGGAGAAATCGTAGTCCTCAAGATCGATCGCGCAAACGATACCGCGGCGAAGCTTGCCGTCGGATTGAATCCTTTCAAGATAGATCGCGCAATTCGTATGCTCCTTGAGGATTTCTTCGTCAATATATTTTTTCATCGTTGCGTGGATAGGAGGCACTCTCGTTTCGGAGCACTCGAGCCATACCTCAGGAAGCATCAGGCGAAGCGTCGAGGGGGCATCCGCTACTGCGGAGTCAACGCGCTCCCAATACTCGGGCTCGGACGTATATTGGTCGCAAGCGACACACGCCCACTTATTTCCGTCAACGGCAGAAAAGTCGGGAAGCAGTATATCGGCGGGGAAAATTTTCATCATAATCATTCTCCTATTTGTATTCGTATCTTCATTATACTACATTTTTCTCATTTTTGCAATATTTTTTTAATATTTGCAAGATTTTTTCAAAAAACAGTTGCGTGCGCAACGATTTTGTGGTATAATAGTGACAATATATTTCAGAGAGGTGATTTTATGGGACCCGGTGGTTGGGGCGGACCGAGATATGAATATGAAAAGGTCCAAAAGCCGCAAGGCATAAAAGACGTTCCGAGATTCTTAAAAGAGCTTTTTGGAGGCTTCTTTTACCGACTCGGATACATTTTCGTGATAGTTTGGAAGGCAAGTCCTCTCATCCTCTTCACGATGATCTTTATCTCGATCTTTGACGGCGTAATGCCCGTTATCGGATCGATGATATCGGCAAACGTGCTTGACGAATTACAGCTTGTAATAATTAAAGGCACAGAAGGAACAGAGGCGGAGCTTCTCGCGAGCTTCTGGGGCTCGGCAGTACTATCGATGCTCATTGTGCTTTTCGTCTACCGAATCTGCAACAGAGTGGTCACGCGAATCAGCAGCTCGATCATCAGAATTGCGGGCGAAAAGGTAACCGACCAGGTTAAGGTTCAGATAATGGAGAAGGCAAAAACGATAGATCTCGCCTCCTTCGATATGCCCGCCTTCTATGAAAAGCTAGAAAACGCAAACCGTGAGGCGGGTCACAGACCTATCCAGACGCTTCAATCGACCTTCTCTATCATTTCAACGATAATTCAGCTCATAAGCTACGTACTTATTCTCGCGCGCATACCGAACATGTGGTGGATGCCGCTCGGCGTCGTTCTCATCTCGGTGCCGTCCGCTGTGGTTTCCTTCGTTTACAGAAGGAAGCATTTCCAATACGTTCGTTGGCGCTCCAAGGATCGCAGACAGCTTTCTTATTTTTCGGGATTGCTCGTCAACAAGGATCTCGTAAAGGAGATACGAATATTCGACCTCGCCGACACCTTTATCGAAAGATACAACTCGGTATTTAAAAGATATTACGCAGGTCTTCGCAAGCTGATAATAGAGGAAAGCGCTTGGCTGATAGTAATAGCGGTCATTTCCTCGGTTGTCAACTGTATTTTCTACGCAATAATTGCTTTCGGCGTATTCGTCGGAAGATTTACTATCGGTAATTACAGCCTTTACACGGGTGCGCTGAGCTCTATCGCGAACTGCGTAACGTCGTTTATCAACACATCGGCGTCGGTATACGAGGGTACTCTCTTCATTGACAACCTCATTTCCTTTATGAAGGAGAAGCCGACCATTGTTTGCACCGCCGAGATCCCCGAGAAGATCGCCAAGGACTCGCCGCATACCATTGTATTTGAAAACGTATCCTTCTGCTATCCCGGAACCGACAGAAAGGTCATCAAGAATCTTTCTACGACCTTCCGTCCCGGCGAAACAGTCGTTCTCGTTGGTCTGAACGGCGCGGGAAAGACTACGCTTATCAAGCTTTTGACCCGACTTTACGATCCCACCGAGGGGCGCATCCTGCTTGACGGTAAGGATCTGCGTGAATATGACGTCCGCGAACTTTACGATCTCTTCGGAATCATCTTCCAGGACTTCGGCAAATACGCCGTGACGGTTGCAGAAAATATTTCCTATGGTGACATCCACTTCGAAACAAACAGAGAAAAGGTCGAAAATTGCGCCCGCACGGCAAACGCCGAGGACTATATTTCAAAGCTCCCCGACGGCTACGACACGCCTTTGATGCGTATCTTTGAAAAGGAAGGCATCGAGCTTTCGGGCGGTCAGTGGCAGAAGCTTGCTATCGCAAGAGCCTTCTACCGCGACTCCGAGATCATGATACTCGACGAGCCGACAGCTTCCCTCGACCCGATGGCTGAGCAGGAGATATTCAATCAGTTTGACAATCTCCGCGAGGGTAAAACGACGATTTTCGTCTCTCACAGACTTTCCTCAGCCGTTATCGCGACCAAGATACTCGTTCTTGAATACGGCGAGCTTATCGAGGAGGGCAACCACCACGAGCTGATGGCGAAGAAGGGTAAGTATTACGATCTCTTTACCACACAGGCAAAGCGTTACCTCGAAGGAGGGCGCGACGTTGACGACGAGGACCGTCCTCACGGAAGACCGCACGGACGACGCGGTGAAGATGGCGAGGGAAGACCTCGCAGACGTTCTTCGTTTAACGAATAAACCTTATATTTCAGGGTATCTCTTGACGGGATACCCTCTCTTTTTCCAATATTTTGCCTCTTCACAACTCCCCTCGGATATGTTATAATATACATGCATATATGCATCACAACACAAAAAGGGGGAATGTGAAAATAAATTCGGCAGAGCGGTCTGTCGAAGGAAAAGAGGAAAGACATTATGAAAAAAATTATACAAATCTTTATTTTTTCGGCGGCAGCCTTCCTTATGCTCTTTGCAGTTTCTCTCGGCGCAAGCGCAGCGACGACGGATTCAAGAGCGGGACGCGTTGCCACCGAAAGCGGTGGGCTGAACGTACGGCGGTCCGCGTCTACCTCGTCCGAGATCGTTTCTTCTCTTTATAAGGGAAGCTACGCCACGCTGATGTGGCAGTCGGGCGATTGGTGGTACGTGGAATATGACGACGGAAAATACGGCTATTGCCATTCCGACTACATAGACACCGTAAGTGCGACAGCGAAGTTCGTTAAGACCGCGAGCGGAAACCTCAACGTCCGCAGCGGGGCGGGAACTTCTTATTCCAGAATAGGAAGTCTGCCCTCGGGCGAGGTCGTGCTCGTTCTCTGGACAACGGGCGGTTGGAGCCGTGTTCTTTACAACGGCACCAAGCTCGGTTACGTTAATTCAAATTATCTGACAGGCTCGGAGACCTATTCCGCCGTCTCGATATCGGTTCCGCATTATATGCAAACCGACAAGAGATGGGCAAGCGTCACTCTCGGCAGATCGGGAAAGACGATCTACCGTATAGGCTGCACTACGACCTCGATCGCCATGATCGAATCGTATCGCACGGGAAAGGCCATATATCCCGACGCTATGTCGAAAAAGCTGAGTTATACGTCAACCGGAAACGTCTATTGGCCCTCCGACTACACCGCAATAACAAGTACCGACAAGTATCTCGAAAAGATCTACGCAGAGCTGAAGGCAGGGAAACCCGTCCTCTTCGGCGCCAAGACCGCATCAGGCGGTCAGCATTGGGTGGTTATCACAGGATATAGAGGCGACGCGTCACTAAGCGCCTCGGGGTTCACCATCAATGATCCCGCCGATCGGACGAGAAAAACGCTCGCTGATCTTTACGCGGACTATCCGAGATTCTATAAATTCTTCACATACTCAAACTGAATTTTATAGTTAGATTGCAAAAATCGTCCTCCCTTCGGGTATTTCATTTACTGCATTTATACAGTTTTTTTAAGAATATGAAAGTTTTTTTCATTTCTCTGTTGACAAAATCAAAAAAATCTATATAATATTATAGTATAATGTAAAATAAACGAAATCGGAGTATTCAAAATGAGTATTAAGGTTGTAAAATTCGGCGGTTCCTCGCTTGCGGATGCCGACAAATTCAGAAGGGTTGCCGAAATCATCGCGGCAGATCCCGACAGACGCTATGTTGTTCCCTCCGCGCCCGGAAAGCGCTTTTCCGACGATATCAAAATCACGGATATGCTTTATCAGTGCTATAATCTCGCACGCGAAGCATCAACCAAAGAAGAATTTGAAACTTGTTATAACAATATTTGCGCCCGCTTCCTCGGTATCATAGCTGACCTCGGTCTTGACTTTGATATCAGCGGCGAGCTTGCCTATATCAAAAACGCCATTCTCGGCCGCGCAGGTCGCGACTTTGCGGCAAGCCGCGGAGAATATCTCTCCGGACTTATTCTCGCAAAGTTCATCGGCTTTGATTTCATCGATGCCGAAAACGTTATCCTCTTTAAGGACAACGGCACCTTCGACGCCGAAAAGACACACGAGGTCCTTACAGCCGAGCTTGCGCGCCACGAGCACGCAATCATTCCCGGCTTCTACGGACTTATGCCCAACGGCACCGTCAAGACATTCTCCCGCGGCGGCTCTGATATAACCGGCTCTATCGTCGCTCGTGCGGCGGGCGCCGACCTTTATGAAAACTGGACCGACGTTTCCGGCTTTATGATGGCTGATCCGAGAATCATCAAGAATCCCCGAGCCATCGAAACGGTTACATACCGCGAGCTCCGCGAGCTTTCCTATATGGGTGCGACCGTTCTCCACGAGGACGCAATCTTCCCCGTAAGAATCGCTGGTATTCCGATCAACATCAGAAACACCATGCGCCCCGGCGATGACGGAACCATGATCGTAGCTTCTGCGTCAGACTACGACATCAAGCACGTTATCACGGGTATCGCGGGCAGACGCGGATTCTCGGTATTCACGGTCGAGGACGACCTTATGAACTCGCAGATCGGCTACGGACGCCGTATGCTTGAGGTATTCGAGGAAAACGGTGTTGCATTCGAGCATATGCCCACGGGTATCGACACGATGAGTGTTATCGTTGCAACTGCCGATATCGAGCCTCTCCGCGAGAAGATCATCGCGTCTCTTAACCGCACCCTCAAGCCCGACAGTGTCACCGTTGACGACGGACTCGCGCTTATCGCAGTTGTCGGCCGCGGTATGGTCAAGGCAAAGGGTACAGCCGCAAGAGTCTTCTCCGCAGTTTCAAACGCAGGCGTCAACATCAGAATGATCGACCAGGGTTCCTCCGAGCTCAACATCATTCTCGGCGTTGAGGAACGCGACTTCGAGGTCACAGTAAAGGCGATTTACGACGAGTTCGTTAATGACTAAATAAATCAAGGGTTGCCCAACGGGCAACCCTTTAAGTTTTAATATGAAGTAAAAGAAGTATTGTTAAGGATTATGTTTTTGACGTGGGTGAACATCTGCTTGTTGACGGGATAATCCCATGCCGCCGAGCCGTGAAGCTCGTAGTTCGGCAGATCTTCGTGCGTCACCCTGATAAAGCTGCAATTTGACATCGTTACGTTTTCTATCGGTTTTTCGGGGTGTCCGAGAAGCCAGGGGAAAGCCAATCCCTTCGAATGAACATTGTCAAAATGAATATTGCGAATGCCGATACTCATAGTCGGCTCTGCTCCGACGACCATACGGATCGGCGCGCAATACATTCCGTCCATAACTATATTGCTGAACGAGAGATTTTCGACAAGCGTCGGCTCACGGCCTCTGTCGGGAATCTCAAGGAGCTTCTCCATAGATTTGTGAGGAAATTGAATGCAAATGCCCGTGTTGGTATCGGTCATTACGATGTTTGAAAAGACGCAGTTTCTGATAGTGCCGTCATTGATCCAGCCTATGCGTATGCCGTTTGCATAGCTCGTAAGATTGCAATTTGTAACCGTAACGCGCTCGCAAACCTTATTCTCACTCAGAGAACGATTATTGGCTCTGACTATAATACAATCGTCTCCGCACGTGATCGAGCAGTTCGATACGGTTACGTTACGGCTCGAATTTATATGTATACCGTCATTGTTCGGGTATTGCACGTCGGCAAAAATCTTGCACTTATCGAAGGTCACGTAATCACAATCGTGAATCCAATACGACCAGCCGGCAGGCTGATTTACCATCGTTATATCTTCGATTCTGATATTTCTGCAACCGGTAAAGAAAACGACTCTCGGAGGCGTGGGGGCGTCTATTCGCTGATAAGACCATCCGCGCGGATCTTCTTTTTCAATGACAAATGCAGTTCCGTTACAGTCGATCTTACCCAATCCCGTGATAGAAATATTCTCACTTTCCTCGGCAAAAATAAAAGCAGCGTTTCTGTACCTCGGAAGATTTTGAGTTTCAACGTGGCGAACGTCGCTCTTTTCGGGGAAATCTTCACAATTTGGCGAACCTAAAAGAACACCGTCCTGTTCGATATGAAGATCTACTCCCGTTCGCAACGTGATAGATCCTGACAAATACTTTCCGCCGCCGATAAGGACTCTGCCTCCGCCCGCCTCGAAGCATTTATCGATTGCGGTCTGAATTGCCAAAGTATTCAGCGTCACGCCGTCTCCGACAGCGCCGTAAGCTCTTATACAGAACTCTCTCATAGCAAATGCCTTTATTTTATAAGCTTTTTAACCGCCAGTGCGCACCAGCCGTTATCTTCGATAGATTCAACAATATAGAGTCCTGCGGCCTCGAGAGCATCGGTGACCTCTTCTGCTCTCTCGGTGATGATTCCCGAGGCAAGGAGAGTGGAGGTATCCTTCATAAACTTTCCGACGTCGGGAGCCATACGGATGATGATATCTGCAACGATATTCGCGCAGATGACGTCATACTGCTCCGCCTTGACGCCTTCAAGAAGGTCGGACTCGGCGCATTCGATCTCGCAACCGTTCTCAATTGCGTTCTCTGCGGCTACCTCAACGGCGATGGGGTCGATGTCGTAAGCGCGGCAGATGCCGGCGCCGTACTTTGCGGCACAGATGGCAAGAATTCCGCTTCCGCATCCGACGTCAAGCACGGTGCATCCGTCGGTGATGCAGTTTTCAAGCATCTGAATGATGCCTCTGGTGGTCTCGTGCGAGCCGGTTCCGAAAGCCATTCCGGGATCCATACGAACAACGATCTCGCCCTCTTCGGGCTCGTATTCCTCCCACTTGGGGACGATAACGGTGCGGTTGCCGATGTGGAGGGGCTTATAATACTGCTTCCAGGTGTTGACCCAGCTTTCCTCGTTTACGTCGCGGACGTCAACGGTTGCCTCGATTGCATCTGCCGCGAGCTTTTCACGGATGAAGGCGATGGTTTCGTCGGCATTTGCATCTGCGGCAAGGAAAAGTGAAACGCTCGATACCGTCTTGTCTGCATTGAGAAGTGCCTCGTCAACAAGCTCGCCGTAGCGGTTGTTGATCTGGAAGTCACTCATATCCTCGATCATAAGGTTGGGATCGATCATGGACATGATCGCCACTACCTTATCGAGCATATTTACCTTGACGGTGACTCTTATCTGTGTCCAATCCGAATATTCGTATGCCATGATTTAGTCCTCGTTTTTCTTATTTCTTCTGAAAAATCTCTGCTTTTTGGAATAGTTCGACTCGCCGCAAGCCTCGGCAAACTGGCGCATAAGCTCGCGCTGTTTGGAATTGAGTCCCTTGGGAGTTTCAACTACGACGGTAAAGATGAGGTCGCCTCTGCGGTCGGGATTCTCGAGGCGGCATGTGCCGCAGCCGCGGAGAGTGAAGGACGTGCCCGTCTGCGTGCCCTCGGGGATGCTGAACTTCTTCGATCCCTCGAGAGTGGGAACATCGATCTCGGCGCCGAGAGTTGCCTCCGCGACGGTGATCGGGACGTCGCAGTAGATATCATATCCTCTGCGGTCGAAGAGCTGATGATTCTTTACTCTGATCTCAACGATAAGGTCGCCCGCAGGACCGCCGTTTGCGCCGTCGTTACCCATACCGCGGATTGCTATACGTCCGCCGTTATCAATTCCCGCGGGAACGGTGACGGTAATCTTCTTTTTCTGGCGCGACATACCGTTTCCGTTGCACTTGGAGCAAGGCTCCTTGATGATCTTACCCGTACCGCGACAAGCGTCACAGGTGACGGTATTCTGGATCTGCATACCGCCGAAGCGCTGATATACTCTGCGCTGACCGCTTCCGCCGCAGGCGGAGCAAGTCTCGACCTTGCCGTCCTTGGAACCGCTTCCGTTGCACTCGGTACATCTCGCAACGCGGGTGAACTCCATTTCCTTCTTTACGCCGAATGCGGCTTCCTCGAAGGTAACGTTGATCGCGTAACCGATATCATCGCCTCTGCGGGGCGCGTTTCTCTGTCTCTGCGACGATCCGCCGAAGCCGCCAAAGCCTCCGAATCCGCCGCCGAAAATGTTGCTGAATATGTCGCCGAGGTCGATATCACCCATATCGAATCCGCCGGCACCCGCGCCTCCGTTTTCAAACGCGGCGTGACCGTAATTATCGTATGCCGAACGCTTCTCGGAATCCGAGAGGATAGCGTAAGCCTCGTTGACTTCCTTGAACTTCGCCTCAGCCTCACTGTCGCCGGGATTCATATCGGGATGATATTTCTTTGCAAGCTTTCTGTAAGCTTTTTTTATAGTATCTTCATCGGCGCCGCGGTCTACGCCGAGCACCTCGTAATAATCTCTTTTAGCCATAGGTCTGCCTTTTTTGATGTATTAAAATACTGCTTTGTGGGAAGAGCGAATTTTTCGCCCTTCCCACAATATTTTATTGATTATTTATCGGAATTATCCTCAAAATCTGCGTTGTAGTAGCCGTCGCCGCCCATGTTACCGGGGTTGCCGCCCATATTGGGATCGCCACCCTGTGCGCCGCCCTGAGCCGCGTAAAGCTTCTCGGAGAGCTTGCCGAATGCCTGCTGGAGAGCCTCGGTATCAGCCTTGATAGCCTCAATGTCTCCGCTGTTAACGGTTGCCTTGAGCTTTTCGATAGCATCCTTTACGGGTGCGGTGTCGGACTCGGAAACCTTATCACCGATCTCGCCGAGAGTCTTCTCGGACTGGAAGATGAGGTTTTCTGCGTAGTTCTTGGTCTCAACAGCTTCCTTCTGCTTCTTGTCCTCTTCCGCGAACTTCTCTGCCTCTGCAACAGCGCGGTCGATGTCATCCTGGCTCATGTTGGTGGAGCTGGTGATGGTGATGTGCTGCTCTCTGCCGGTGCCCTTATCCTTAGCGGTTACGTTAACGATACCGTTAGCGTCGATATCGAAGGTTACCTCGATCTGGGGTACTCCGCGGGGTGCGGGAGGAATGCCGTCGAGAACGAAGCGTCCGAGGGTGGTGTTGCCCGATGCCATCTGGCGCTCACCCTGAAGGATATGGATCTCAACCTGAGTCTGGTTGTTATCAGCGGTGGAGTATACCTGGCTCTTCTTTACGGGGATGGTGGTGTTTCTGTCGATGATCTTGTTGAATACGCCGCCGAGAGTCTCGATACCGAGAGAAAGGGGAGTAACGTCAAGCAAGAGAAGATCCTTGACGTCGCCGCCGAGAACGCCGCCCTGAATAGCCGCGCCGATAGCTACGCACTCGTCGGGGTTGATGCCCTTGAAGGGCTCCTTGCCGATAAAGTTCTTAACTGCATCCTGAACTGCGGGGATTCTGGTCGAGCCGCCGACGAGAAGAACCTTGTCGATCTGTGCGGGACGGAGACCTGCGTCAGAGAGAACCTGCTTGGTGGGATTCATGGTAGCGTCTACGAGATCAGCAGTGAGCTCGTTGAACTTTGCACGGGTGAGGGTTGCGGTAAAGTGGAGAGGTCCTGCTGCGGTTGCGGTAAGGAAGGGGAGGTTGATCTCGGTGGTGGTCATACCCGAAAGCTCGATCTTTGCCTTTTCTGCAGCTTCCTTGAGTCTCTGAGAAACCATCTTGTCGCCGCGAAGGTCAACGCCGTTTTCCTTCTTGAATTCATTGATCATCCAGTCGATGATTCTCTGGTCGAAGTCGTCGCCGCCGAGCTTGTTGTTACCTGCGGTAGCAAGAACCTCGAAAACGCCGTCGGAGATCTCAAGAAGAGATACGTCGAAGGTACCGCCGCCAAGGTCGAATACCATGATCTTCTGATCGTTTTCCTTATCCATACCGTAAGCGAGAGCTGCTGCGGTAGGCTCGTTGATGATACGAAGAACCTCAAGTCCTGCGATCTTACCCGCGTCCTTGGTTGCCTGACGCTGTGCGTCGGTGAAGTATGCGGGAACGGTGATAACTGCCTGGCTTACGCTCTGTCCGAGATAAGCCTCTGCGTCAGCCTTCATCTTCTGAAGGATCATTGCGGAAATTTCCTGGGGAGTGTAGCCCTTGCCGTTGATGTTAACGCGACGGTCGGTACCCATGTCTCTCTTAATGGAAGAGATGGTGAGGTCGGGGTTGGTGATAGCCTGACGCTTTGCAACCTGACCTACAAGACGCTCGCCGTCCTTCTTGAAGGCTACGACGGAAGGAGTGGTTCTTGCTCCTTCGGGATTGGGAATAACAACGGGCTCGCCGCCCTCAAAAACTGCTACGCAAGAGTTCGTAGTACCAAGGTCAATGCCTATGATCTTTGCCATAATAAAAATTCCTCCAATATATTATCTTATTGATTTCTTAAATTAGTTTGCGACCTTAACGACCGCGTATCTGATTATCTTGTCGCCTCTGGTGTAACCCTTCTGGAGCACCTCAACGACTTCGTTTTCGCCGTAGTTCTCATCGTCAACGTGAAGTACGGCATAATGGCGTTCGGGATCGAACGTCTCGCCGAGAGCCTTGATCTCTTCAACTCCGAGCTTTGCAAGTCCTTCGTCGAAGCTCTTGAGGATAAGTGCGAGTCCATCAGCAAGCGCCTTGGGATCCTCGCATCCGACCGCTCTGCCGAGATTGTCGAGAACGGGCAGGAGTGCGTTGATAGCATCGGAATAAGCATCCGAGTAAACACCCTCGCGTTCCTTCTGGGAACGGCGACGGAAGTTATCGTACTCGGCGCAGAGGCGGAGATATTTATCGTCCTTCTCTGCTCCTTCAGCCTCAAGCTTTTCGATCTTTGCTTCAAGCTCGCGAACCTTTTTATTCTTCTTTTCTTTTTTATTTTCTTCCTTAATCTCTTCCTCGGCGGGAGCTTCGGTTGCGGTCTCCTCTGCTTCGGGGGCCTTTACCTCTTCCGCTTTGGGAGTGGAAACATTCTTTTCATCAGTTGTCATCGTCTTCATCCTTTATATCTGATTTTGTTATATCTGATTTCTTTCCGGGAGGTGCGAGGGCGGAGTGCTCATCCATTATCCCCACTATCGAGCCGCAGAGCTGTTCGATAGTTTCAAGCACCTTGGCGTAGTCCATTCGGAGCGGGCCGAGGACGCCGATAACTCCGAGGGTTTTGCCCTCCCTTACGATGGGTTTGAACACTATCGCGGAGTTATTCATTACCTTCACCGAGGATTCAGAACCGATCAGTACCGAAATATCCTCGCTCGGGGAATCCGAAACGAGCTTGAGGATCTCATCCTTCTGCTCGAGAGTTCCGAGAAGGTCGCCGAGCTGTTCGGGATTTTCGTAATCGCGGTAATGGAGCAGATTTCCGATTCCCGTAAGCTGAAGGTCGCCGCCGTCGTTTTCGGTAAGAGCCGTATAGACGGTTTTAACTATCGGGCTGACTATCTCGGCGTCGGCTCCCATTTCTTCTTCAAGGCGGAGGATCACCGACATATTCAGCGCTTCCGCGGGAAGTCCGACCACATTGGAATTGAGCGCCACAGAAAGCTTAGCAACAGTTTCCTGCGTCTTCGGAGACGTCATTCTGATGTGCTTCGAGATGACGTTGCCCGTAGTATTTATCATAATAAGAACGAAATTATATTCGTCGATATAAGCCGTTTCAAAGCGTGTTACGACCGCGGAGGATCTTCCGGGCTTAACTGCGAGTCCCGTGTAGTTAGTCATCGCAGAGGCAAGCTTCGACGCTGTCAGAAGGATCTGATCAAGCTCAGCCGTCTTGCTCTTGAGGATACGGTCGATCTGCGCGATCTCGTTCTTGGTCATCGCGTAATGCTCGATGAGCTGATCGACGTAGAATCTGTAACCGAGCTGTGAGGGAACTCTGCCCGCCGAGGTATGCGGCTGCTCGAGGTAGCCGAGCTCTTCAAGCTCTGACATCTCGTTTCTGATAGTAGCCGAGGAACAAGAAATTCCGGGAAGCTGCATCAGCGACTTCGAGCCGATGGGCTCGCCGAGTTCGATATGCGATTCAACGATAGCTTTCAGTATCTGCTTTTTTCTGTTACTGAGTTCACTTCCGTACATGATCTTCTCCTTTCGGTAATGCGAAACGGCACCGCTTGCGGTACGCTTTTAGCACTCAATATTTACGAGTGCTAACTCACGCTAATAATATACCACAAATGATGCCGTTTTTTTACTCTTTTATATTAATATTTTGTGAATTATTTATTAACCTTGGCAAATAGAGTGCTAAACTGCAAATTTTACGCGTTTTTTACTCGGTAATTGCCCAATATTCGATTGCGGAAACGCTATCGCCGTCGAAGCGGAAGCGAAGTTCGGTTTTATCCTTGGTGTAGACCATATTGCCGTTCTGTTCGGTGAAGGAAGTTCCGTAAGCGGCTTCGACCTCGGAGCGCAGAGAACCAAGCATAATTCCCTCGGGGGTCGCTACCGAATCATCGGTGAAGCAGATATTAAGAACGTAGTCAACGCCGTTTTCGGGATATGTGCGGAGTTTGAAGCCCGCATAGGTGTAATCCTTATCAAGTCCCTGATAGAGGCAGGAGGGGCTTTCATCGTAGGAGAGTGTGTCGCCGAGTCCAGCAACGAGCTCCGACATTTTCGCGTGGGGTGTTACCGAAGTTCCGCGGTAAACAAAAACGAAGGTATTGCTCTGCGCCGCGGGAGAGGCGGTCTCCTCGGGAGGGAGAGTGATATCTGCGCCGCCGTTGTTACAGGATGCAAGGCTGACGGCGAGTATAATAAGAAGGAATATCGAAATAATTCTGTTGAGTTTCATCTTTGGTCCTTTCATTGTCCGAAATACTGCGCGGGAATCTCAAGGCTGACGCGTTGCCAGGTCGCTACCGCGGGGAATTTCTCTTTATCGTAGGTGTAATAATTTTCAAGCCTGTTGGTATCGTTACGCCATTTCGTGTACGCCTCAAGCTGTGCGTCGGTCATAAGGTAGGTTGCGAGATTATAGGGGGCTTTCTGGGGGGTGGCGTCGAAGTGATACCACATCGGATTCGATTCTGTTCCGATATTGATAAGCACCCAGAAATGCGTTCCCGTGCCCTCGATCTTTGCGGATTCGGCGCGTTCGACGATTCTGACGTCGTATCCGAGATAATCAAAGATCGCGTAAGAAACCGCGCAATAGGTGAAGCAATCTCCCGAAAATGCACCGCTGAGTGCGTGGTACGCCTCGCTCTTCCAGTCGATGTGTGCAGATGTGTTGCTGTACTTCATACTGTCGTAGACGAATCTGAATACGGCGTAGACCTTCTCCTCGTTCGTCATATTACTATTTATAAGAAGATTCTTTTCAAGTCCTGCGATCACGTCGTGAAGCATTTGATCGGTGATGCTTCCGTCGTTGACGGTGAGCTTGACCGAGCGGCGGGTCTCATTACCTGCGGCATCGCGTGCAACGATCTCGACGGTATACACGCCGGGGACATTGAGGTTAGCCGCAGAGGTATCGAGGGAAAGCTCGACCTCGCCGCTGTCGTCGGTCGCTTCAACGGAGGCTCTCCAGAGCACCGTAGAGCCCGTATCGACCTCAAGCGACTCGGGGCATTTTGTGATCTCGGGTGCGACGGTATCGTTGATCACGGTAAAATAACTTTCGTATCTTGTGGAGTTGCCGTAAGCATCGGTGACGACCAGAACGACGTCCACCTTACCCGACACATTCGCCTGCGGCTCGGTCTCGTAACTGACGCTGACCTGGCTCTTGTCAACAACATTACTGATGAAATCCTCGGGCGCGGGGATGGAATTATACGCCGACTGCGGCGTCACGGTCGCGGTGGGCGCGGTTCTGTCTGCAATTTCAAGCACGACGTCGTAGACGGTGCCTTCCATTGAGATCTGGATCATATACATACCCGCATTGGAGGTATTGATATTCGACACAGCTGTGACGTATTCGCCAACGCCCGACTTGCCGGTGAACGCGTCAGCCGAGGGCAAGGGCTCGCCGAGCTCGGAGACGTAATGCTTATAGAGCAATCCCGATTCGGAAACGACGTCGAGCACGAAGCTGTATTCGGTCTTGTTTCCGCCACCGTCCTCAAGGATGACGGTAACGTCGTGCTTACCGATCTTATCGGTATCGGGCTTTTTCTTGAATTTGATCTCGACCTCGGTAGCGTCGATGATATCGGAAACGCAATCCTCGGCGCGAAGCTCACTTCCCTTTCTTACCGAAAAGTCAGCGACGAATGCGGTCGGCGCGACAGTGTCAACGACGATCAGCTTGGTCGAGCAGACCGAGCCGTCAACGATGATCTCGATCTTGTATTCTCCGACCTTGGAGAGATCGTATTCTGTGCCCTCTGCAAACTCTGCGGTATGGCTCTTATCCATAAGGAAGTCGCTTGCCTTGATCGCGCTTCTGCCTGCCTCGACGGTCACGCTTCTTGCAACGAACTCGGGGCGTGACGCGCTGCCGGCAATCAAACATACTACGACCACGGCAAGAACTATCGCAAGCAAAATGATCGCCGCAAGTATCAGCTTTCCGTTTCTGCCGCGCGGCTTTTTATGCCTTTGAACGCTTTCATTATTATATTTACTTCTGTAATCTCTATAATCCATTTGGAATCCTTCTTGCGGTGTAAATCCGCAAATTTATTCTATTATATTATAGCACCTAAAACCTCTTCAATCAATTACCAAATGATAAATAAAAAATAAACAATAAAAATGATCGGACCGAAGTCCGATCATTTTTATTGTTTTAACCCATCTGCTCGCCGAGCTGTGCTCCGCCGAGAATATGGAAATGCAGATGCTTTACCGATTGGCAAGCGTCAGCGCCGCAGTTAGAAATAACGCGGTATCCGCCCGAGAGCTTTTCACTCTTTGCGATTTCGGGGATGGCTTCAAAGATCCTTGCAACGAGTGCGCTGTTCTCCGCAGTAATTTCGTCAACGGACGAAATATGCTCCTTAGGCACAACGAGGATATGTACCGGCGCCTGGGGATTGATATCGCGGAAAGCATAGACGTATTCGTTCTCATAGACCTTCGACGAGGGAATATCACCCTTGATGATCTTACAGAAAATGCAGTCCATCATTCAGCAAGAACGGTTACTCTGCCGCTTGTAAGCTCGGTAACGATGTCGATAATAGCAATGATACCGCCGATGCAAACGAAGCAGAGGATAGCGACAACGAGTGTGGTTGTGTTCTTTGTCTCAAGATAGCGAAGAATGCGGTAAATGCCGCTTACAAGACCGCCGAGGAAGATCAACAAAAGAATCTTTACAACAAGAGGAAGATTTTCAAATTGCTCGGTGTAGTTTACCTGTTCAGACATTTAGATACCTCCCGATATTAGTCGATCCACCAGATCTTGCCCTTGAAAAGGATGCAAAGAAGGTCGATGAGCCACATAAAGGGGATACCTACGAAGATAAGAACGACAGCGAGAATAACGCCGATCATATTCTTCTTCTGAAGGCTGAGGCAAACGCGGTAGATCATCCATACGATTGCGATTGCAGGGATACAAAGAATAAGCTTGATTATCTTGGGAAGATTATCAATAGCTTTGATAAGGGAATCCATTTCCAATACCTCTTTCTTAAAAATTGATAGATTTAGTATATCACATTAAAAACAAAAAGTCAATAGGTTGTTTCTATTTTGTGTCCAAAAAACGAAAAAACAGGCAAACCGACGTATCGGTCTACCTGTATCTTCATAAAAAGAGAGGCTTATTTGTACTTTCTCTTTCTTGCTGCTTCAGACTTCTTCTTGCGCTTTACGCTGGGCTTTTCATAGTGCTCTCTCTTACGGAGCTCTGCGAGTACACCGGAGCGTGCACACTGCTTCTTGAAGCGACGAAGAGCGTTATCAAGAGATTCGCCTTCTCTGAGCTTAACTTCTGCCATTTTATTTTCCCTCCCCTCGCTAACAAAGAAATTAACGGAACTATTATACACTAATTTGGGGCAAATGTCAATAGTTTTTTGCAATTTTCTTGCATTCTTTTTCTATTTTTGCCCCAAATTGAGCTAAATAATCTTATTTTACAACAATATTAACGATCTTGTTGGGAACTGCGATCTCTTTTACGACGGTCTTGCCTTCGATAGCGGCGGCAATTTTCTCGTCAGCCTTTGCAAGAGCGATAGCCTCGTCCTTGGGGCAATTGAGAGGAAGAACCACGGTTGCGCGGACCTTACCGTTGATCTGAACGGCAACCTCTACCGATGCGTCAACTGTCTTTGCCTCGTCGTATGCGGGCCACTTTGCGAGAGAAAGCAGGCTCTTGCCGCCGAGGATCTCGTTGATCTCCTCGCAGAGGTGAGGCGCGAAGGGACAGAGGATAGTTGCAAAGGTAAGAAGCTCGTCGCGGGTGAGGCTTCCGCAATCATAGATCTTGTTGAGAAGCTCCATCATAGCCGCGATAGCGGTGTTGAACTTCATAGCCTCGATATCCTCGGTGACCTTCTTGATGGTCTTATGGAAAGGAACCTCAAGAGCCGCGGTCACGCCGTTACCCTTTGCGATATCGCAGAGGTCTGCAACTCTGTCAAGGAATCTCTTGCATCCGCGGACGCTGCTCTCATTCCAGGGAGCTGCCGCGCCGTAGTCACCCATAAAGAGGACGTAGGTACGGAGAACGTCTGCGCCGTAAGTATCAATAACGTCGTTGGGGTCAACGCCGTTGCCGCGAGACTTACTCATCTTCTCGCCGTCAGCGCCGAGGATAAGTCCCTGCGCGGTTCTCTTTGCGTAAGGCTCTTCGGTGGGAACGCTTCCGATATCATAGAGGAAGTGATGCCAGAAGCGGGAGTAGATCATGTGACGGGTTACGTGCTCCATACCGCCGTTATACCAGTCAACGGGGAGCCAGTAATCGAGCTTGGCGGGATCTGCAAGAATATCCGCATTCTTGGGATCAATGTAGCGGAGGTAGTACCAGGACGAGCCTGCCCACTGAGGCATGGTATCGGTCTCTCTCTTTGCAGCCGCGCCGCACTTGGGGCAGGTGCAATTTACGAACTCATCAATTCTCGCGAGAGGCGATTCGCCGCCGACACCGGGAGCGAACTCCTCCATGGGAGGCAGACGGAGAGGAAGCTCCTCGTAGGGTACGGGAACCATTCCGCAATGAGGACAGTGAATGATCGGGATAGGCTCGCCCCAATATCTCTGGCGGTTGAATGCCCAGTCCTTCATCTTATACTGTACGCCGCCCTCGCCGACGCCGAGCTTCTTGAGCTCTTCCGTCGCGCGCTTGATAGCGTCAGCCTTGACCGAAATACCGTTGAGGAAGTCGGAGTTGACCATCTCGCCGTCGCCCGCGTAAGCTTCCTTATCGATATCGCCGCCCTTGATGACTTCAACGATGTCGATACCGAACTTGCGTGCAAACTCCCAGTCGCGGCTATCGTGCGCAGGAACTGCCATAATGGCGCCCGTGCCGTAGCCCATCATTACGTAGTCTGCTATATAAATAGGAATATTCTTGCCCGTGATGGGGTTGATGCCCGAGATACCGTCGAGGCAAACGCCGGTCTTGTCCTTAACGAGCTGGGTACGCTCGAACTCGGTCTTCTTAGCGCACTCCTCGCGGTATGCGAGAACGGCATCCATATTATTGATCTTATCGGCATACTTGTCGATAAGGGGATGCTCGGGAGCGATTACCATAAAGGTAACGCCGAAGATGGTGTCGGGACGGGTGGTATAAACGCGGAGCTTTTCGTCAACCTCTGCGATAGAGAAGTTGATGAACGCACCCTCGGAGCGTCCGATCCAGTTAACCTGCTGCTGCTTGATATTGGGAAGATAATCAACGCCGTCGAGGCCGTTCAGAAGCTTATCTGCGTACTCGGTGATGCGGAGATACCAAACGTCCTTGGACTTCTGAATGATGTCCGAGTGACAAATGTCGCACTTACCGCCCTGCGAGTCCTCGTTGGAGAGAACGACCTTACAGTTGGGGCAGTAGTTAACGAGAGCGGTATCGCGGAAAGCAAGACCGTTTTCGAACATCTTGAGGAAGATCCACTGTGTCCAGCGGTAGTAATCCTCATCGGTGGTATCAACAACGCGATCCCAGTCGAGCGCAAAGCCTACACGGCGGAGCTGATTGGTGAACTTCGCGATATTGTTATCGGTAACGATTCGGGGGTGAACACCGGTCTTGACGGCAGTGTTCTCGGTGGGAAGACCGAATGCGTCAAAGCCCATCGGGAAGAGGACATTGTAGCCGTCCATTCTTCTCTTTCTCGAAACCACCTCAAGGCCGGAATAAGCCTTGATGTGTCCGACGTGCATACCCGATCCGCTCGGATAGGGAAACTCAACGAGAGCATAGAATTTGGGCTTTTCGCTTCCCTTCTCACCGGGATCTGCGGCGTGGAACGCCTTTTCTTCATCCCAGCGGCTCTGCCACTTCTTTTCAAAATCTCTGAAATTGTTTCTCATAATATGTGCTCCTTAATAGGAATTAGTCTTCTACTTTGATCTGTTCGGTATCCGAATAGAGCTTATCGAGGTTATAGAATTCGCGCATCTCGCGGCTGAAGATATGAACGATAACTCTGCCGTAGTCCATTACCATCCAAGAGTTATCCGAGCCTCTGCCCTCAACGCGGTCAGCCTTGATCTCGATCTTCTCGAGCTGATACTCAACCTCATCGGTAAGAGCCTTTACGTGGGTGTTCGACTGTGCGGTGCAAAGTACGAAGTAGTCGGTAAGGTCGATCTTGTCGCCTACGCGCATTACTGCGAGATCCTCGCCGTTCTTGTGATCAAGAAGCTTGTAGATAGCCTTTGCGAGCGAGAGAGAATTTTCAAAGCCCTGCTCGTCTTTTTCAACTGTTACGGAGAACTGGGTGTTTTCCATCTTTGTTTTCCTTTCTATATTAAGAAATTAGTTTCGGTGTTATCCCTCAACGGGTTGCGGAGGGAGAATGGAATATTTATATATACGCAGGAAATCGTCGTCTTCCTCTTTGCAAAGTATCAAAGAGAGATCGAAAAGATTTTCCGCGATTTTGTTATCGTATACGTTAAAATAATTGTTTATCGCCTCGAGAGTGCCGTCTTTCGAAAGAACGTAATACCACGCCTCGGGATCGGTCTTATGAAGCTGAAAGCCGGGGGCGGTGAGCATCGTGAGCTTTCGTTCCTTAGCCGAGAAGAACTTTCCCGCAAAATACGCGGCATCGTCAAGAGTGATATCCGTTTCAAGCATCGGAAGGATTCCTTTTGCAAGTGAAGCTGCCTGAAAGGCGTTCATTTCGTTCATCACCTTTTTGAAAAGCGAGGACATAAACTGCTTTTGCGCGTCTATTCTTCCGAGGTCGCCGTCCGAGTAATCCGAACGGAAACGGATGAAATCGGTCGCCTTTTTGCCGTCAAGGACTTGCAAACCTGCTTTAAGGTCGATATACAGGTCTTGGAACGGATCGCTGTACTTCATATCGAAGGGAACGTTGATCTCAACTCCTCCGACCGAATCGACCATCACCTCAAGTGCTTCAAGGTCGATCAGCGCGGTATAGTCGATGTTGACGCAGAGCGTGACTTCAAGTATATCGCGGATCGCGTAAACGTCGCGCATAAAGAGTATCTCGTTAATTTTTGTTTCGATGCCTTCATACTCGATATAGGTATCGCGAGGGATCTGCATTACCGCTATATTGCCACTGTTCACGTCGAAGGACACGAGCATTATCGCGTCTCCGCGTCCCGATGCCTTATCGACTCCGACGGCGAGAAAGAGGTATTTATCCCTCTCGCGGACGTACTCGGGAGATGCGGTAGTTTCGGCGGGCGCGGTCACTATTCCTTCCGTCAGCTCGGGCGGAGGTTCGATCGGATCGTCATCTGTGAAGGGTACGCCGGTATCGACCGTAGGCTTATATAGCACCGATTTTACCGCAAGGAGTAAAACGAGAACAAGCGCGAGAGCAAGCAGGATTATCAGCCCGACGACGTATATCTTGTCAAGCTTCATCTCCGAGCCTCCGTTTAAGATCGGCGCAAGCCTCGAGGGTTGCGGGATGAACGGGAAGACCGTTTTCGCGGAGATAGCCGAGAGTGTTTTCCATCGCCTTCAGCACCGTACGGTCGAGATGGCGTAGTCTTTCTTCTTCGCTCATATCCGTCGGACGCGCCGAGAAAAATTCATCGCGCAAGGAAACGCAAGCGGAATGTGTGCGAGTTTCCTCGATATAATCGGCTAAAAATATGATCTTTTCGTAAAGGTTCATATCCTTCTTTCCCGTAGTATGCCACTTTACAGCCTCCGTCAAACGCTTATCCGCGAACTCGGGAAATTTCTTCGGAATCACGAGTGCACCCGTCAGCGCGTGGATGGTAGGCATCGAAGCAAGCTCTTCGGGGAGCAAGCCGTACTTATTCTCTTTGATGATCGCAAGTTGCTCTTCGTCGGATAGCTCCTTGGTTATATCGTGAAGGAGCGCGGCGGCGGTAAGCAGGTTCAGCGATTCATCGTCATTAAAGAAGAAGAGCAAGCCGAGCCTGAACGCCATATCCTCAACGCCGAGGACGTGCTTCATTCTCTTCTCCGAGAGGCGGCGTGCAACACGTTCGCGGAGCTTTTCAATATGCTCCGGTCTGAAAAATGTGTATGGGTAACTCATCTGAACAAGCCGTGGTCTTCGATATACATTCTGACCTTTGGATCGACCATTGCGGAAATATCTCCGCCCTCGGAGATCGTCTTGCGGACGCGGCTTGATGAAAGCTCGATCGGCTCGGTCACGACTCTGCGAACAACCGCATTGTACTTTTCGGTGTATTCACCGATCTTTTTGAGGATCTTATTCGTAATGAATTGATCGTTTTCGCGGCGGATGTAGATCGGGTAGCAGAGCTTGAATATCTCGTCCGCGCAGTACCATTGATCGAGCGTCAGGAACATATCCGTTCCGCAGAACAGGAAGAGACGCGTGTCGGGCGCGGTCAGCTCGCGGAGGGTGTCTACCGTATAGCTTACGCCGCCGCGGCGGAGTTCGATATCACTGACGATCACTCCGTCGATGCCCGAAAAGGCGAGATCGCACATTGCGAGTCTATGGAATGCATCGACTTCAAAATCAAGCTGCTTATGAGGCGGGATCGCGGCGGGGATGACGTAAAGGTAATCAAGCCGCATCTGCTTCATAAATGCACGCGCCGCCTCAACGTGACCGACGTGCGGAGGCGCGAAGGTTCCGCCGTAGATGCCTACACGGCGAATATTTTCGTTATATGCGGTGTTCATTCGAGAACGATCTTGGGGTTCTTTTTCGACGGGCGGTAAAGAACCAGCTTTTTGCCTATCGTGCAAACGACCGCGGAGTCGGTTGCCTCTGCAAGCGCTTCAGCCGCCTCACGGGGAGTCCAAGCGCAGTTGTCAAGAACCGCAAGCTTGATGAGCTCACGAGCCTCAAGAGCGTCCGAAACGGTTTTAACGAGATTTTCGCCAAGTCCGTCCTTGCCGATCTGCATAATGGTCGGCTCTGCGGTTGCGAGAGAGCGAAGATATGCTCTTTGTTTAGAATTTAAAATCATAATCCGTACCTTTTCCAAAGTTTTTCTTTTTCTTCTGCAATTCGGGCATTGAATGCGGCGGCAAACGACTTAACTGCCGCGCCGCGGTGGCTGATCGCGTTCTTCTCTTCCGCGCTCATTTCGGCGAAGGTCTTGCCGAAGGGATCGAACCAGAAGAGGGGATCGTAACCGAATCCGCCCTTTCCTCTGGGATTGAAGAGGATCTCGCCGGGGCAATACCCCGTACCGATAATGGGTTCGCCCGCGAGAGGCTGTCCCTCGGGGATAACGCAAGCAATCGTGCAAACGAAAGCCGCGCTTCTGTCGCCAATACCCTCAAGATTCTTGAGAAGTTTTTCGTTGTTCTTAGCGTCGTCACAAGGCTCGCCCGCGTATCTTGCGGAATAAACACCGGGTGCGCCGTCAAGAGCATTTACTATAAGTCCCGAGTCGTCTGCGATCGCGCAAAGTCCCGAAAATTCAGATGCCGCGCGCGCTTTGATGAGCGCATTTTCCTCGAAGGTCTCGCCGTCCTCGACGATATCGCCGGTAAATCCGACGTCCGCAAGGGAAACGAGCTCAATCTCAACGTCGGTTATATACTCGGAAAGAAGCTTCTGAAGCTCCGCTATCTTTCCGCGATTTCCGGATGCAATACAAATTTTCATTTTGTCACCTTAATTGAAGAGTGCTTCGGTGAATTCTTTTGCATCAAATTCCTGCATATCGTCGATCTTCTCGCCGACACCGATGAATTTGACGGGAATGCCAAGCTCTTTGCGGATCGAAAGGACTATGCCGCCCTTTGCGGTTCCGTCGAGCTTGTTGAGAACAAGTCCCGTGATTTCCGCGGCGTTCTTGAATTCCTTCGCCTGAAGGATCGCGTTCTGTCCCGTGGTGGCGTCAAGAACGAGAAGGTTCTCGCGTGCCGCGCCGGGGAGCTCGCGGTCGATAACGCGGTTGATCTTTGCAAGCTCGTTCATAAGGTTCTTTTTGTTGTGAAGTCTGCCCGCGGTATCAACGATCAGAACATCCGCGCCGCGGTTTCTTGCGTAGTTCGCTGCATCGTATACAACAGCCGCGGGATCGCTTCCCTCGGTCTGCTTGACGAGCTCAACGTCCGCGCGTCTGCACCACTCTGCAAGCTGATCGATAGCCGCAGCACGGAATGTATCCGCAGCCGCAACAA
Source organism: Eubacteriales bacterium (assembly GCA_045636385.1). Lineage (GTDB taxonomy): Bacteria > Bacillota > Clostridia > Oscillospirales > CAG-272 > CAG-390. The sequence goes on from JAZTXK010000038.1 coordinate 47,216, forward strand.
CAACCTTTTTGCCTGACATTCTGAGTCTCTTTGATATCTTACCTATAGAAGTGGTTTTTCCCGCGCCGTTAACGCCAATAACAAGTATTACTGGCGGAGTAGTT
>JAZTXK010000039.1:0-4979 GCA_045636385.1 Eubacteriales bacterium
ATAATCCTCAAATCTATTGTTGTGCATATCATCAAGGAAAATATAAAGCCTTGAGAAATCAATTCCGTCTACCGTCTTGTCACGATATGATCCGGAATTATAAATATAGCTCGTATTCTCCTTTATATCGTCGGCAATTGCCCTAATAAGCTCAAACACCTCTATCTGCTCTGCTGTGGCATCACCGGAAGCAACAAGATCGGATAACTGAACGTATTCCGTCTCGCCTGTGCCGGTCTTATAGAGTACGTCAATAAAGAGCTCGTCGATAAGTCCGGTCTCGTTCAAGCAGCATATCTGGAATTTGTAGCCGTCGATATACTCTCGCTCTTGCAAAAATGCAAAGTACGGTTTATCCCAATAGTTCTGATCGGCGCCTTCGGCTTGCGGCTCGGACGTCAATGCCTCGCGCATCAGCTCGAAAAACATATTTTTGTCAAGTGACTCGAAGGTGTAATCGTCGGGATTCAAAGCGAGCAGATCTTCGTCGTTTTTATCGTTTGAGAGTATCGAAGAGATAAGCTCTGCGTCACGCTTTTCGGCTTCCGAACACTCTCCGAACAGCAGCCAACCCGTATTCAGATTATCCTCGCTCGAAATTCCGCCATACTTTTCCGCATATTTGTATTTTATGTTGATGCCGTAGAAAACGTATTTGAATACTTCGCTGTCATCGCCGTCCTTCATACCCTCGCGGGTGAACGTATACACCCATCCGTTATCGAGCGTACGGCGCGCAACTTTTCGGTAAAATTCAATTTCCGAGGAGTCTGCGACGGCTGCCGAAGGGGTCTTTTGTGAGCTCGGAAACGGATCGGTGTCGGCAGGTATAGCCGACAAAGTACCCGTTATCATACCCAAAACCGGTATGATAACGCTCAGAAGAAGCGCACAGGCGGCTACCGTTGCGGCGTATTTGAGGGAGCGGAACCAGTTTTTCTTTGCGTTCGGATCTGCGGTTTTGTCTTCGGGCAGCTTCATTGTGGTGACAAGCTCGGCGACGAAGCGGTCGTCGATGCAGTCGAGCGAGTCAAGAAGCTGACGGTTGTTCATTTGTCTTTTTAAGCTCATATGATAATACCTTCCTTTTTGAGTGCCTGCGCGAGCCTTTCGCGCAGTCTTTTTAGCATGGATTTGATCTTTGAGTGCGAGTATCCCGTCGACTCTGCTATCTGCTCAATGCCGGCGTCGAGCCAATAGCGCATCATAAAGACCCGTCTCTCGTTTTTGGTAAGTCTGTCGAGGAATGAATTTATCACCGCGCCCGCAAGGCGCGATTCAAACGCTGCACATACGTCGAACCCGTCCTCAAGCATCGAGAGAAATTCCTCGCCGACCAGCGTGACGTTCGCCCCGCGCTTCCAGGCGTTGTTTCCGCGCGAGCGCGTTCTTGCGGCGTTGCGGGCGAGAACCGTGAGGTAGGCGGGCAGACATTCGGGTCTTTCGGGCGGGATATGATTCCAGACGGTAAGGAGAACGTCATTGATGCATTCTTCAACGTCCTCGCGCGAGTTGAGGAAATTTCCTGCGGTAAACTTACATAGCTTTGAATACTTCTTTTCTATCTCCGCGAGCGCGCGCTCGTCGCGGGCAAAGAGAAGCTCGATTATTTTTTCGTCCGTCATGTTCACGCCTCCTTTCACTTATATTGAAGCATTTTACCGTCCGCGGTTGCGCGGAAAATGAAAATATTTTTATTTTGTAGACTTGCACAAAAGAGGGAAGGTGGTTTTGTGCAAGATTACTCAAACAGTTTAATGGTAACACAAGAGCGGAGAAATGTCAATCTTTTGCCCCAAAAAGAGCATCCAATGTCACTTGGCACAAAAAATTTAGCATAAAATGTATAAAATCGTCAATATTTGTACTTGAAGAGAGGTGAAAAAAGTGGTAAAATATTTGGGTTAATTAAAATATAATAGGGAAGGTAAAAAAATGGATTCTCTCATTTTCGCGCTCAGCGCAGTTGCTCCTATCGTTCTTGCCGTTGTCGTCGGCTATTTCTTCAAAAAGATCGGCATGATGGACGAGGATTTTGCCAAGAAGGCAAACAAGCTCGTCTTCCGCGCATTCATGCCCGTAATGCTCTTCGTTAATATCTACAAGATGTCGCTTTCCGACGTCGATCTCGGCTTCATCGGATACTGCCTCATCGCGCTCTTCATTATCTTCGCTCTCTCGATTCCCGCTTGTATGATCATCGCGGGCAAAAAGGATCGCGTCGGAGTTCTCGTTCAGGCGATCTTCCGTTCGGGCTACTCCCTGATCGGCATCCCCCTCGCCGGCTCGCTTTACGGCGACGAGGGTATGATGGCGGCGACCATTCTTTCCGCCGCGCTTATTCCCTGCTTCAACGTTCTTGCCGTTATCAGCCTTTCCGCGCTCGGCAACGACAGCGGCGAGAAGGTTTCGCCCAAGAAGATCATTCTTGACATCATCAAGAACCCCCTCATTATCGGTATCTTCGCGGCACTCCTCTGCGTTGCGGTTCGTACCCTTGTTCTCGAGCCTGCAGGAATCACCTTCAAGCTCTCCGACATCGGACCCCTTTTCCAGGTTCTCCAGTACCTCGCAAACCTCGCGATCCCGCTCGCTCTCCTCGTTCTCGGCGCGCAGTTTGAGTTCTCCGCAGTTGCGGCACTCAAAAAGGAGATCATTTTCGGTACCATCACCCGTACCGTTATCGTTCCCGCGCTCGTTCTCGGCGTTGCTTACATTTTCCTCCGCGACCGCTTCTCTCCCGCGCAGTTCGCGACTCTCGTAGCCGCATTCGCAACTCCCGTTGCAGTTCCCAGCGTACCCATGGTACAGGAAATGGGCGGCGACGTCACCCTTGCGGGTCAGCTCGTAGTATGGTCGACCCTCGCATCGGCACTCACCGTATTCCTCGTTACCTTCCTGCTTCGCATGGGAGGAGCATTTTAAAGTTATATTCGCCTGCGGCGAGTTTTATTGCTGCGCAGTGATATTCGGCTTGCGCCGAGTGGTATTCGCTTCGCGAGTTCAGAGGCGAATATAATAACACGAAAGCCGTAAGGCTTTCATAAAACTTGACCTTCAGGTCAAATAAAACTGCAAACGCAGTTTGCAATAAAACTTTATGACTTAAAAATCCGCTCGAATTTCGAGCGGATTTTTTCATTTTATTTTGTAATACTTGATATATGCTCGCCAACGTATCCTCGGTCTGCGAGGTATTTGCACGCATCGAGCACTCTTGCCTCAAAGTCGGGCAGGTGGCGGCGGTAGTCGGGGTGGAAATACTGCTCGTGGATCATCAGCGAGATAAAGCCGCCGCGTTGCGGATCGTCTGCGATCTTCGGAAGTGCTTCCATCACGTCCGCGTAGGTCTTTTCGTTCAGCACAAGGTCGATTTGCGCGAAGATCATGTCCTCGCTCTCGTCGTACCAAAAATCGCGCGAGCCGATATGGTCGAGCTGTTCACCGTCAAAATAGTAGGAAACGCTCGGCTCGCCCTTGGCGTTTCTTCTGAAATATCCCGTCAGCGAGCGCAGACCGAGGCTGTGCAGAGCGCGGACGACCTCGCGATTTGCCTCGCCCCAATGGACGGTGGTCGAATTCGTCATCGAGCCCTCGCCCGCGAAGCGGACTATCTCGCGGCGGATCTTGAGGAAATCCTCGGTGATCTTCTCTGCGGTCGCAAATTTATACGGCTTATCGGGGAACTCGGCGTTTGCGTGGAACGCGAGCTTCAGCCAATCCGAATTCGCCTCGAATTCCGACTTGAATTTGTCGGTCATCATCGAGAGATCAAAGCGGTCGGGGTGCGCGGAGAAGAATTTCGCGTCGGGAATATATTCGTAAAACAAATTCAGATGCACGCACGCGCCGAAGCGGTCGTGCGCTTTTTTATAGAGCGCGAGGTAGGGGTTCTCGAAAATGGATGTATATTTATCCTGATTTTTCGTAAGATCCTGCAAAAAGAGGATGTTATCGTCCGACGAAAGACGGAATTTGCCGACGGGATCGGAAAATTTGAGCACGGTAGCGGTGCAGATCTCGCCACTCGACTTATTTTCAGCCGAAAGAGCAGTCTTGTAATCTGAAATCAGCACTTTTGCCGTCCAAGCGCCGTCCGAAAATTCGGCTTTTTCGCCGCAGACGAAGATCTCGGCGTCGGCGGGAGCATCGACGCGCACATCGATCAATATGCCGTCCGAGCTCGGCACTCCGTCGTTTTTATTGATGCAATCGCCGTTTTTAGGGAACAAAAATCTCATTATTTTGCTCTTTCAGCGTCGTACAGCTCGATGCGCTCGGAGATGGCGGCAATATCGGCATCGGTCAGCCAACCGCTGCTGTACGCTTGCGAGATCGAAACGAATTTGCCGTCCTTATAGACGGTGATCTTCTTGAGCGAGCCCATTTTGAATACTGAATCGCCGATCATATAGAGCTCTTCCTCGGGATTCAGCGCGCTTCCGACGACGATTGTGCCGCTGAAGGTGCCGAGATAGGGAGTGTAGACGTTATTCTGAACGAATTTCATACCGAAATATACCTTTTCCGCCTGCTCTCGCATATCTTCGGATTTGGAAGCGATATATTCGTCGTAAGATCCGAAGTAAGCGTCCCTGTAAGCCGAGTTACATTCCTCGATCTGCTCATCGGTCAACGGCTCGAGCTTGCGGTAAAATTTGTAGTAAGGATCCTCCGCGCATGAAACGAGAGCGCAGAGAAGCAGAGCCAACGCAAAAATAAGCGGGAGAGTTTTGATTTTAGACATAGTGTTTTCCTTTCGGATGGGGGGGATTTATATTTATTATACCATAAAAACGAGGTTGTTGTCAATAAAAAAAGGGGTGAAGGAGCAAAAACCTCCCGCAAGGGGAGGTTTTACTCCTTCCGGAACGTCGGCGGGGCGCCGCCGTTCCGAAGCATGGGAGTATTCCGCCCTCTGCGGAGGACGGCTTAAGGAACTTTTTGAAAAAAGTTCCTTAAGAATCTTCAAAAACTTT
>JAZTXK010000040.1:0-1665 GCA_045636385.1 Eubacteriales bacterium
CGCCTGAGCGGTGTATTTTCGGCGGCAAAGCCGCCGAAAAAACTGATTTTATAAAATAACTCCCATTTCATTCGGTAATTTTGATTGTTATATTGATTAAAGGAGAGCATTTTTGTTTATGGAATGGCTCGATAGTCTGCGAGGCGCAAGCCTCGCAGCACTTGTTATTAAGCTTTTGCTTGCCGTTATCTTCGGCGGTACGATAGGCCTTGAGAGAGGGCGCAAGCGCCGTCCCGCGGGCTTCAGAACCCATATCCTCGTCTGCGTGGGCGCGACGATGGCGATGTGCATCAGCCGCTACTGTATAGATACGCTCGGCATCACGGTTGACGTCTCGCGTCTCGGCGCGCAGGTCATCAACGGCATCGGCTTTCTCGGCGCGGGAACGATCATAGTCACCCGCCGTCAGGAGGTCAAGGGTCTGACGACCGCCGCGGGTCTTTGGGCGTGCGCTTGTATGGGACTTGCCATCGGCGCGGGCTTCTTTGAATGCGCGCTTATGGCGTTTGCTGCGATCATTATGTCGACCACGCTTCTCGATAAGGTCGAAAAGCTCATCACCTCGCGCTCGCTCAATATGAATATCAACGTCATAGTTACCGAAACCGCTATCATTCACGATGTTCACGAGGTTCTGCGCGGAATGAATATCAAAATTTTCGATACCGAGATCACCAACATACGCGAGCTTGCCAGCGAATCGCCGAACATGGTCATCGAAACTAAGCTTTTAAAACGCCGTCCGCACGTCGAAATTATTGCCGCGCTTGCGGCACTTGATGGCGTTATATCCGTGGAAGAACTTTAAGGAGGGAAGAAAATGTCGTTTAATGAAATAATCGAAATGCTTCGCGACGTGACGCCGCTCGGCGTTGCGCTGAGATTTACTCTTGCCCTTCTTTGCGGAGGAATCATCGGACTTGAGCGCGAAAGCAAGCGCAGAAGCGCGGGCTTCCGCACGCATACTCTCGTTTGCATCGGCGCAACTTTGACCACTCTCGTCGGACTTTTCCTTTACAAATCGGGACTTTCGACCGACCCCACCCGTCTCGGCGCGCAGGTCATCTCGGGAATGGGCTTCCTCGGCGCAGGAACGATCATCGTCACCACACGCCGTCAGGTCAAGGGTCTGACCACTGCCGCGGGACTTTGGACCTCCGCCATCATCGGTCTTGCAATCGGCGCGGGATACTATGAGGCGGCGCTTATCGGCGTTGTGATCGTTATTCTCGCCGCCGTCGTTCTCTCGAAGCTTGAGTATTTTGTAATCGCAACCGCAAAGCGAATGAATATCTACGTCGAATTCGATTCGGCGGGAATGCTCGACAGACTCGTCGAACGCCTTGAAAAGCGCGATATCCGCGTCACCGATATCGAATTCACCAAACAGCGAACCGCATCGGGAGTTAAGTTCAGCGCGGTTCTGACGCTTAAATTCCGCAAGAGACAGAAACACGACAATATCCTCTCCGAGCTCTCTCAGTTCGACGGAGTGTATAGCGTGGAAGAGCTGTAAGAAATGCAAAATGCAAAACGCAAAATGCAAAACGCAAAATGCAAAACGAAAATGCAAAACGCAAAATGAAGGTAAATTTTCCGGCCCGCGGGCTCGGAAAATTTTGGTTAAAAATAAGATAAAGGTTTTTAAAATTTTTAAGGGAACTT
>JAZTXK010000041.1:0-60848 GCA_045636385.1 Eubacteriales bacterium
GGGCCTTACCTGCAACTGCGGCGTGATCTCGGGCGGCAGCGTGCCGAATACCGTTCCCGGCCATTGCGAATTCAAGGCGAACATCCGCTTTGCAAATTCCGAGCAGCTTGCGTGGGTGCGCGAGCACGTCAAGGCTGTCGCCGCGACGGTACATGTTCCCGGCTGCAAGTGCAGGGTAAACGATCCCGCGGGCAGAGTTGCGATGGAGCACAGCGAAAAGAACGTCGCTCTCCTCGCGCGAATGAACGAGATTTTTGAGGAAAACGGTCTGCCCGTGCTCGTTGCATCGAGCAGAAAGGGCGCATCCGATGCCGCTGACGTCACCCACGCGGGCGCGGCTTGCATAGATTCGCTCGGAGTCACCGGAGGAAAGATCCACTCTCCCGCTGAATACGCGAACATCCCCTCTCTCGCCGAATCGGCTAAAAGACTTGTCGCCGTCGCCGTAAATATTTAAAAAAGACTTGACATATTTCTGAAAATGTGTTATACTGAATTACGGTATTGCATATTTGAATGACTACCGGTAAACGCCGGTAGTCATTTTTTTAACAATAGAATATAATGAAATTAACGAATGGAGAAAGGATAAATGAAACTAATAATTGACGGATACGTTTATTGGGTGCGCCCCGAGCAAAGTCTGCTCGATATAATCAAGGAATTTGGGCTTATCACGGGTAAGCTTTCAACCGACCCGATCGCGGCAAAGATCGCGGGCGAGGTCTTCACGCTGAATTACGTGCCTATGCGAATGCAGGATGCGGCGCACGAGCGCGAGAGTATCCGCAAGGCGATGGCGGCATCGGGCGGAAAGGTCAGCCTTCTCCGCTATTCCGACCCAAGCGGCAAGGACACTTACAGGAGAACGGCGCAGTTCGTGCTCTTCCTCGCCATCCGAAAGCTCTGGCCGAATGCCGTTGCGAAGATGAACTCTACCGTCGGCGGTGGCGTTTACATCAAGGTCACGGGCGCGGAGGATTTCTCGGCAGAACGCCTCAAGGAATGCGTCCGCGAGCTGATCGCGGAGGATATCCCCCTCGTACGCCGCCGCATACCGACCGCCGATGCGATCGAGTACTTCACACGTCAAGGTCAGGAAGATAAGGCGCGTCTGCTCGCTTACCGTGCCGCACCGACGCTCGACGTTTACGGCTACGGCGATTTCTTTGATTATTATTACGGCGAAATGGCGCCCTCAACGGGATTTTTGCGCGTTTGGGATATCATCCCCGCGCGGAACGGATTTATTTTCATCTTCCCCGACAGAAACGATCCCGACTCTGTTTCGGATTATCACGAAATGACACAGTTTATGGAGGTCTACGACGAGGGCAAGCGTTGGTGCGAGCTGATGAAGTGCGAAACGGTTGCCGACCTTAACGAGCTTGTTGACAGCGGCAGACTTCGCGAGCTTGTGCGCGTCAACGAGGCACTTCACGAAAAGAGATTCGGCGAGGTTGCCGATATGATCTGCGAGCGCGGCGCGCACGCGGTAATGCTCGCGGGGCCCTCGTCATCGGGCAAAACGACCTCGGCAAACCGCCTTGCCACCCAGATCCGCGCCCACGGCAAGATGCCGATACTGATCAGCCTCGACGATTACTACATCGACCGCGACAAAATCGCGCCGAACGAGTCGGGCGAGCTCGACCTCGAGCATATCAACACCATCGACACCGCCCTTTTCGCCGAACAGCTCACCTCCCTCCTCGCGGGCGACGAGGTTGAGCTTCCCATATTCAACTTCAAAACGGGCAAGCGCGAGTGGAACGGCAAGAAGTTAAAGCTTGAAGAAAGCTCGGTTATCATCGTCGAGGGCATTCACGCGCTCAATCCCGCGCTTCTGCCGCAAGGACTTGATAAATCTGCGGTATTCAAAATCTTCATCAGCCCGCTTCTTCCCCTCAGCCTCGATTACCACAACCGAATCCCCACAAGCTATCTGCGCCTGCTCCGCAGAACCGTCCGCGATTACGATACCCGCGGTGCGTCGGTTCAGAAAACGCTTTCGATGTGGGAATCGGTTAGGCGCGGCGAGGGCAGATGGATACTCCCCTTCCAAGAGGCGGCTGACGTTATCTTCAACAGCTCAACTCTCTACGAGCTTGCCGTGCTGAAAAAGCACATCTTCCCGCTTCTCTCCGCGATCGAGCCGCACGAGGATTGCTATGAGCAGGTGCGCGCGATGGTCAAGGTGCTCAACTACATCCACGAGGCGGACGTCGACGACGAAATCCCGCCCACAAGCATCATCCGCGAGTTCATCGGCGGGAACGCGTTTTACAAATAAAGATCAACTCCGTGGAATTGCACAATTTCCCCTCCCCCTTTTGTGCAATTCCACTTTTTTTAAAAAGTTTCCGAATTTATGTGACATTTTGAGTGCATAACGTGACTTACTTTATGACAGTACAATAGCCAATTGCAGTATTCCGAAATTATAATAAAATCCGATTTTTCGGTGGCTTCGCCGCCGAAAAAACACCGCCTTGACGAGCGGAGCGAGTCCGCGCGCCGAGGGGAGCTGACAAAATCTTTGATTTTGTCAAGCGGCGATAAGCGCGCGGATCTCAATTGTAAAACGAAGTTTTACAATTGGCTATTTGAAAGGAGGCTTATTAATGAAGGACGAAAAAATTATAGAACTTTTCTTTGCACGCGATGAAAATGCGCTGAGGGAGACGGAGGAAAAGTACAGTTCTCTCTGCCACTACGTTGCGCGGAATTTTCTCTCGGTTCGCGAGGACAGAGAGGAATGCATCAACGACGCTCTGCTTGCGCTCTGGAATTCGATCCCGCCCGCGAGACCGAGAAGCCTTTCGGCTTTTCTCTCCGCGATCGTTCGGCGTATCGCGATAAACAAGACACGCGCGGCAAACGCCTGGAAGCGCGGCGGAGAGATACAGATCGTCAGCGACGAATTTCTTTCAACGCTCGATGACGGAACCGACCTCGCGGCAGATTACGAATCGCGCCGCGCGGGAGAGGTTATCAATGCCCTGCTCGGTAAGATCTCGCGTGACGACAGAAGGATTTTCATCATGCGATTCTGGCTCGGGCTCAGCTACTCACAGATTGCCGAGCAAACGGGCTTCAGCGACAGCAAGATCAAGATGTCGCTTCACCGCACGCGCGAAAAGCTTGCGGCAGAACTGAAGAAGGAGGGGATAACGGTATGAAACGAAACAGAATTAACCGAGACAGACGTCTGCTTGAAGCACTCGATTATCTCGATGAATCCTATATCGCCGACGTTGTGGATAATTTGAAGCTGCCGCCCGTCCCCGGTGCACCTCTGCCGAAAAAGGGCAGAATACTGCGCTCGCTGAAGCCCGTTGCAATGCTCGTTGCTTGCACTCTGCTTCTCGCCGCGCTCATCCCCGCAGTAACCTATATGACCTCGCACATCCCCGACATCGTCGCCTTCTTCCGCGGTGAGCAGAGCGAGGCGACCGTGCCCGACGAAACCGATCCGTACGATCCCACCGAAACCACCGCTCCGCCCGAAACGACCGATCCGATCAAGCACGAGCACAACGGCTCGGAGGGCTTGGTTTACCGTGTAAACGACGACGGACAGACCGTGACGCTCATTTCTTGGGGCAACTGTAACCTTAAAGACATAACTGTGGCTTCAGTCTACGACGGAATGTCCGTCATCGCCATCGCGGATGGTGCATTTACAGCCGCCCAATGCAGAACTCTGACGCTTCCGAAAAGTATCATCTCGATCGGCGTCGGCGCTTTTAGGAATTGCCGCGAGCTTATCTCCGTCAAACTTCCCGAAGGTCTCAAAGACATCGGTTCAAACGCCTTTGAGGGCTGTACGGCGTTGCAAACAATCGAACTGCCGAGCACTCTGACCCTCATCCCTTCGGGTCTGTTTACCAACTGCGAAAATCTCGCGAGGGTCACTATCCAGAAAACGATGAAACGTATCCTGATGGGTGCCTTTATCGGCTGTACCAATCTTGAAACTATTGGATACTACGGAAGTAAAACCGAATGGAATCAGATTCAAAAGGGTGACTTCTGGCACATGAAGAGTGCTATCAAATCAGTCGACACCAGCACGGGCACTATTCACCTCCAGCCCTCCCCGGGTGAAGCTCCCACACACGACGGAAGCGAAGGACTTGAATATCAGCTCAACGGCGTTGAAGCGATGCTCACAAGCCTCGGCACCTGCACGGATACCGACGTCGTAGTCGCATCGACCTATATGGGCTATCCCGTTAAATGGGTACTTTCGAACGTATTCGAGGGATACGATCGAATGGTAAGCCTCACCCTGCCCGAAACGCTCGCCACGATATCCTCCCGCGCCTTTGCCGATTGCATTAATCTGAAAAGCGTTTCATTCGGCGCAAATCTGCAGACACTTTATACCGACAGCTTCGAGGGCTGCCGCTCACTTGACACGATCAATGTCGATCCCGACAACCCGAAATTCGTATCCGTTGACAATTGCCTGATCCAAATATCTAACGGACTGCTTCTTTTAGCAGGCAACAAGGCAAAGATCCCCTCAGACGGAAGCGTCAAGGCCATCGGAAGGAACGCCTTCTCCGAGCTTGACTCCATCACCGAGATCGCAATTCCCGAGGGTGTCACAGCTCTCGTGGCAAACACCATCACCAACTGCCCGAATCTGCAAAAGCTCAGTCTCCCCTCCACTCTCACAAGCTTTGACATGAACTTTGACACGAGCTTCATCACGGGCTGCGGATCGCTCAAAACCGTGCTCTTCCCTAACGGACATAACACCTTCACCGCAGAGGGCAACGCGATCTCCAATAAAATCACGAAAACGCTCATACTCGGCTTTGCGTCTACCGAAATACCCGATTGGGTAACTACGATCGGCGCGGGCGCATTCAGAGGCTGTACCTCGCTTGAATCGATCAGCATCAGCGGCAACGTAAGCGTTATGGCGTCCGCTTTCCAGGGCTGTACCGCTCTTCGACACGTCGAACTCGGTCAGAATGTGGTTCTCAACGGCACTTATATCTTTGCCTATTGCACAAGCCTTGAAAGTATCACGATCCCCGAGGCTACAACCTCTATACCAAGCTACCTCTTCAGAGGTTGCTCGAATCTGTCAAAGATCGTCTTGCACGATAATATCACGAATTTTTCCAACCACTCCTTTGCGGATTGCCTGGCTCTGACGAGCTTCCGCATTCCCGCCTCTGTCACGGAGCTCCCCGACTACCTCTTCTACGGCTCGTCCTTTCTCAAGGAAATAATTTACGAGGGCACGCGCCACGAATGGCACACGGTTCCGAAGGGTTATTACTGGATAGGCGGCTCACTCACTCTCATTACCGTACGATGCGCCGACGGCGATCTTTCCCTGACCGAGCCTCAGCCGCAGGCGGGTAGCTTCGGTCTGCTCTACCAAATGAACGCCGACGGAAAAGGCGCACAGCTTATCGGCTTCAAGGGCGGAATTCCGAATTCCTTTGAGATCGCCACAACCTACAACGGTGTTCCCGTAACGGGAATCGCGGACGGCGCACTCACGCGCCTCGGCATATCGGGTACCGTTACCTTTGGAAGCTATATTACGAATATCGGGAAGAACACCTTCACTCAATGCCCCTTCATCAGCGAGGTCGTTCTCGCGAGAGGTGTCGAAAGCATCGAAGGCAACGCGTTCCTGGGCTGTGCGGGATTGAAAAAGCTTTCCTATCGAGGAACGGTTGCGGAATGGGAGAAGATAAAGAAGAGTGAGGGTTGGAATTACGGCGCGGCTATCGAGACCGTACACTGTCTTGACGGTGTCGTGAGCATCACACCTCACCAAAATCCAAGCAACGGCTCCGAGGGTCTTACCTACCGCATCAATACCTCGAATTACTACGCGGTGTTCACGGGTCTCGGCACCTGCACGGATACCGATATCGTGATCGCCTCGGAATATTACGGTTATCCCGTGCTTGAGCTGACGAACAGCATAGGTGCGGACAACAATACAGTCAAAAGCGTAAAGCTACCCGATTCTATAACCGTAATCCCCTACGGTTTCTTCAGAAGATGTATGGCACTCGAGAAGGTAATGATTCCCGACTCGGTCAAAGCAATCGACGGATATGCCTTCTCCGATTGTATCGCTCTTAAGGAGATCAAGCTGCCGAAGTCACTTGAGCTCATCGAACAGAATGCTTTTTCAGGATGCGTATCCATAGAAAAGATCGAGCTGCCCGATTCGCTTATCACTATCGGTAATTATGCGTTCTATAACTGCGAAAAGCTTTCAAGGATCAAGCTCCCCGAAAGCATTACCTCGCTCGGTCACAACATTTTCAGCGGAACTCTGATCGACAGCATTCACATTCCGAAAAGCGTCACGGAAATGGGAGTTGACCTTGGCTATAACATCAAGAAGATCACGATCGATCCCGAAAATCCCGTCTTCGTCATCACGGGCAACTGTCTTATCGACCGCGAGCGGAAGATACTTCTCCGCGTATTCGGCGAGCCTACCTTCCCGAATGACGGAAGCATCAGGTATATTGAAGAGCTTGCATTCAGAAATATCGACTTCGAGATCAAAAAGCTCATTCTTCCCGAGGGGCTTGAAGAGGTCGGATGGTATATCTCCGAATACCTCACCTCTCTTGAAGAGCTCCACATCCCGAGCACCTTCGTTGATTGGAACGGCTCCACCTTTGAGTATTGCGCGAACCTCAAGAAGGTCACGGTTGCCGAGGGCAATCCGAGATACTATTCGGCGGGCAACTGCGTAATTGACAAAGACACCGGCGAGCTCGTTATGGGATGCAACACAAGCATCATCCCGAACGACGGAAGCATCAAGTCAATCGGCACATACGCATTCAAAGAACGCAACGGGCTTGGGAGCATAGTCATTCCCGAGGGCGTTGTGGAGATCGGACACGGCGCGTTTATGGGATGTTCGTCATTGCGTGAGGTTAAGCTCCCCGAAAGCCTTGAGATCATCCACGAGAGCGCGTTTGCACATTGCTCCGCGCTTGAAGAAATCGAGTTCGGCGCGAATGTAAATATGATAAATTTAACCGCATTCGCGTATTGCACGTCACTCAAAGAAGTCATTCTCCCCGAAAATCTCTATGAGAACTGTCTCGGTTGGGATCTGTTCAGAAACTGCACGGCTCTCGAAAAAGTCTACGTTCCGCGCAACACAAAATACGTCGAATTCTTCGGCTGCACGAGTCTGCGCGAGATCGTCTACGGCGGCACGGTTGAGGAATGGAACGCGATATATATCTACGACGGCGCGTTTTATGGCACCTCGCTCGAGCGGATCACCTGCACCGACGGCGTGATCACCGAAATTCCCTACGAAACCGAAAAGCCTATGTATTAACTAAAAAACGAGGACTGACGAAAGTCAGTCCTCAAATTTTTATTCAAATTTTTCGTAAAACTCGAGAGTTGCTATTTTCGATCCTTGGTTATTGAAATGCAGATAGAAATCGTCGCCGACGTGGAACATGGATTCGGATTCCATCGTCGTTTTTACAGTAACTTTGCCGAGAAATTTGCCCGTATTGATATCGAAGATCTGGATGATATTATCCCGTGTGCCGCTGGCGGGGCTGAGGGGAACGTAGGCATATTTCGCATCGGCGTCCATACCCTGACCGACGTAACCCGTCGTATCGGCAAGCACGGATGAGCGGAGGGGTACAAAATCCTTATCCGCGATAACGAGACCGCTCGGCGAGCCATATGCGAGAAAGGCGTATTGCCCGGCGCCGTCAACGTATCCTACGCCCCAAGTGCCGTATGGAAGCTTTTTCTGCTCCACGAGGGCAAGCGTTTCTGCGTCAATGATCGAGACGAGGTTATCGTACATATTAACTACGATAAGCTGCTTTTTCTCGGGATCGTAGGTCATATCGTTGGCGTGGTCGAGGGGGAAGGTTTCGCTTTCAAGCACGACCGTCCACGTTGCCATATCGATCTTGACCACTCGGTCGACCTCGCGGTCGCCCGAGGAATCCTTCATTATAACGTAGGCGTACACACCGTCGGTCGCCGCGCCTTGGGCAGCGGTGAAGCCGTCCTGCTTGGGATAGTTGAAGATCACTTCGAAGTCTGCACAGATGATTTTGCCCTCTCGCAGAGCTGCCGTAAGGTCAAAATCGCTCGCCTTGAATTCTTCCTTGACCTCAAGCCCAATCGGGAACGCGATTTTGCCATTCCTTGTGTACTCGGGGATCAAGCGGTCAAAAAAGCAATTCAGCGCCTCGGTGCAAGCGGCGGGCGAAGTGCCGACGATAACGATCTTATATTCGGTAACGCGGACGATGTAACCCTCGAAATCAAGGTCAGCCATAGCCGCCGCTGTCTCGGGGCGGTTGGTTTCAAAGAGCAGTATCTCGTGATCCTCGTCCACAGAGGGCCCTTTCGGATTCACCCAGTCGTCTATGATCTTGAAATCCGGGCTCAGGGTTTTCTTGAGCTTATTGTTTACCGCAGCGGCAGTGTCAAGAGGATAACCCTTAGCACCTTCCGCGCGGACGATCTTGAAATCGGTCGCGCCGTTATCAACCAAAACGAGCTGCGCCGCTTCTGCGACAGCTTCGGTTTCCGCCGAGGATTCGGGCGGGTTATCTGCATCCTCGGGTGTGCAAGCCGAAAGCGATAAAAGTGCAATACTGATAAGAAGTACTAAAATTATTTTTTTGAAAGTCATTTTGATTACCTTGATTTATATTTTTCAGAACTTACCCTTTGCTACATAATGGCTGAGCTCGGCAAATTGATCGATGCACGAGCGCTGATAGGGCGTGTAATTCGCCTCGTCGGCGCTTCTTGCGTAGGTTTCCATCGCGATTCCGCGGTAACGGTTGAGGTAATCCTTGGCACAGCAAGGATATGTCAGCGATTCTGCGGTGGCGGCAAGACCGAGGTATGCCTGCAGAAGCGAGGCTTCTCTGCTCTCCCAATCCGCGTGCCAAAGTCTGACGTAAAGCTCGGGGTGGATGTTCGCCATAACTCCGCAATAGCCCGAGCAACCGTTTTTGAGGGTGGGCAGGAGCGTCTGCGCGTTGGCATTGAAGATCTCAAGGCGCGTGCCGCGGCAGATATCGAGGCGGTGCGCGATAAGATCGGCATCGCAACAGGTGTCCTTGATGAAGTAGAAGCGCTCGGTTTCGATGCAGTGGCGGAGCATCGCGTCGGTGAGCAGTCGCTTATACGGCTTCGGGCATTCGTAAATACCGAGGGGCATATCGGGCGGGAGCTTTGCGATCAGCTTTTCGCAATCCGCGATCCACGCCTCGTCGGTGGTGTTGGCGATGTCAAGTCGGTTTGAGATTAGAATGACCGCGTCGGGGCCCTCGGCGGCAACGCGGCATAGCTCCTCCGCCTGATCGTCGATGCTGTCCGAAATATGTCCCGATGCAACGATCATAAGCGGCGCGCGGCTCTTGTCGCTCTCGGCAAGCTTCTTCGCTTCGTCCACAACAAGGCGGACGAGCAGAACGCGCTCCTCGATCGAGAGGAACATTATCTCGCTCGACTGACAAGCGGCAAAAATTCCGTCGCAGCCGGTGCTCCAATAGAAGCGGACGAGCGCGCGGACGGCATCTTGATCAATCTCACCGTTCTTATACGGCGTGATCATAGTTGGATACACGCCACGGACTACCTTAAAATCCTTCATTTATAAATACCTTCCTTATTTTCTGACCTTGACGACGGTCTTGCGGCATTTTGCGCCGTCGCCGATCGCAATGCCGGGGCGGTGCCATTCGCCGGGCAGGAGGATCAAAAAGTCGCCCGCGCGGAGAGTGACCGTCGAATAATTTTTATCAAAGCTTGCAAATTCAACGTCATTTTCCTCCGAATAATCGCCATCGGGCTGTTCTTCGGGGATAATGACGTCGATCTGCTCCTCGCCCTCGATGAGCATCTGCACGTCGATATAGGCGTGGTGGTTCTCGAAGACCTTGGTTTCGCGCGCCGATGCGACGTATTCCGACGAGGACGCGAAAAGCGCGTCGCCGTCGATAACGGTCTTGCCGAGCGCAAACTCGCCGTCGGCTACTCTTTTTGCTTCGTTCAGCGCGTATTCGATAGCGGGAAGATTTTCTCCCCAGATAGGCAGATTGGCAATTTTACCGTAGATCATTTTTGCACCTCGCGGAAGTTTTTGATTCTGTGGAAAGTGGTGAAATTCGAGTTGTGGAAATTGTTTGCGCCGTTTACCGCTGTTCGGCAGAGGTAGAGGATATCCTCGCCCTCGATGAAGAAATCGACGTATTGGAAGCCGACCTCCTTGATATCCTCGTCGCGGCGGTCGATCAGGTGCTCGCAAAGTTCCCAGTTAATGAGATCCTTCGAGCAGATCAGCGAGAGCAGATTGCGCTTCGTCTGCGGTTCGTCGAGGGCGTAGCTTACGATGGCGAAATACTTTTTCGTCACCTCATCGAAAACGATATTGAATTTCGACGCCGTTGCGGGGAAATCAATGACCTTGTCAAGTGTCGGCTCGGCTTCGGGATTGCAGGGATCGTAATTGAGAATAAGCGCGGTCTTGTCGGCAAAGCGGAGGAAATCTATGATCTTTCCGTCGGGCATTTCGATCACGTTACCCTCGATGCCGCCCCAGATCTTTTCGGGAAGCGGTGAAATATGCTCGCGGGCATCGAAAAGCTCGGTGCAGACCCAGTTTTCGGCAGAGAGCAGATCACTGTCGGCGGGTGCGGACAGTACCGCATCGCAGAAAACCTTCTCCGACCACGCGCCGTACTGCACGTCGGTCATAACTCTGCCGTCCTTGATAAGCACGGGCATCGGCGCGCGGTGCCATCCGACCTGTCGTGGGTGACAGCAGCCACGCAGAAGGACGGTGGGATTCGTCCAAGTCTTGCCGCCGTCGTCCGAGCGACCGATCAGCACGTCGCCGTATTCTGTCGAGCAGCCGAGCATATAGAGTGCGCCGCCTGCGTGGAACATCTTGCCCCAGAAGCAGGGGAAAAGCTCCGCGTGATGCTCCCAAGTCGCGCCGTCGTCGCGCGAAATATATATTAAGGTAAGATTTTGCGGTGCACCGCTTGCGTAAAGATCCATCGAGGCGAGCAGATCGCCGTTTTCAAGACGGATCAGCGAGGGCGAGCAGAGATATCTGCCCGAAAAGGCGTATTCCTCGTCATCGGGATGCAGATAATTGACTACTACGCCGGGCACATCACCCGTACGGACGAGTCTTTCGGTCGAGGAAACACCGTCCTCGCGCTCGACGCGAAAGGCGTAATCCCTCCCGCTTTCAAGTCCCGTGACCTCGCCCGAGAACGCGTCAAGCTCGGCAATATTAAGCGCTTCCGAATCCTTTTCCCGCCATATCAGGCGGTATTTCGCATCGGTAACACTATCGGTAAAATCAAATCGGAAGCCGTCGTCGCAGGGCGCGATACGGCAAATATATGGCGCGCGCATACGAGCCTTTTCGTGAAGGGGCAGATAGCGCGGATAAGACCAACTCTGAACGTTTTTCATAACATTCTCCTTAAAATTTCTATACATATTATAACATCCCGCGCACGCCGTGTCAAGAGTTTATTTTAATTAGAAAAATCCCGCGCCAAGCGCGGGATTTTACCTTATATTAATTAGCCTCTTTTCCACTCGGTACCCTTTGCGGAGTCGATGAGGGTGATGCCTTCTGCGGCGAGGAGGTCGCGGATGCGGTCTGCTTCGGCGAAGTCGCGTGCCTTCTTTGCGGCGGTGCGGGCTTCAACGAGAGCCTCAATGCGAGCGTACTCGGGATCTGCGGCTGCGGCGGCTGCCTTTGCGGCTGCCTTTGCCTCTGCCTCGGCATCCTCTGCGGCATTGATCGCAGCGGCTGCTTCGATAAGACCGAGCATAAGAACCTGCTCGAAGTCGCGGAGAGCGGCGAGCTTGGTTGCGGCGTTCGTCTTTGCCTTGAGCACGTCATAAAGCGCGGTTACGGCAAGGGAGGTGTTAAGATCGTTATCAAGCGCGTCGGTGAAGCGCTTCTTGAGCTGTGCGAATACATCCGCATCGACCGCGCCGTCATCCTGACGGAGCAGGGGAGCGATCTTTGCTACGAGCTTATTATACGCGGTGGTCGCGTTGTCGAGGTTTTCGTAGGAGAAAACGAGCGACTTGCGGTAATGCGATTGCATGCAGAAGAAACGGTATGCGAGGGGAGAATATCCCTTCGATTCAAGCAGCGAAACGGTGAGGAACTCGCCGCTCGACTTGCTCATCTTGCCCGAATTGGTGTTGAGATGGAGAACGTGCATCCAATGGCGGCACCACTCGTGACCGAGGTACGCCTCGCTCTGCGCGATCTCGTTGGTATGGTGGGGGAAAGCGTTGTCAATTCCGCCGCAATGGATATCGCAGTATTCGCCGAGATGCTTCATTGCGATGCAGGAGCACTCGATATGCCAACCGGGATAGCCGTTTCCCCAGGGGCTCGGCCACTTGAGTTCCTGATCGTCGAACTTGGACTTGGTGAACCAAAGAACGAAGTCCGCGCGGTTGCGCTTGTTGCCGTCAGCCTCAACGCCCTCGCGAACGCCGACCTCGAGGTCTTCCTCGTTGAAGTCGTGGAAAGCGTAGTAGGATTCGAGCTTGGAGGTATCAAAATAAATATTTCCGCCCGCCTCGTAAGCGTAGCCCTTTTCGATAAGTGCCTCGATGACGCGGATGAAGTCGTCGATGCAGGAGGTTGCGGGCTCGATGACGTCGGGAATACGGATATTGAGCTTCTTGCAGTCTGCGAAGAAAGCGTCGGTATAGAACTGCGCGATCTCCATAACCGTCTTTTTCTCGCGCTTTGCGCCCTTGAGCATCTTGTCGTCGCCCGTGTCGCCGTCGCTGGTCAGGTGGCCAACGTCGGTGATATTCATAACGCGCTTGACCTCGTAGCCCGAGTAGCGGAGATAGCGGTCAAGGATATCCTCCATCATATATGTGCGGAGGTTTCCGATATGTGCATAGTGATAAACGGTGGGGCCGCAGGTATAGATCGAAACCTTACCCTCCTCGCGGGGCTTGAATTCGTCGCGGCTGTGTGTCAGAGAATTGTAGAGGATCATTTATTTTACCGTCCTTTCGGAATATGTCTATTATATTATTATAGCAGATTTTCTGTTCAATGTCAATGCCTTTTGAGGGCAGAGGGCAGAGGTTAGAGGGCAGAGGTAAGGTAACTTTTCTCGCAAAGCTCGAAAAGGATTTTATTAAAATAATTTCCGAACAGCGTGAGGAAATTTTCCTTACCTCTGCCCTCTGCCCTCTGCCCTCTTACCTTAATACGTCGGTGTATCAAGTCTCCACTCGCCGCCCTCGAAAACGAAGGTGAGGGTGACATTGTGCTCTCCCGTTTTGACCTCGAAATTTTCGTAGTCGATGTATCTGCCGTTTGCTACTATCTCGATATTTACAAGATCTTCCGAGGAAGGACGGACGATCTTCATAGTCGAGTAGTCGTAGGTCTTGTGCTCGGTGAAATAGGGATCAAATTCATTCGATTTGAGGAGATAGAAGCCGTCGATGCTGTCGTCGATGCGGTAGCGGGCGTAGCTGATCTCGGTGCCGAGAGTGAAGCCGTCGAACATTGCGGCGTAAACTCCGCCGTAAGCGAGGTCGCCCTCCTTCCAGTTGTCGCCCTTAAGATAGCCCTGAGTGTAGACCGACTCGGCAAGCTCCTGGATCTCTTCGAGGCTCTGATATTCGCAATCCATACGGACGTAATCGTAATGCTCGTCCGCGCTCTCGCCGTAAACGTACTCGTACTGCGACTCGTCAAACTCAATGGGGTAGTAGAAATTGCCCTCGGAATCGGTGTAAATAGATTCCCCTTTTCCCGCCTCGGCGGTCTTTTCGGCATATTTCCAAGCGTCGTCGCCGATCTTGTATTTCAGAATACTGCGTTCGCCGTCGGTGATGAAGGTGTAGTACGCCTTATGCTCCTCGAGGTAGATCAGATTGCCGTCGCCCTCGGCGCGCAAGTACGTGGGAAGTCCCTCACCGAAGAAGATGTTATTGACCTCAACCGACGCCTCGATCAGCGCGACGAATTCGTCCTTTACGCTGTCAAGCTCGGGGGCTTTTGAGCAGGAAACGAAAAAGGGAACACAGATAATCAGCGCCAAAGAAAGCGCAAGTGATTTTTTAATCGATCTTTTCATTTTTATTCCTTTCTTCATAGAAAGTGTTTTTAAACATTGGAAATTTCACGCCTTTTATAAAAGCGGCAAAGAGCTTCAGCGCGCCTCTGCCGAAGATTCTGTGCAGGTCGCGCATCAGGTGGGCATCTGCGCCCGTAACGATCATTTTTCTGCCTCTTTTCAGGCGGCGGATGATCTTTTTTGCCGTTTTTTCAGCCGTAGGAGCAAATTTGCCGATAAAGGACGAGCCGTCGTGCGTGTCGAACAGCTCGGTGGCGGTCATTCCGGGGCAAACTGCGGCAACGAAAAGGCTATTGCCGTACTCAAGCGAAAGGCTTTCGGTGAAGGCTAAAAGCGCAGACTTACTTGCCGAATATGCCGCTGTGCCGGGCAGTGTCGCAAGCGCGGCGGAGCTTGCCACGTTCACTATCGCGCCGTGCTCCGATCTGAGCAAAAGAGGCAGGAAAAGCGAGCACATTTCCACGTGCGAGTGGAAATTCAGCTCCATCACGCGCCGAAGCTCTTCCGCCCGCTCGGGCGGAAAACAGGCAAATTCGGGCAGAACGCCCGCGTTATTTATCAAAATATCGGGTTCGATTCGGTTTTCGGCGAGAAAATCCATAAGTCCCGCGCGGTCTCCCTCTTTCGTTACGTCGCAGACAAAGGGAACGAAGTTTTCTCCAAGCTCATCGCGTACCGCGCGAAGCTTCTCTTTTCTTCGAGCAAGTCCGATAACTCGGCATCCGTATTTCGTGCAAAGAAGCTTTGAAATTTCATATCCGAGTCCCGACGATGCGCCGCTTATGACGGCGGTCTTACTCATCGCCGACCTGATATTCGCTGATATCCTCTGCCGCAAGCTCGGCATTCGTCAGTCTGCCGTGGGTGCGCTCAAAATACTGAATATTATTGCGAAGGAGGAAAAGGAACTGATTATTGACGCTTCTTCCCTCTTTTTTGCTGATAATCGCAAGCTTTTTCATAAGATCCTCGCTCATTCGGATCTCAACCTTACATTCTTTCTTCATCTTTTTATATCCTTTACTTTATTTTAATCTTTCGACAAGTATGCCCGCGGCGGTTTCGACGGCTTTATTGCGCATCGAGGCTATTCTGTCGCCGAGCATTTCGGAAGACGTTCTTCCCGACGAAAGAGAATCGGCTATGTATTTGTCAAGATCTCCCCATCCGAGCAGGATGCCGAGATCAAGCCTTGCGGTAGACTCAAGGATCGAAATTATCGGCTCGGCATACTGATTCTTTTCGTCGATATACTTCGCTCTCTCTGCGGCGCGGAGGTCGCCCGAGGAAACGCATAGGCAATTAAACAGCTTTGAAAGTCTGAGTCCGTCGACCACTCCGACCGGCGCGGCAAGGAGAGTCAGACTACTCTCGTCAACGAGCGTTACGTAATCCGAGTTCGCGTCCGCCTTCGGCAGGGGGAGCAGAATGACGCCTTCGCGTGCGGGCGAAATTCCCGTAACGGTAAAAGCCGCCGCGCGGTTGGTCTGGGAATCGTTCTGCACGAGCTTCATCGTCTTTTCATATTCATCCGCAAAATCTCCGTCCTCGGCGAGCGCCGAAAGAGGAATACCGTTTGCGTTCTTGACGAAGATCTCTCCGCCCATTGCGCTAAAGAGCGCGAGAATCGAGCTTTGCTCTACCGCAAAGGCGTCGGTTTTGAGCTCGACGATATAATTCATCAGAACTTCGAGGGTAAAATCGCCATCCGCCGCCGTTTTTGAGGGATCGGAGGAGAGCTTCGCGCCGTTATACTCGATCGCGCGGAGGGAGGAAAGGTCGGACGTCAGCGCATCGCAAGCGACGAGATAAACGCCGCCGCCAATGCTCATGCTTTCAGTCAACGACTCGCGCACGCCCGAGGTCTTGGGCGTAATATCGATTCCAACCTCAGAAAGTGCTTCAAGCGCGCCGTATGTAAGCAGCTCGGCGCCCGAATCGGAATCGAGGAGCAGAAAATCGAAATCGTTATTCGCGGCAAGCACACCGTTTTTGACTCGGTCGACTATATCCGCGCTCACGGACACCCTGAAGACGGTATTATGATCGGCAAGAAGCGCGGCTTCGCGCGCGCTGAGGTAGGAGGCGAGCTCACCCTCGGCGAATTCCGAGGTAAACGCCTCGCTTTTGCCGTTTTGTATCAAAATCCGAAGAGTTTCGCCGTCGTGCGGAGGATACGGCGAGGTGATTTCTTCGATTGTTGTTTCGGGGGTCGTATCCGGTGTGACGACAACAGATATACTTGGTTCTTCGGTCGTTTCGGAATTGACGGTTGTTGCGGTCGTCTCGGGGGCGGTGGTGTCGGCTTTGGTGGTATCCCCCTGCTCTCCGGCTGTGGAGCAAGCGGGAAAGATCATCAAAAACGCGAGCAGCAGAGCGATAAGACGGCTGTTCATTTTCATTTTTTTATTTCCTTATTATTTATCATTGTCGTTGATGACCGTTCTCGGCACTCGTCCCGAGACGAGGCTGAGGCATTCGTGGACGATGGTGTTACAATGGAGCGCAAAATCGAGGCAGGATACGCGGTCGTCGCCGTAAAAGACGACGGTATCGCCCTCGGCGGCATCGGTCGAGCCGAGATCGAGCATACACATATCCATACAAACTCTGCCGATTATCTCGCCCATACCGCGGAAAGTGCCGTCGGGAGCATAGATCGACACGCGATGTCCCGCCGCGTGGCGGAAAACGCCGTCAGCATAGCCTATTCCGACGGTTGCGGCGTTGATCTCCTTTTCCACGCTGTAGGTTCCGCCGTAGCCGAGCTCCTCGCCCTTGGTAAGACGGCTGACCCGCGCGATCTTGGCACAGAGCTTGAAGGTGGGTTTCAAGCCGAGATCAACTTCGGGTGCGGGACCGAAGCCGAAAAGCGAGATACCTATACGAACGGCATCTGCAAGATCCTTCGACGGACGGGTAAACGCGCCCGGGCTGTTGCAGAGATGCACGACGCGGGGATCGACACCCGAGAGGCGAATGCGATCGAGAGTATCGAAAAATCTGATCGATTGGAGCGAGGTGCGCTTCTTTGAATGCTCATCAACCTCGTCGGCAGATGCGAAATGCGAGAAAACGCCGTCGATGACGATGCCGGGCATACCCGCGATCTGCGCGACCTTCGCGGCGGTAACGTCCTTCTGTTCCTCGTTAAAGGTGGGAAATCCGAGGCGGTTCATGCCCGTATCGAGCTTGATATGAGCGCGGACGGTCACACCGGCTTCGGCAGCGGCGCGGGAGAGCTTTTTGGCATAATCAAAGGAAGGAATGGTTTGAATAAGGTCCTGACGCCCAACCTCACCGATGAGCGCGGGCTCGGTCGCGCCTAAAATAAGGATATCCGCGCGGATACCAAGGCGATCGCAAACGCGCTTGGTGCAGAGTGCTTCCTCGACGTTGGCAAGTGCAAACGCGCGGCAGCCCTCGGAGAGGAAGATGCGCGTACACTCGGTAATGCCGTGGCCGTATGCATCGCCCTTTATGACCGCAATGATCGAGCATTCGGGACGCTTTTTGGCGATCTCCTCGGCAACGCGGCGGTAATTATGTCTGATCGCCTCGGCATTGACCTCGACCCAAGCACGGGGCGCGTCGCTGAGAGGCAGATCGACGTAGGTTATATAAAAATTATTGTTCATCATTGGCAAACTCCGATACTAATACATTATATATTATATCATATTTGCGTGACTTTTGCAATATATTTGTAAAGGAATACTTTTTTGGAGAAAAATTTTGTATAGTTACAGGAAAGTTTTGGCAATAATCATAGTGATCGCGGCGCTTTTCGGTCTTTTTTCCTGCGCACCCGCAAAAAAAGCCGACGCGCTTGACGTTTTGAAGCTCGCGGCGGAGTTCAAAATCGAGGGCGAGAGGAACGGTGTGGCTTTTTGCGCCGACGTTACGCTCGGTGCGGTCAGAGAGGACGGCACGCGAGGCGGCGAGACCGTCTACTCTCTGCCCGAAGCCTTCCGAGGTCTACGAGTGGCGACCGACTCGGGCGTTTGGGAGGCTGAGCTTGACGGCGTTCGGATCTCGGGCAGAGCCGCCGAGGCACTCGGCGCACCGCTCGCGCCGTTTATGCAAAGCCGCGCCGCCTCATCCGCCCAATTGATAAATTCAGAGAACGGCGAGGCGCAAACCTTGATAATGGTCCCCGCGGCTGACGGCGTGATCGAATTTTTAATTGACAGTAAAAGCGGTCTGCCACACTCTCTCCGCGAGAAAGACCGAACGGGCAAAACTATTATGGAATATAAAATCACAGACTACAAAACGCAGAAATCGAATTGATAAAGGAGAAAAAAGATGCACAAACAGCTACTTTCGACCGCATTTGCGGCATTTCTGGCGCTCGCGCTCGTGATATGCGTGATCTCGCCGATGGCAGAGGGCGCGGACAACGGCATTTTGACGGAGGAAACGCCACTCACCGCCGAAGCCACGCTTTCTCCCGAAACCGAAGCCACACTCGAAGCCGAAGCAGCGACCGAGACGGAACCCGAAACCCGGCCCGTAACCGAGGAGGAAACGACCGCTGAGCCTATCGAAGAAAGCCCCTCATCTTTTCTTCCCGCTATCCCCGACGGTGCGAAGCCGCTTTCGCTCTACATAAACGGCAGAGCGATCGGGAGCGAGCTTGCCTTTGAGCTCGATGGCGTAATCTGGCTTTCTATCGACGGATTTTGCGAGCTTTTTGGCGATAACGTGATCAAAGCAGAGGTGGGGCGGTGCTATATCGAGTCGGGCGACAGACTGATTCCCTGCTCAACGAGCAACCCCGAGCTGACCGTTCAAGAATTCGGCGTGCTCTGCGCCCCCATTGAGCCGCTTCTTTCTGCGGCAGGACTGCGCTCGACCGAGATCGTCGGCGGCGAGATCTGTATATGGGGCGTTCCAACCTTCCCCGAAGCCGACGATATCTACAGCTACGAGGACCTCTATTGGCTCTCGCGCATCATCTCCGCCGAGGCGCGCGGCGAGCCCTTCGTCGGTCAGCTTGCCGTCGGCACGGTCGTCATCAACCGCACGCGGAGCCATTACTATCCCGACACGATCTATAAGGTCATCTTCGACCGTGTCGGCGGCGTGCAGTTCACGCCCGCATCGACGGGAAGCGTCTACCGCGAGCCAACAGAATCGAGCGTGATCGCGGCAAAGCTCTGCCTCGAGGGCTTTTCGCTCGACCCGACCATTCTTTTCTTCTTCAACAGCAGCATAGCCGCGGGAAGCTGGATCACCGCCAACCGCGAGTACACAATGACCGTCGGACAGCACGATTTTTACTCTTAAACCAACAAAAGACAACAGCATCAGAAAAGTTTTTTGAAGATTCTTAAGGAACTTTTTTTCAGAAAAGTATGCTTGCCTGCGGCAAGCGGCGACTCTGTCTTGTCGGCTTCCGCCTCCATTTTCCTGCGGAAAACCGCCAGAGCCGCGCGAAGCCTTAAGTCGAGCTCCGCAGAGCGCGAAACTCCCCCTGCGCTTCAAAATGGCGGCGCCTCGCCGCCATATTTGCCTTCGGCAAAAGCCGACTCTGTCTTGTCGGCTTCGCCTCCATTTTCCTGCGGAAAACCGCCAGAGCCGCGGAAGGAGTAAAACCTCCCGCCAACGCGGGAGGTTTTCGCTCCTTCACCCTACCATACAAAAATCGGACCGCCTCACCAAGAGACCGTCCGATTTTTACGATCATTTACCATCTATCTTTACCTCTCCGTCGGAGCATTTGACCGTCGACACCGCGTAAGACTCAAACCATTTCACTCCAAGGAAAACCTCTTCCCATTCGGCAACCGTGCCCTCGTATCTGATGCTGACGAGGTTCGTGCAGCCGTAAAAAGCACCGCCGCCGATGTAGTTTATGTTCTTCGGAATGACTATATGCGTCAGATCAAGTCTGTCGCGGAAGGCGCAGCCTCCGAGGCGTGTGATCTTAGGGTCGGTCGGTATACTTCCGTCCGCCGAACCGATGATAACGGTGTCGGGGACTCTTTCCACGAGCGTCGATCCAACTTGTACTGCATCGGGATCGCTTCCAATGAGTGACGACCCGACCTTATAAAGCCACCCATTTTTTTCGGGAATCAGAAATTCCACGTCGGCAACGTTGACACCGAGGAAGGACGTGCCGTGAATGTATCTCAGCTCGGAATGCAGGTATATTTTTTTGAGCGATCGGCAACCCTCAAATACGTTCGCCGTGAGCGACGTCTCCCCCTTCGGGATGCTCACCGCCTCAAGCGAGGTACACCCCGCAAAGGCGGAAGCACCGAGTATTTCGACACTGTCGGGCAGAATCGCATTTTTGAGAGAAACACAACCCGCGAAAGCCTCCTGTCCTATCTCGGTCAGAGTATCGGGTAAAAGTATCTCTTCGAGTTCGGCGCAATCCTTGAACGCACGGGCGGGTATCTTGGTTACACCCGTCGGGATAGATATTCTTTTTAACGATGAGCTTGCGAATCCCTCAATCTCCGTAAGCGAGGGCGGAAGAATTATTTCATACAAGCTCGATGCATTCGAGAAGACTCCCCCGCCGAAAACGGTCAGCGAATTCGGCAGAACAAGCTCGGTAAGCTGTCGGCACCGCGCAAAGGCACCTCCCTCAATACGCTTGACACTGTCGGGAATAAAAACTTTCTTGATCGGAGTACCGCCGAAAGCCCGCGCACCGATCGTGGTCACGGTGTCGGGAATGATAATTGCGTCGATATTCTTGCAACCGGCAAAAGCCTCGTCGCCGATCTCGGTCACGGGCATGCCGCCAAGCTCGCGCGGAATCACGATCACTCTGTCGGTACAGCTTCCGATGCCCGTGACAGTATAGTAATTTGATCTGAGCTCGCGTTTGAATTCCAATCCCGATGAATATTCGGTATATATCTTCTCTCTTGCGATCACCTCGCCGCATAGAGTGCAGGTCTTTATATATTCGCCCGCGCCGTTATCGGTCCAATCGCTGAGAATATGCCCCGAGGGAGCGGTCGGGTACTTATCCCCCGCGCCGCATTTCGTGCATTTGCGGATTATCTCACCGCCCTCGGTGCAATTCGGCGTGCGGAGAGTTTCGGTCACCTCATAGGAATGAATATGCTCCTTCCCCGCCCCGCAGGAAGCAAAAAGCGGGACGAGCATTGATAAACAGAGTATGAGGGCGAACATAATCAGATATTTTTCTTTTTTCATTGCTTCTCCTTATTTCAAAAAGTAATAGCCGATTATAAAATTACGCAAATTTTAATAAAATCCGTTTTTTCGGGGGCTTTGCCTCCGAAAAAACACCGCTAAGACGAGCCGGTGCGAGTCCGCGCGCCGAGGGGAGCCGCAAAAATCTTCGATTTTTGCGAGCGGCGATAAGCGCGCGATCCCCGCCGCCCGGGTTTCAATTGTAAAACGCAGTTTTCCAATTGGCTATCAAAAAGCGGACGGATTCTACACAGAAATCCGTCCGTTTAATATTAGTTTGCCTCTGAAATGCCTTCAAGAACGATACGGCTTATCTCCTCGCGGCTGACGCCGAGGACGGTTGATAGCTCACCGTAAAGGCAAAGTCTGGCAGTATGCTCAAAATCGTTATCGAGATCGGGAACGCGGCGGCGCGTGCGCTTGAAATACTCGCGGCGCGCGCGGACGGTCTTGATTATCTTGACGTAACCCTCGGGGTTGCCCTCGCGGATGGTCTCGCGGTAGGCTTCCTTGCGGTGCTTTTCGACCGCAACGGCGACCTTTTCAATCTCCGGAATGCGCGCGACAAGCGCCTCCGCCTCATCCTTTGAGATAAGCGGACGCATTATGACTTGCGTATTGTCCATGGGAGTGTAGATAACAAGACTTGAATTTTCGGCAATGGGAGTCAGCTTATAGAATTGCCTCGTATCGTTTGTGTCAAACGGGGACGCGCATATTTCACTGACGCGACACACGCCGTTGGTGCCGTAAAACAGCAGATCTCCTATGTCAAACATTTTTCTACTCCTTTTAGGGTATCCTCGGGGGTAAAATTAAACATTCATACATATATTATACACTAAAAAACCGATTTTGTCAAACAGTTTATTCGTAAAAAACGACAAGAAATTGTAAATTTTGCATTCAGACCATATTTTTGAGTCGGTCGAGCGTATTCTGGAGGATGATCTCGGCGGAAAGGCTGTCGATGACGTTCTTGCGCTTTCCTCCGCGCGTGTCGGTTTCGTTGAGATAGCGCGAGGCAACGACGGTCGTAAGCCTCTCGTCGGTCATCGCAACGGGGATCTCGGCGGCAGCGGCAAGACGGCGGGCAAAATCGCGGCAACGGTCGGCTCGCGCGCCCTCGCTGCCGTCCATATTTCGGGGAAGCCCCACGACGGCGGCAACCGCGCCCTTTTCCTTCGCGATCCTTGCGACCTCGGCGGCGGTCTTATCTATTCCGCCGACCTTGACGTTTCCGATGCCCGAGGCGAGAAAGCGCGAGGCGTCGGATATTGCAAGTCCCGTGCGCACCTCGCCGAAGTCAACTGCGAGAATGCGCCCCTTGGTGTTTTTCAGTTCTTTGACGTCGGCAATTGCGACAGCATCGTATTCGGACATTGTTGTTTTCCTTTAATATAATAGATTGGCAGGAGGGATGCGCCGTCGGATCGCGCGCCGCCCTCGCGGCGGAATTCGCTCGGAGTTATGCCGCGGAACTTGACGAAGGCGCGGTTGAAGGTTCGAAGCGTCGAGAAACCGACCGCCTCAGCGATCTCCGTGATCTGCATATCCTCGCGGCGCAGGAGACGGCAGGCGTGCGAGATGCGGAGCGAATTGATATAATCGTTGAATCTGATACCGAGCTTGCCCGAGAAAAGGTGCGAAATATAATACTTGCTCAGATGAAGCTCGGACTCAAGCACCTCAAGCGAAAGCTCCTCGGCGAAATGCTCGGAGCAATAGCCGACGATCTCGCGGACGGCTCTCGAATCGCCCACTCTCGGCGCGGAGAGGCTCATCATCGGGAGAAGCTTGCCGAAAAGCGCGAGCAGACAGCCGCGGATAACGGCGTCGCGGTAAGGATCGCCGCCCGTGTGGTGGTGTCCCGTGAAGGTGAAGAGCGTTTTCGTCAGCGCATCAATCTCGGGATCCTTACCCGCGCCCTTTACAAGTGCCGAACGGGGCACCTGACTCGTGAAGATCGTCCGAAATTCGGGCATCAGATCGGGAGAAACGATAAAAAGGCGGTATCTTTCGGGCTTTTTCGTGACGAAATAATGCACCTGATCGGGAAAGGCGATAAAAATGTCGCCCCCCTCGAGATGCACCTCCTCGGTGTCGGCAAAACCGGCGGTCTCGCCCTCGAGAATCTGAACTATTTCGATATGATAATGTATATGCGGACTGCAATGAAGCTTTGAACGGTAATTCTTATCTCCGCGGCAGTAAAAATCTGTCGATTGGTTTTCGTATACTGCTGCCATAGTTACCCCCAATATTTTTTATCAAGACTGCGAAGCGTGATCGCTTCAGCGATATGCTCGGATTCGATCCTTTCGGACGCGGCGAGGTCTGCGATCGTTCGCGCCATACGCATAACTCTGTCGTAGCCGCGCGCGGAAAGTCCGAGACGGTCGTATGCCATTCGCAGAAGCTCGACCGCATCGTCGGACGGATGGCAGGTCTTGCGTATTCCCGCGGCGTCAAGCTGTGCGTTTGAGAAGATACCGAGCCCCGAAAGACCCTCCCGCTCGAGCCTTTTACGCATAAATTCACGCGCGGCGGTTACGCGGGCGCGGATCTGCGCCGAGGTTTCGGTTGAGCCGCCACGGCTTGCGAGCTCGTCATAGGAAAGCGAGGGGAGCTCGATCTGTATGTCGATGCGGTCGAGAAGCGGACCGCTGATCTTCGATATGTAACGCTGAACCTCGCCCTTGCCGCAGGTGCATTTGCGCGTCGGATGTCCGAAATAACCGCAACGGCAGGGATTCATCGCCGCCACGAGCTGGAAGGTGCAAGGATATGTAACTCGACCGAGCGCGCGCGTGATGGTCACGCGTCTGTCCTCGATCGGCTGACGGAGGTTGTCCGTGATCGCCTTCGGGAACTCGGGGAGCTCATCGAGGAAAAGCACGCCGTTATGCGCGAGCGAGATCTCGCCCGGCTTCGGATTCGCACCGCCGCCGACGAGCGAGACCGCAGACATCGTGTGGTGGGGCGAACGGAAGGGCCGCGCGGTCAGAAGCGACGCGCCCTCGGGCAGAGTGCCCGCGACCGAGTGAATCTTCGTGGTTTCAATCGCCTCATCGAAGGTGAGAGGAGGCAGAATCGTCGGCAGACGCTTGGCAAGCATCGACTTACCCGTGCCGGGAGGGCCGATAAGCAGAATATTATGCGAGCCCGCGGCGGCGATCTCCATCGCGCGCTTTGCGGCGACTTGTCCCTTGACGTCGGCAAAGTCGAGAACACCCGAATACACGTCCTCGAACGAGTGTGCGTCGGGTTCAACGGGCGTCATTCTGCGCTTTCCGTTGAGGTGATCGACTATATCGCGGATATGGCGGACGGAATAGACCGTCATCCCCTCGACAGCCGCAGCCTCACGCGCGTTTTCCGCGGGAGCAAAGAATTCGGTAAAGCCGTCCTTTTTGGCATCGGCGCACATCGAAAGCACGCCGCGAACGGGGCGGACGTCGCCCGTCAGCGAAAGTTCACCCGTGAAGAGCTTGCCCTCGAACGAAACGCCCTGAAAAACGACACCGTTGCAACGCAAAATTGCAAGCAAAAGCGGCACGTCAAACGCAGAGCCCTCCTTGCGGCGGTCTGCGGGAGCGAGATTTATGACAAGTGAAGTATCGGGAAAAGGAAAGCCGCTGTTGAAGCAGGCGGAACGGATGCGGTCCTTCGACTCCTTGACGACCGCATCGGGCAGACCGACGAGCTGGAAGGACGTTTCCGTCGAAGGGAAGCTGTCAACCTCGATCGTCACGCGAAAGCTGTCGATACCCGCGAGTGCCGCGCTGTAAACCTTTGAGATCATTTTAACACCTCAATTAATTATCTTCTTTTTTCTTTCTGAAAACGAGGAGCTTTGAGAGGATATAGTTGAGTACGGTGACGAGGACGACCGAAACGCCTGTTGCGATAAGGTCGGCATCGAAGGTGAGAATGATTTTGAAGGGTTTGTAGCCGAGTGCGGTCAGAAGCGGAGGAACTCCGACGCCGAGACCGAGCTCGACGAAGTAGGTGAACACGCGAGAAAGCGTAAACTCGCCGAACTGAATAAGAACGGCGCGTCTGCCGCTGACCTTATCCTGAAATACCCAGCTCTTATTGGTAAAGAACGCGAAGATAACGCCCGCGACCCATCCGAGCGACACGGCAACCGTGCGAAGCATCGCCGCGCGGCCGCCCTCGGCGGCGAGGTCGATATCAAGTATCGGCGCAAAGCCGTAAATGATTCCGAGTCGGATACCATACGCGACCACGGTGGTCATAAGTCCGACAATGATGTATACGATTATCTCGCGGTATTTTTTGAATAGTTCTTTCATTTTATTATATTCCTTTTTTCGCCGCCTCTACAAAGGCCTTGAATATATTATTCGCACATTTATCCGTCTTATAAAAATATTCGGGGTGCCACTGGACTGCGAGGAAGAAGCGGTCGGTGCGCTCGGCGGGCTCGATGGCTTCAACGGTGCCGTCTTCTGCTCTTGCCGCTACGACAAAGCCGGGCGCGACGTCCTTTACCGCCTGATGGTGGAAGGAATTCGTAAAGATCTCGCCCGCGCCCGCAAGCTCGAAAAGGAGCGTGCCGTCGGTCACGGTCGCCGAGCGCTGATTTATCGCGCCGCGCTCGTCCTGACGGTGTCCCTCGATATGCTGATACAGCGTGCCGCCGAAGGCTACGTTGAGAAGCTGGGAGCCGCGGCAGATGCCGAGGACGGGGCGGGTGTCGTTTTTCAGAAGCTCGGCAAGCGCAAGCTCAAAAACGTCGCGCTCGGGAGTGGTCTCAACGCTGTCAAACTTGATCTCCTCGCCGTAATACTTGGGATCAACGTCGTCGCCGCCCGCGAAAAGGATTCCGTCGCAGAAGGAGAGGAACTTTTCCGCGTCCTCTGCGCCGCCCGTGTGGGGCATAAATACGGGGATACCTCCCGCCTGTTCTATTGCGTCGAAATAATTTCGGCGCATTCTTACGAATGTATCCGACATCGACGAGGTTATGCCGATGACGGGTCTTTTTTCTCTTTTCATATTTTTACTCCAAAACGATAAAGGTTATCTCGGTCGGATTATTCAGACGCGGGATGATGTGCCGCTCGGTCGAAAGTCCTGCCGAAACAATAAGATTTGACGCTCCGAGCTCAAAAATGCCAAGCGCATATTGCGGAAAAAATCCGATGCTCGGTCCGTAAACGGGGCCGAGGATGGGCAGGATCACGTGTCCGCCGTGCAGATGGCCGGAAAGGACGAGCTCGGGCTCGTATCCCGCAGGAAAAATCTCATCGGAAAAAGATTTCGGTCTGTGTTCCATCAAAATGCGAAACGAATCGGTATCACAGAAATCCGAAAGAAATTCCGACAACGCATCGGAGGCGGGATTTGAAATATGAGGATAATTCGGTGTATAAAGTCCGCCGAGGCGAAGAGAATTTCCGTTAATCTCTATATCTGTATAATCGCTGTTGAGCAATATTGCCCCCTCTGCAATAATACGGTCCACGGCGTCGCGCTCGTGCAGCCCGATGCGCTCAAGCTCGTGGTTGCCGAGCGAGTAATAAACGGGCGCGATCCCGCAAAGCCTTTTGACAAGCGAGGCGGTGACGAGGACGTCCTCGCCCGTTTCGTGATCTCGGTCGATCATATCGCCGCAAAGCAGGATCAGATCGGGCTTCAGCTCCTCGATCTGCCCAACAATCGTCGGATGCTCACAGCCGTGAAGGTCGGAGAGCATCACGATGCGCACGGGCGACGATATTTTATCGCTCTCAACCGCGTATTGCCGCACGATCGGCGGCTCTGTTCCCACTCTGACTCCGATGACAAGCCATCCTTCGGCGAGCACCAGCGCCAAGAGCATGAGGCATCCGAGCCGCTTCGCGGCTCGAATAAAAAATGAGGAATTAAAATTCATCAATTAAATCAGTTTTCCATAAAAAGCTTGTTAGGCTTGGGATAAGCAGAAGTGTCTGCAAGGTAGGTGTTGAACTCGCGCCAGATGATATCCGCCGCCTCCTCGGGAGAGATATTCGAGGTGCAGAGGATGAGATCGTAGTTATTCAGGTCGTGGTTATCGACACCGTAAAACTCCTTATAACGGAGGCTTTCCGACTGCATACGCGCGAGGATCTTTGCCTCGGCATCGGCGGCGTCCTTATATTCCTCAACGTTGCCTCTTGAGGCATCGCTCATTATTCTCTTAACCGAAACCTCGATCGGAACGTAGAGGTATACCTTAAAGGAATTCTCGGCAAAATGCCACGCCATACGCGAGTCAAAGAGAATCTTGTCGTCCTTGCGCTCGCGCGAGACCTCGGTGGTCTTGTTGTCGATCATATAGTCAGCCGAGCGGTCGCCCTCGCACATCTGATTGAATTCAAGTGCGGTCATACCGCGCTCCTCGGCAAGTGCGCGCATTATTGCTCCTGTATAGTAATGTTCAAAGCCGTATTTGGGGCAGAAGATCTTGGCAAGCGTGCTTTTGCCGCTTCCGAGTCTGCCTGCGAGTGAAATATGCATTTTATTATCTCCTACGTAATAACTATTTATGTCCTTGCGAGTTTTCTTAAATATTCGGTCTTTGCCGCCTCGGCAACTCCGCTTCGACGAACCTTGCGGGCGGAATTCATACCGAATTCTTCGCGGCGCACGACGAAAAAGCGAATCTTCTTAAAGGGCGCAACCGTGCGGTTGACCTCCTCGACGGCGCGGTTGAACTCGGCGTCCACCTGTCCGCGAGAGTAGTTCTTGCCGTAAGCTTCCTCAAACTCCGAGACCTCGGGGTGGAGCACGGCGACGATGTCGTAATCCTCGCGTGCCTCGTTGACGTAACCGACGACGACAGCCTCGTTTACGAAGCGGTTGCGGCGGAGCAGGTCCTCGAGCTCCTCGGGGAATACGTTATTGCCCGTGGCGGTAACGATGACGTTCTTCTTTTTGCCCGCGATATAGAGGAATCCGTCGCGGTCGAGTCTGCCGAGATCGCCCGTGTAGAGCCAGCCGTCGCGGACGCTTGCATTCGCGCCCTCGCCGAGGAAAGCCTCGTGGATATTGTCGCCCTTATATCTGATCTCGCCGATGCCGTCGCCGCCGATGCCGTAGATATCAAGCACACCGTCGGGCACGCAAACGCCGACCGAGGTATCGTTATACGCGAAGTCGGAGCAGATCGAAATGAGCGGCAGGGTGTCGGAAAGACCGTAGCTCTGCGCAGTGCGGAATCCGAATGAGCGCAGGCCTCGAATGACCTCGGGATCGGCAAGCGTACCGCCCGAAACAAAGAGGCGAAGTCTGCCGCCGAGGGAATCGTGGATCTCGGAGAACACGCGCTTTTTGAGCGCGATACTCGAGCCCGTCAGCTTTATTGCCGCGCGGACACGTTTTTCGCTGCCCTTGAGACGGATATTGTTCTTGATCTTGCGATAGATCGTTTCAAGCAGGTAGGGCACGCAGACCATAACTGTCGGGCGGACCTCCTGAATGTTTCTTGAAATATACCGAAGTCCCTCACAAAACGCAATGCACGCGCCCGAAATAATGGGATAGAGGAATCCGCAGGTCATTTCGTAGATGTGGTGCATCGGGAGGACGGACAGATAGACGTCCTCGGGGAAGCAAATGAGGGTCTTGGTCAGCTCGGTCAGATCGAAGCAGATATTTCTCTGCGAGAGCATAACGCCACGCGGCTCGCCCGAGGTCGAATTGTTAAAGCTGATGACGGCGAGGTCGCTCTCGTCGATCGACAGACGGAGATAGTCGGTATCACCGCCCGCGAGCTTCGAGGTTCCCTCCTCGATCAGAGCCTCGATCGAATTCATCGAATATTTCTTGATGCCCTCGAGCTTAGAGGTCTTTTCCTCAAGTCGATGAGAATAGAATATCGCCGCCGCTTCGGTCTTTTTCGCGATAGCAGCAAGCCGTTCCGCGTCGATATCCTTATCGACCGTGACCGCTACTCCGAGTCCGCAGACCGATGCGAGGAAAACGGTTGCCCATTCAAGGCTGTTTTCACCGTAAATGATTATCTTTTTTCCGTAAAATCCGCGCGCGAGAAGCTCTGTGCCGAGGCCCTCGACCTTATAAAGCAGCTCCGCATAGCTGATCTCACGGTAGGCACCCGCAAATTTCTGCATTACAGCAGGGCGTCCGCTATACCGTCTGGCGGAGGCGCGGAGTGAGGCGCGGATATTTTCCACCCTTTTTCCGTCGTGGTATTTAAGAGGTAATTTCATTTTTCAAGTCCTCACGATAGTGATTTTGCGAGTTTTGCCGCGATCTTCGCCGCGCGGTCGGCGGAAAGCCCGACGAAGGTGGGGAAATCCATCTCCGCCTCGCCGTCGGCAGAGTCCGACATCGAGCGGAGAACCGAGAATTTCACCGAGTAAAGACGGCAGACCTGCGCGATCGCCGCGCCCTCCATCTCACAGCAAAGCGCATCGGGGAACGCCGAAAGGATATCCTCGCGCGCCTCGTTGCTCGAAACGAATTTGTCACCCGTTGCAACGCATCCGCGCTTGACGGCAAATTCACCGCCCGAAACCTCGTTTGCTACGGTCACGAGCAGATCGGAAAGCTCCGCGTCGGCGGGCATAACGATCTCGGAGGTCGAATCGGGATAGAAAATACTTCCTCTCTTATCACCGAGTGCGCCGTATTCAAGGTCGTATTCGACGCAGGAATCGGCAATTATGACGTCGCCGACGGTGATTCCACGGCCGAGCGCACCCGCAACGCCCGTGTTGAGGATGTATTCGGGCGCAAATTCAAGGATCATAGCGGCGGTGCAGACCGCGGCGTTGACCTTGCCGACGCCCGCGCGGGCGATAACGGTGGGCGTGCCCGAAAGAGTTCCCGTATAATAAGTATGCTTGC
This sequence comes from Eubacteriales bacterium, assembly GCA_045636385.1. Taxonomy (GTDB): domain Bacteria; phylum Bacillota; class Clostridia; order Oscillospirales; family CAG-272; genus CAG-390. The sequence continues at coordinate 30,213 of JAZTXK010000041.1, forward strand.
CGATCTTGCGGCATTCTTTTTCTTCGAGGAGCGAAACGAGAAGCTCAACCTCGCTCTCCATCGCTCCGATAATACCAAGTTTAGTTTTCATAATTATATACCCGATCTTCCGCCCTCGTATTCAAAAGTGGGGAGAGTGCCCGCGCGGCGGAATCCGTCAAGCACTTCCATATATTTTTTCGCCTCGTCCTTCGCCGCTTTAAGCGAGAGTGCGCGGAAGTTTCCGCATTCGCGGCGTGCCGCACCGGGCATTTTGCCCTCGTGCGCGAGAATATTATCGAAAGCCGTGCAGAGTGCGGCAAAGTTTTCCGCATTTCGCTCGGTGCCGCCCGACATAAGCAGGTAAAATCCCGTGCGGCAACCCATAGGGCCGACGTAGATCACGCGGTCGCCCGCCTCACCCGAGCGCATATAGGTCGCAAGCAGATGCTCAAGCGAATGCGCGGCGAGGGGAGTGATGTAGTCGCCCGCGTTGGGACGGCGCATGCGAAGATCGTACGTTACGATGTCGCCGTCGATGCGGCTGACGTAAATTCCGCGCTCAAGGCGGTCGTGGTCAACGGTAAAAGAGGATATTTTTTTCATCAGTAGCGTACCTTTGTTATTACAGTGTGGGAAGAGTTGTAGTTACGGCAGAGCTTGAGCATCTTTTCGGTCGCCTCGAAATAAAAAACGGCGCGTTTGCCCTCGGGCGTTTCGAAGGCGGCGTAGTATTTATCGGGAGAATCAACGGTGGATATCGCAGAATACGTAATCTCGGGATCGTACTGCTCAAGCATAGCGAGATAATCACCGTCGGTTGCAGGAGCGATCTGAAGGCAATCTCTGATTGCAAACGTGAGCATTTCCTTGCGCGAGCGTCTGCCGTAAATGACAGAGAACGTCACCTTACCCGAGGTGACCGAATATTCGTATTCGGGCTTGACGTATTTCCATGTTGCGTAAACGATCATCCATTCGGTGATGATAACGAGCGCAAACAGCTGAAATAGCTGAAAGATCGAAACGACAACCAGAAGCAACAGGGGGTAAACGATATAAAGCGCCAAAAGAAGCGCGCGGCGTGTTTTGAATTTGCCCTCGGGCTTCTGCTCGACGGTGTATTCGTAGGTTGAAGTGAAATCGTTGTTCATAGAGTATACCTCCGCTATTATATAGATAATTTATTATACTATATATTTAAAGAAAAATCAATACTAAAACAGACAAAAAATGAAAAACCACCCCGAAAACGTGAGTTTTCGGGGTGAAATCAAGACAAATATTGCGGTAAGGTGAGGATATCACCGTTTTACGGGGGTGACGAAAACGCCCCTTTCCTACAATCGGAAAGGGACGCTTCCGTCCAAAACTCAGAAGCAGAGCTTCAGAGTTTTGAAGCGCGATGGCGCGAGCCGGGGCTCGCGCATTAGTCCGCGGCTCCGCCTCGTGCTCCGCGAACTTTTGAAAAAGATTGACCAAAACGTCAGTCTTTTATAAAAATCGAAAATTTCCGAGCAAAGCGAGGAAATTTACCTTACCTCTGCCCTCTGCCCTCTCACCTCTGCCCTTATTTTCCGACACAGAACCGCGAAAAAATCCCGTCCGCAATATCCGCGCCGACCGCTCCGTGACCTCTGCCGTCGAGCTCACAAAGTCTCCCTGCGGCGTCCTCAAGGCATACGCCCGCAACGTCGGGCGGGAAGCCTTCGTTCAGCGACGAAAGCGCTTCGGAAAGAGCCTCGATCACGCGGACGAGTGCGTCGTGCTGACGTGCCGACGATATAACGGCATCGCGCTCGGTGTCAAGCTCGCCGTCGATAAAGAGGCGATTTACGAGCTTTTCAAGCTCCTCGCAACCGTCGCCGCTCTTGACCGAAAGCGTGACGCGGAGCTCGAATTTCGATGCGAGTGCTTCGGCGTCCCCGTTGCGTTCAAGGTCGGATTTTGTCAGTACGGCAATAACCTTTCCGCTATGCGATGCGAGCTTTTCCGCGAGAGCGACGTCGTCCTCGGACGGTGTGCGCGATGAGTCGATCAGGAAGAAAACGAGCTCTGCCGAGTCTATCTTTTCCTCGGCGCGGCGAATGCCGATTCTTTCGACTTCCTCCGCGGTCTCGCGAAGTCCCGCGGTATCCGAAAGCAGAAGCGTGACGTCGCCGTAGGAAACTGTCGCGGTCAGGATATCGCGCGTCGTGCCCTCGATATCGGTGACGATCGCCTCGTCCGAGCCGACGAGGAGGTTATAAAGCGTACTCTTTCCCGCATTCGTTCTGCCGCAGATGACGGTCGGGATGCCCTCCGCCACCGCACGGCCCGTCGAATAAGTCGCGGCGAGCTTCTTTGCCGACGCGATCAGCGCGGAAAGTCTCTCAAGCACCTCGTCGTCCGAGATCGAGCCGAGATCCTCCTCGGGGAAGTCCACGCGGGCGTAAATATCCTCAAGAAGCGTGGTGATCTCACGGCGCAGACCGTCGCAAGCCGTGCTGAGCGCGCCGCTCATACCTCCGCGCGAGAGCTTCAGCTGTGCCTCGGTGCCCGCGTCGAGGAGCATACCGAGCGCCTCGGCTTCGTTGAGTGAGAGCTTACCCGCGGCAAAGGCGCGGCGCGTGAACTCGCCCGCCTCGGCACGTCTTGCCCCCGCCGCAAGCGCGGCAGAAAGGACGGCGCGAGTGACGAGAATTCCGCCGTGACAGCAGATCTCGACCGTGTCCTCACCCGTAAACGAATTCGGCGCGGCAAATCGGGTATAAAGTCCCGTGTCGATGCGTTTTTCACTCACGGGATCAATAATCTCGCCGAAATACGCCATCCTCGCCACACCTTCGGATGCAATTTTACCGTTTATTCTCTTAAAAATCCTGTCGCCGACGGCATTAGCCTCGGGCCCCGATATACGAACGAGCGCCACACCGCCCTTGCCCTGGGGAGTGGAAATGGCGGCGATCGTGCTGAAGTCTGTTGCGTAAGGCATAATTTTTTCCTCGTAATTTTATTTGAGTGCAGAGTGCAGAATGCAGAGTGCAGAGTTAAGGAAACTTTTTTCGCTGCGCTCAAAAAGTATTTTGATAAAATGAAAATTTCCGAGCCGCAGGCAAGGAAATTCTCCTAAACTCTGCACACTGCACTCTTAACTCTTCACTTAACAAAACGCCGCCGAAAAATTCGGCGGCTTTTTGTTATTCTGCGTCAGCAGAGTTATCGAGATAGATAACGATCTTGCGGTTGTTTTCGCTGCCGATAGAGTTGGTGCTGACTCCCTTGATGTTCTGAACCTCGGAGTGGATGATTCTTCTTTCGTAGGGATTCATAGGCTCAAGCATAACGCTTCTCTTGTACTTGAGAACCTTGTCTGCCTGCTTGCGTGCAAGTGCGCGGAGAGTCTCCTCTCTCTTTGCGCGGTAGCCCTCGATATCGAGCGTGACCTTGAGATACTCTCTCTTCTCGCCCTCTTCGCGGCGGTTTGCCGCAAGGTTGAGAAGGTACTGGAGAGCGTCAAGGGTGTCGCCGTGGTGTCCGATAAGGATACCCGAGCCCTCGCCCGAAACCTCGATGAGAAGCTCGCCGTCCTTGCCGTCGCGAACGTCGATCTCGGCGGTCAGCTGCATATCTGCGATAACGGTGTTGATGAAGTCGATCGCAGCCTGCTCGCCGCGGGGAATATAGTATGCGCTGATCTCAGCATCGGACGAGCCGAGTCCGAGGAATCCGCGCTTTGCCTCAGCGATAACGGTATACTTTACCTCTGCCTCGGGTGCGCCGAGCTGCTCGGCGGCAAGAGCGAGTGCTTCTTCAACCGATTTCGCCTTTACGGTTACTTCTTTTTTCATATTATCCTCTTAGTTATCTTTTTTATCGTGCTTCTTGTCGTCCTTAAGGGGAGCCTTGGAAATCGCGCCGCTGTCGTCGGTCTTGATCTCGGGCGCTTCCTCCTCGTCCTTTACGGGCTGGACGTAGTCCTCATCGTCCTGATGGAAGAGAGACTTGGGATTGTGCTTTGTCGCCTCGGGGTCAGCGTTACCCTTCTGATGCTTCTTTTCGGGCTTTCCGCCGTACTCCTTCTCCGCTGCCTTAAGCTCTTCCTCGGTCATAACGGGAATGGGCATTGCCTTCGCCATAATGATCTGCTTAACCATACCGATGATGCTCTTGAAGATCCAGTAAACGCCGATAGCGGCGGGAACCATAAAGGAGATCCAAACGCTCATCATGGGCATCATAATGTCCATGGTCTTGTTCGAGCAGCCTGTCTGCGCATCCTGCTCGGGGTTGCCGGTGGTGGGCTGATAGGAGAACTTGCGGGTGATCTTCATAGAACAGAAGTAAGCCGCAAAGGTAATAACGGGAATGAGCCAGAGAAGGCTGGGGTTATCGAATGAGGGAGTCTCGGCGAGGTTAAGACCGAAAACGTTGAAGTCGGGCATTTTGTCCGCAACTGCGACAAATGCATCGTACGCTTCCTGTCCCGAAATGCCGAATCCCTTGACAGCGCCTACGCTGTCAACGTAGCTGACGAGTCCCGAGAAAAACTCGATGCCCTTTTCCTTGATGATGGAAATAAGCTCGATCGTTCCTCTCGAAGAGTTTACGGTAAGTCCGAGTCCACCCTCTTCAACTGCCGTGGTAACGTAAACGGTCATAGCGTTGATAGCTTCCTTGCTTACTTGGAGCACGTACTGGAGGGGGTTGATTACGACCTGGTAAAGTACGAGGACAACGGGAAGCTGAATCAGAGCCTGGAGGCATCCACCGAAGGGGCTGTAATTCTCCTTCTGGTACATAGCCTGGATCTCCTCGGAGACCTTCATCTGAGTCGCGCGGTCGTTGCGTCCCTTATACTTGTTGCGGATCGCCATTTCCTTCGGACGTAATTTTGCCTGTTTAATTGAGTTTTGCTGTTGCTTGATGGCAAAGGGGAGAAGAATGATCTCAACTATGATGGCGAAAATGAAAAGCGCCCAGACATAGTTGCCCGTAAGACTGTCAAGCCAGCCAAGGAATGAACCGATTAATCCGAAGATCCAATCAAACATTTCACTTTTGTTTCCGCACGGTCTGCGGAATTTCCTCTCGTGTTATTCGACGGAATCTTGTCCGTCGTCGCAGTCATCGTCACAGAGACTGATACCCTTCGGGACCGTATCCCTGTTTCGCAGTCCCCGCTCGGGTACGGGGTCGTATCCGCCGGCGCAAAATGGATTGCACCTGAGGATGCGCCATACCGTCAGTATGGTTCCTACGATAAAGCCTCTTTTCATATATGCCTCAAGGGCATAGGCAGAACAAGTCGGTGTGAACCGACAGGTGGGATTCGATTTCAGTCTTGAAAGGTATTTCCTGTAGAATTTTATAAGAGCGATACACAGATATTTCATTGAATATCATCCTTCGCCTTCGGCTTTTCGATGAGTCCGACGCGCTTTAAGCACCAATTAAGGTCCTTTTTGACATCCTGCATCGACGCATCCGCGATTTTTGCGCGCGCGGCGATCACGACGAGATTGCCGTGAAGCAGGTTGCCCTCGTCCTCGATAAGTCTGTACGCCTCGCGCATAAGTCTGCGCGCGCGGCTGCGGACAACTGCACCGCCGATCTTCTTGCCCGTGGTAAGTCCGAGGCGGTTGATGGGACGGTGGCAGGGATCTGCCTTGACGTAGCGGTGATTCTGACGGTCGGGGAGAGTGTAGACGGCGACGTACTTGCCGGGCGCACTCTTACCCTTCGCGTAAGCCTTCTGATAAAGATGATTTTCTTTGATGGGTGTATTTTTCATTGTCCTTGTGCTTCCGTTGAAAAAAATTTTTAATTGGGGATTTCGTCGAAATAACCGGCGCGGCAGACAGTTAGAATGTCGGCACTCGCCGGTTATTTCGATAGCGATTTAGCGTAATTTGAAAACTGTTAATTAATAGGTAAGGCGCTTTCTGCCTTTTGCGCGACGTCTCTTGAGTACTTCTCTGCCGTCACGAGTCTTCATTCTCTTTCTGAAGCCATGCTCCTTCTTGCGCTGACGCTTTTTGGGCTGATAGGTTCTGAACATTTGTGGCACCTCCTTAAGTGATTATTCGGAAGCGTTTGTTTGGTTTAATGCCAAAAGCAGCGACGATTCTGAATGCTGCCAACTACGCTCACACACAATGACATCGTATATTATAATATTAATATGCATTTTTGTCAAGAGGTATTGCGGAATTTTTTTGTAATTCGAGCCAAAATAATGATCTTTTATCGGAAAGTTCACAAAAACTTTTCATTCTCACTTACCAAAACAGCGGAAAGTTTTTGAAGATCCTTAAGGAACTTTTTTTCAAAAAGTTCCTTAAGTCGACCGCCGCAGCGGTCGAAATTCTCCCTGTGCTTCGGAATGGCGACGCCCCGTCGACATTCCGGAAGGAGTAAAATCTCCCCTTGGGGAGATTTTACTCCTTCACCCCGCCGTCCGCAGACGGCAATCTCCCAAAAACGATGCCATCACCTGCGGATTATAATTTTATTCGTACATATTGGCGTTGTTAAGATGTTGAATATAGTCTAATAGGGGTGAAGGTTCGAGTACCTCCCACAAGTGGGAGGTACTCGAGCCTTCCGAACAGCCGGCGGGACGCCGTCTGCTCGAAGCGCAAGAGGAAGGTTTCGCCCTCTGCGGAGGGCGACTTAAGGAACTTTTTAGAAAAAGTTCCTTAAGAATCTTCAAAAACTTTTCAGCTGCTGTTGTCCGTGGTTAGGTGTCTTAAACTATTGACACCGCCCCGAAAAAATGTTATTATATTAATGTAAGAATTTTTCAAAAAAGCGTGACCGCGCGGCAAAAACGGGTACTTATATAATAGAAGCCAAAGAAAGGAGACTGCCATGAAGGATGAGGCCATTATTGAACTTTTCTTCTCGCGCGACGAGCGCGCGCTGAAGGAAGCCGACAAAAAATACGGCAGACTTATCTCCTATATCGCCTCAAACTTCCTGTCCGTCCGCGAGGACAGCGAGGAATGTGCAAATGACGTTCTTCTCGCCCTTTGGAACTCGATCCCGCCGAACAGGCCCGATAGCCTTTCCGCGTTCATCTCCGAGATAACGCGTCGGCTGGCGATGAAGAAAACGCGCGCGCAAAACGCCGAAAAGCGCGGTGGCAAAATGAGCATCGTCGGCGAAGAATTCCTCACCTTGCTCGACGACGGCACATCCCTCTCCGAGCTTTACGAAGCCAAACGCGCGGGCGAGCTGATAAGTGTATTTTTACGCACTCTCGCCGAAGAAGAACGGACAGTATTTATGATGCGCTACTTTTTCGATATGAGTCCGTCCGATATCGCGCTCCGACAGAGCTGCGGCGAAAGCAGGATCAAGATGAAGCTGCTCCGCACGCGCAAAAAGCTCGCGGAGTATCTCAGAAAAGAAGGTATAATCATATGAAAAATGAAAAGGATACGCGGCTATACGATGCGCTCGACTTTATCGACAGCGATCTCATAGGCGAGACCGCCGAGCTGCTAATGCTGCCGATAAAGCCGAAAGCGCAAAATCTGAGGATCAAAAGGCTCGCGCTGATCGCCGCCTGCATCTGTCTTATCGCGATTTCGATCCCCGTTATTATGACTCTCACCAACTTTGATACCACGATCGTTATCACAGAATCGAGTTCTCCTCTGCCCTTCGGCGGGCTGAACGAGGGCACGGTGGGAACGAATACCAACGTCTATGACGGAAGCCGTGGATTGGTCTATAAAGCTTCGGACGACGGCGGCTATGCCGTTTTAGTCGATATCGGATACTGCACCGACACGGATATCACCGTTGCGACCGCCTACAACGGTCTGCCCGTGAAGGCGGTACGCTTCGGCGCTCTTTCAAGATGCGACAGCGTGGAAAGCATTACCTTCCCCGACAACGTTGAGGAGATCGGAGTCCGTGTGCTTTCGGAATGTCCGAATTTGAAGCGAGTATATCTCGGTGCGGGCGTTAAACTCATTGATCTTCACGCTTTTTCCGAATGCGATCTCGATGAGATCGTTATTTCACCCGAAAATCCCCACCTCATTTTCCGTGACGGCTGCGTTATTGATACCGCCTCAAAAACGCTCATCCTCGGTATACGCGGCGCGGTAATTCCCGCCGACGGAAGCGTTGAAAGGATCGGATCTTCCGCATTCAGCGGCATACAGGACGTTGCTTCGCTCATCATTCCCGAGGGAATAAAGGAGATCTGCTCCTTCGCGTTTGAGGGATGCGATCTTGAGCGCATCGCGCTCCCCAAGAGCATCGAAAAGCTCGGCACGAGTGCTTTCCGCGATTGCAAGTATCTTAAATCCTTCGATCTCGGCGGATACAGCGAGCTGCCCGACTACTCCCTTGATGGCTGTGACGCGCTCAGTGAAGCCGCCGGACTTGAAAACGTAACGAGGATAGGAAAATACGCGCTGAGCGTCGGCGCGGATCTTCACAGCATCAGGCTAACTTCTTCTTTGAAAAGCATAGACGAATACGCGTGCCTGAAAGCCGCCTCTCTCAACCGCATCTACTTCGACGGCACCGTAGAGCAATGGAACGCGATCTCCAAGGGTAAAGGATGGAATCTGCGTACGCCGGACATGAGGATTATCTGCAACGACGGTGAGGTATAAAATGAAAAAGAAGAAACATGGCTTCTCGGTAGCGGAGACCGTTATCGTCATCGCGGTTATCGCCGTATTGGTGGCGGTCGCCATACCGACGGCTTCAATCATCGGCAGGCGCTCAAGGCTTTCAGCAGATGCTCAGGCTGTTTACGATATGAATATCGTGTTGGCATCAATGATCGCCGACGGTTCAGCGCCCGAATCCCCATCCGAATTGGTCGCCGCCCTTATTAAAAACGGCTTTGCGGATTTCAGACCGAAAACAAAATTTCATACCTTTTATTGGCTCAGGAGCGAAGAAAAGATAGTGCTTGCGAACGAGGACGACGTTCCCGTTTACCCCGAGGAGTATTCCGGCGAGGTCTATAGCCTTGAAAATTGGTTTGATCTCGAGGAATCCGCGGGAATGCCCCCCGCGCCTACCGCTCCCGCCAACCTCGAAGCTCCGAAGGCCCCCGAGGTCTACACAGTCACGGTGCGCCGTTCGGGTACTTCCTCGAAGATCGACTTCGGTATTCCCTCCTCTGCGGTCGAGGGTCAGCCCTACCGCGCGGAAATTCTTATTCCCGCTGAGTTGCGGAAGACACACTACCTCGTAAAAGTGACCGCTACCATGACGGACGGCGATACGGAGCATAAATTCGTTATCCGCTCCTCCGGCAGCACGGAAACCTTTGATATGATCTTTGCTCACGACGAGCCCGCTGTGCTCGACATCCCCTGTGTCACGGGAGATATCACCGTTCACGTCAGCATCAAGGAATACCGCACCGTAACGATCACGGGCGACGGTAATCTTACTAAGGAAAAGCTGACCGTTCACTGTCAAAAGGGAGTGCGTCTGTCATCCTCTCTGATCGAGCATGTTTTGCTTCAGGATGGCTATTGGCTCGCTTCCGCGACGGGCACTATTAACGGACGTGATCTCGGTGATATATTTGACGAAGAAAATCACACGATCATAAGAGAAAGCATAGTTGTAACCGACGATATTCATATCAACGTCACGACCGAGCGAAAGCATTGGAACGTAAAGCTCGTCATAAAAAATAACGGCGGCGAGGTCGCGGCGGATGAAAGGACTATATATTTTCCCGACAACGTCTGTACCTTTGATCTGAAATCCATTCTCGGGACCGACAAATTCGAGGTATTTCATCAATACATCTACCCAACAAACCTGCAGGAATACGAAAAGCCCGCCATAAAATACGATCCCGAGGAGGATACCGTAACCGTCACCAACCCCAAATGCGATATAACGCTATATTACTTCGTGGAATACACGGAGTAGAAACGCCCGCAAATGAAAGGAGCACATCAATATGAAACGCAACGGATTTACTGTAATCGAGTTGGTCATAATAGTCGCGGTCGTCGCAATACTCGCGGCGGTGCTGATACCGACCTTTTCAACCATTATCGAGAACGCAAACATTTCTGCCGACACACAAGCGACGCGCAATATGAACACCTTTCTTTCCTCCGAGGTCGCAAAGGGCAACGCGCCAGCGGGTGGGGATGAGCTGATCACCCTGCTTGAGGAAAACGGGATCTCAAAATTCAGACCGCAGACGATATTCTTTACCTTCTATTGGCTCATAGACGAAAACGTGATCGTTCTCGTCAACGATGATGGCGATATCATTTATCCCGAGGATTACGTCGACAAGAGTTTTAACAAAGATACTTGGATCAATCTCGAAGTAGCCAAGGGCATGCCGCCTCTGCCTACCGCCCCCTCGGAATCAATCGAAGAACCGAGAGAGTTTACGATCTCAGTAAGACAGCCGGGAGCCTCGGAGGTGGATTTCGGCATTCCTCAAACCATTATGGAGGGCGAAGCATTCAATCGGACCATAACGCTCGAAGGCGAGTGGGCACATAGGTACAGAATCAAGAAGGTCACCGTACTGATGGAGGAAGGCGACGGCTCTCACAAGATCGACATAATGGTACAAGAGGGCAGCTGGTGGGACGGCTCGTACAGCTACGGCGAGCATCCCGTCATCGACATCCCCTGCGTAACCGGAAACATCAGTATCAACGTAAGCTTTAAGGAATTCTGTTGTATTACGCTCATTGCAAATGATCCGTCGCATCTTACCGATCCGGAAAAAGGATTCCGGATTTGGTGTGAAAGAGGTATGACTCCGCATATCATCGAGCACATGCTGAAGGGCGGATCAAAAGGTGAAAATCCGTGGCTTGCCAAGCAGTACAGGATCGCAGATGCAGAAGCATACATCGGAGATAAGTTCATCGGCAACTACTTCGATAAAAAAACAAATGAGATATTTAACCGAGACTTTACAATAACGAGCGATATGACCATTAAGCTCACGACCGAATGGATAACCTACAATGTTAAGCTCATTGTAAAGGATCAGCGCGGCAACATACTCCACGAATCCGAACAAACCGCCGAATACAATATTGAAACCAACTCCACAGCTTGTTCAATTGTTATGCCCGATTCACTTAAAAATTATGAAGTCTATCACTCTGCAATAATTCCCCTACCCAAAGAAGAGGAACCGACCCCGACATATAAGCGTGACCCTGAAAGCGGATTGCTCAATATATCAAATATCACATACGATTTCACGCTCACCTATTTTGTTACTGTACCCGGTTAAAATTAAGCAATAATAAAACGAAACTTCCGCCCTCGGGCGGAAGTTTTTCTATTATATTGACACCTACGCGCGCTGTATGTTATAATAGAAATGCGTGGCGGGGCATGACCGTCATTGTGCACAAAGCTTTCCTTTTCATTTTGTGCAAAACATCGAAATTAATTTTTTTCAAATTTCCGCGCGACGGGCGCGGGGGATTTTACTACTGATAGAGTGAAAGGACAAAAAAGGAGGACAGCAAATGAAAGACAACAAAATACTCGAGCTGTTCTTCGCGCGCGACGAAAAGGCGCTCGAGGCGGTCAGCGAAAAATACGGCAAGCTCTGCCGTTTCGTTGCCTCGAACTTCCTTTGTATGCGCGAGGACCGCGAGGAATGCTTCAATGACACTTTGCTTGCACTCTGGAATTCGATACCGCCCGAAAAGCCCGAAAATCTCCCCGCATACATATCCGCGACCGCGCGGAATCAGGCGGTCAACCGTTCCCGCGCCGTCAACGCCTGGAAGCGCGGCGGTCAGGTGCAGTTCGTCAACGAGGAATGCCTCTCTCTTATCGCGGACGGCAAAACGCTCGCCGACGATTATGAATCCACGCTTGCCGCACGCATCCTCAATGACTTTATCGAAGAGCTCGGCGCGGCGGAGAGACGGGTCTTCATTCTCCGCTACTGGTTCGACGCATCGATTTTGCAGATAGTGAAGCAGACGGGATTTTCCGAGAGCAAGGTAAAATCAATGCTCGCAAGACAGCGCCGCCGTCTTGCGCAGAGACTTGAAAAGGAGGGAATAATAGTATGACAGACCGCGAGATCAAAAACGCCCGCATTCTCGAGGCGTTCAGCCTTATTGATGAAAAATACATTGGGGAAGTAGCGACCAGTCTAAAGCTCGACGATTATTCCGAAGAACCGCCGAAGCCTTCGCCCTGGAAGTCACTTAAGCCCGTGCTTGCCCTCGTCGCGTGCGCTCTGCTTATCGGCGCGCTGTTTCCCGTCGTATCTTATTTGATCAGCCTTGGCGGCTTCAACCCGGGAGAAAATCCAGCCGGAATCGGTGAGGAAAGCAACTCGCGCGTTATCAAAACGGGGTATCAGGTCTACGGCGGCGAGGTTTACAACGAACGAATCGGTCGGCTGGTGCGCTATCTGCCCGCAACCGACGAGTACGAGAGCCTTTGCGATCATAAAACCTGTCCCGAAGGCTGTCATTTCAGGAGCATCGAATGCCTATCTCAGATAGTCGACGGAAAGCTTTATTATATTTACGACTCGGTATGGGGTCTTGACCAGGATATAAGAGTCGCATATCTCGATCTTTCAACAATGGAGTCGGTCGATATCGGCGACATTTCGGCTTATTCCATCACGGGAAGGGCTTACGTATATGACGGATATTATTATTTCTCACGTAAGATCAATCTCCCCCGGAATCGCACCGAGCTTTACCGCATCCCGATCGCGGGCGGCTCGGAAGAGCTCGTTCTCGAATTTGACGGCGAGGGATCACTCTTTATGGTTGCGGACGGCGAGATCATTACCACCAACAGATACGACTACCTTTTAGATCCCCCCCCCTTGGTCATCAAGGCATATAATATCGAAACGGGCGCAGAGAGAGTGCTGTGGAGCCGCGATGACGGTGAGGATATAAGAGTGCTTGAGCCCGCGTTCCTTGACGGCAAGCTTTATTTCCTTGCAAGTGCAGACGAAGGCAACGACCTCATCCGCGTCGATCTCGAAAGCGGCGAGGAGGAGTGTGTGCAGAGCGGCTTGTCCGATCGCTATTGGCTGATGAATGACGGCGTTTACTATTTCCGCTTTGAAGTGCGTACAATAAATTATCGTTCACCGATTTCGTCATTAATCGGTGATGACAGAGTTGCCGATTCGGCGAGCCTCTATTATTACGGCTTTGACGAAAAGAAAGAAACCGTCGTTTATAAAAACGAGGATATCGCCCCCTGTTATCCCTCGGGGATGGTCATAGCGGGCACAAAGGTCTGCGGTTACTTTTGCGGCAATTTCCCCGCGCTCGGACTGGAAAGAGCAGAGGTTTTGATCTCTATAGACCTTTCGACCGGCGAGATAAAGGCACTTGACGAGGCATATCTACCGCGGTTTCCCGATGTGACTGTGGAGAACACGGAAGCAGAAACGACAGAGGAGATAGACATCCCCGAGCCGCCCATTGATGCGGAAACCGCATCCCCTGTCGAACCCCTCCCCACTCCACACGAATGCCACGTCCCCTATTCAAATGAAGGCATCGACTGCTCCGACCGCGATATGATCGAACACATCGGCGAAGTGCCCGATGTGTTCGTCGGAATCATCTCGCAAAACCTTTTTGCCGATTCCCACTCCACAGGCGACCGCGTTTTCGTTATGTCCGAGGGTGCTATGGGTTCAGCCGTCACGGTCTATGATAAATTCGGCAACCTCATAGCTGATATAACGCTCGAAAAGCCGATCCGCACTTATAGGATCCACGAGCTTTCGGACGGAACTTACCTTGCAATTAAGGCGTATGAGGCACATTACACATGGTCCGACGGAAAAAGTCAACAGGTGGTCGAAAAAGCCGCGGTTGTGAAATTCACGGGGGACGGAAAGATCCTCTTTGAAACCGAATTCGATATCCGAAGCGACCTCGGATTTGTCGCTGAGGTTTCGGACGGATATATTATCTCGGGCGGATTGCAGAACTGGAACGACATTACGGAGAAGACCCGCTACGTTTACAAGCTCGACAAGTCGGGAAATATCATAAAAACGCGTACCTTCCCCGATAATTCCGGGGATATGATCTTAAAAATCGCATACGAAAGCGACGGACTCGTGCTGTATCAGCAGAAGAGAAACGGCAGCAAAAACGAATATTTCAAGATTTGCCTCAAGGATGATCTTTCAAACAAGAGCACGACCTCCATCGCATCGCCTCCCGAAAGTCCAAAAATATACAGCAGTCCGATGAATAATTATTATGCGTACTGGAATGCGCAGGACTTTTTCGGCGGACTTTTTGAGGGCGGGCGTATTTCATCGGTCATTTATTACGATGATTTCATTCTGTTCGTTTCCGAGAACGATACGAAATACTTTCCTTATAATGATCCCGCTTCAAGCACACTGCTCTTCTACTCCGAATCCGTATACTCCGCCTATACCTACGACGGCGAGCTTATCTGGCGTTGCGCGCGCGACTCCACCGACTACGAGCTATTTGCCGAGCTTGAAGAAAAATATAAGAGATAAAAAATCAGCCGTGCGGCATTTTGCTGCACGGCTGTCGTTTTTATTTGAGACTTACGATCTCCGCGGGATCAATATCCGTCATTCGCAGTATGCGCGAGAGGACGATCTTGTCGCGCATATAGGGGTGGTAGGTAATGACATCGCGGGCGAGGTCGGGATCGGTGTCGATCTCGGCGTAGGTCGTCGCCGCGCCGGCGGATCTCATTATTTCGAGGAGCTTTTCGTACTCGGGAAGCTCTTCGCGGATGATCTTGCAGATCGCGCCCCACTTCGATGCGATATCGGCGGGGGCGAGGCGGTCGGTGATGGGCGGAGAGTTTTCGCGGATGATGTTTTCCTTGATACTCTCGCCAAACGCGGCGTAAACGCGCTCCCAATCGGGGGTGTCGCTGTGGAATGCGGGCGTCATATCGGCGACCTTATGATAAAGATCGCAAAGTGTCACGGTTGCAACGCCGACCTTTTTGCCGTGGAAATCCGCGTGCCGACCCTCGGCAAGCTTGCGCATACCGATCATATGCGAGATCATATGCTCCGCGCCCGACGCGGGGCGGGAGGATTCGGCAAGCTTCATTGCAAGTCCCGTGAAAACGAGAATTTCCATGATCGCGCCCGCTGTCTCCGCGTCTTCTGCGGAAACTCGGTGCGCCATTGAGCATATGCGTCGGAGTGCCTCGCGGACGAGGTTCGCGATATTTTCGCAATAATATTCACCGACGGTCAGGTGCGCCACGCGCCAATCGACGAGGGCGATGAATTTTCCGATAATGTCGCCAAATCCCGCGGCTTTCAGATGCGCGGGCGCGGCGGCGAGGATCGATGTGTCGGCAATGATGACCGACGGCTGGCGCGCGGGCATCGTGTATTTGAAGCCGTTATCAATGATAGGCGCCGTACCCGAAGCAAAGCCGTCCATCGAGGGCGCGGTCGCAAAGATCGCAAACTCGCGGTCCGAGAGCAGAGCCGCGCGGCGGCAGATATCGTTAAGCGTTCCCGTACCGATCGAGAGAATGCCTTCAACGTCGGCACAAAGATCGCATATCTCACCGACGCGCTCGACCGTGGGGTCGCGCAGATCGTCATAAAGCTTGAGTTTAACCGAAAATCCGCCGTTTTCGAGGATTTCGATGATATCCTCCGCCGCCGCGAGAGTGTTTTGGTCGGCAACGGCGAGAATATTGCGCGGAAAATCGGCATCGCGGAGAATCTCGGCGGTACGCGCAAGCATACCCTCTCCGATCTCGACGGCTTTGATATTTACGGTATGTACCCTGCCGCAAGGGCAGTTTTCGAGGTTTTTGAGAATAGCGGAAACCTTCATTTTAGTTACCCTTTCCAAGTGCTGAGGATATTTTGCCGAAGAGAAGCTTTGGCTTCTGCGGCTGAAAGAGCTGCATTCTGTTTTCTCTGAATGCGAGAATGACCATTTCGATGTCATTGTTAGTGATCGGCCCGCGGTGGTCGCACATGACCTGATTATAATATTTATCGCCGACGGCGTAGCAATCGAGCTCGGGGTAAGTGCCTTTTTTAACACCTGCAAGCGAATCTACGGCGCTCTCGTAAAGGTCGCCGAGACCGATCGCGTGGCCGAATTCGTGCTTTGCTACGTGCCGGATCTCCTCGTAATCGTCAAAGCGGTCGTTATCGCTTTGTACGTAGATCAACCTGAGCGAATTCACGCGCCATCTGATCCCTGCGGATGCAAAGGAACGGCGGAAATCGAATACGTTTGATATTTTCTTTTTGATTTTTTTAGTTCCGAGCTTATCGGTAATTTCTTTCACCTCCGAACGCAAATCACGCGACATCGGTATGATCCAAACGTTGCCGAGAAGTCTCTCTTCGTTCGTAATGTTAACTTTCAGCGTCACCTTCTGACCGCCGAAAACCACGTAGTCACCCTCCCACTCAAGCAGTCCGCGGTACACCGCCTCCTCGAAAAGCGGCTCATTTGACATCTCTTCCGTGTAAACGAAGTGGACGTTGGCGCTCAGCGTAAGGATATTTTTCCCGTCCTCGTATGAAAGAACGGCTTTCACAGGCGTGAATTTACCGCTCCGATTGATCTCTATCGGCTTTCCGTCGAAATCGACGAGACCGGGAAAGTCGAAGTTTTCCGATTCGGCGTATCCGAATTCTTCGCAGTAATTTTCCTCGCAATATGCGTCGAGAAACTCGCGCGCCTTGGTATATCCGAGCCTTGCCGACTTGACTATCAGCTCGAAAGCACCGTCGATCGCATCCACCCCCGGCATCGCGGTCAAAATACCCCTGATCAGCAAGCAGGCAACGATAAAACACGCCTCGGGATCGTTTGCAATTTGCGCCTTGACGAGCAAATTCAATCCGAGTTTTCTTTCATCGCAGGTGCTGTCTTCGTTATAATAATACGCCTTGCCGAGCTCTCGATTTCTCGCGGCGAGGGAAGAAAAATTATCATTCATTACAGAAGCTCCCTTTATTCGTACGCTCTGACCTCAAACACCGCAATGTTCTCCGCTCCGTTCGTCGAATAAATACGAAATTCAACCGTGTCGCACTCGGTTTTATCGAATCTATGCGGGTTATATCTCTGGTGATTATCGCGAATTTCGACGGTTTTGACGGTCTCGACGTTATTTTTGAATACGATATCATAGTCCTTGACAAGCTCTGCGGGGACGCCCTTGCGCTGTTGGACCTGACGGTTCGGCGCCATCGTCACGCGGATGGGGTAATTGAAGTCGGAATGGAAGGTAAGCGACAGCTCGGAGAGTTTCTTGGCTCCGCCGAAATTCATAGTCAGCACTTCCCCGCCCTCGCGGATGCCGTCCGAGACCCAGCCGTGGAAATCCTCGCCAAGCTTTCGCGCTACTCCGTCGGTGACTTTCGCGGGCTCGCAGCCGAGTTTCGACGACGTCGCTGTGAAAAACGCGGAGCGTGCGAGGTCGAGTTCATCTTCATTCTTGAAGCCGGGAATGAAGCAATCGCGGCGCAGAAGGACCTGTTGGAGCTCGGAAATATGGGGCGCAAGTCCGCGCGGTGAGCATCCGTATTTTGCGCAAAGAGCCGCCGCGGCACCGACAGCCTGACCGCCGACGGCGCAGCAACCGATGATGCGCGTCGAGCACATGCCGAGCTTGGTCGCGGAAATATTTCTGCCCGCCATAAAGAGGTTTTCGATATTTTTCGAGTAGTAACAGCGGTAGGGGATCGTGTAAACGCCGTCGTAGAATCGGCAATCGCCCGAGGGCATGATGTCGGTGTCGAGCAGACCGTGCGGACAATGCAGGTCGACGCACCAGCCGCCGTATGCCACGGCATCGTCAAAAATGCGGTTTTCGAGAATATCGGTTTCGTCGAGGACGTAGTCGCCCATCAGACGGCGCGATTCGCGCGTTCCGGGGAGCATTCCGACCCATTCGAGCTCGTGATTTTCCGCGCCGTGGTCGCCGCCATTCTTTATGTGATCCCAAACGCCGTAAAGCGACGCCACAAGATCGTCGCGGATGTTTTCGTAATCGGTGATTATATCGTCGGTGTCGCCCATAAGCTCGATCCAGAAATAGCCGTAATCGACTCCGCGCGCCGAAACGCCGCCGCATTGCTCGTTCTTTTCGGGGTCCTTACATCCCGAATAGTCAACCTTGTGGTTCGCACAATGCATACGGAAGCGCAGGTCGTGCTCGGTGTATTTCTTTGCGAAGGAGGGCGGCGTGAATTTCACGGGATGACCCATATTTCGCGCGCGGAAATAGATGGTGTTGCCCATTCGCTCGTTGTTGCCCACCTCGGGGGCATCAATTTCGCCCGTTTCCGACTTCGATTCGCTTCCCTGACGGTATTCCGCACCCGCATAGTAGCCAAGCGTGCCGTTGCCCGTGCAGTCGGCAAAGAGGGGAGCGGTCAGGCGGTAGCGCATTTCGGTCGTTTCCTGCACGCAGAGCGCGGCGGTGATGCGGTCGCCCTCGGTTTCACAATCGTAGAGAACGGTGTTATAGTAAACGGTGAGGTTTTCGGTGTTTTTCGCCGCCTCAAAGAGGATCATATCCCAGATCGAATATGAAAAATGCTCGTTTCGCGCCTTGTTTTCAAGCATCAGCTCATAAAGCAGACCGCTCTCGGCATAATCGGGCTTCTCCATACCGTGGTCAGCGCCCGAAATATGCACCCTGACCTCGCTCGACGCATTACCGCCAAGAACGGGGCGCGCGTGAACTAGCGCGGTCTTCGCGCCCGAGCGTGCGGCTTCGATCGCGGCACAAACGCCCGACATTCCGCCGCCGACAACTATGAAATCGTATGCCCTTTCGGCAAATCTTTCTGCAATTCTCTTCATTATAACACGTATCTCCCTTGATGTCTTTGTAGATTAATTATAGCACAACAACCCGCCCTTGTCAACTTTTCAAATGAAAATCATACCTTTTCACCTCAACTAAAAAGATATTGACAAAGCTATGAAAATAATATATAATTGTAGTCAGGAGAAGGCTGATGCTTCTCCGAAAGACCGTTAAGTTCACACACAACGCAACACAATATGAACTGCGCCGCGCGAAATTTTGCCGCCGGAACAAAACCCAAAGCGAAATATAATAAAAATGTAAAAATCCTGCTCATATTTTTATATTTACGTTACCCCATCACTCGCGTATAGCGCGTACATCACTGAGACCGCAGGGAGCTTGCGGGGGTGACAGAGCACAATCCTTCCCTACATTCGGGAAGGATTGACTCTGTCCAAAAATCCGAAGCAGAGCTTCGTATTTTTGAAGCGGAGAAGGGAAGGCTGAAGCCTTCGCATTAGTTCGAGACTCCGTCTCGAGCTCTGCTTAAGAAACTTTTCGAGAAAAGTTTCTTAAGAATCTTCAAAAGCTTTTCCGCTATTAGAGTTTAAAAAACGAAAACCGCCCGAAATCGGGCGGTTTTACTTTATTTGGTCTTTTCTCTGACAAATTCGATCTGCTTTTTCACCGACTCGGCGGCGGGTCCTCCCGCGCTTGTGCGGCGGCAGAGGCAGTTATCAAGGTTGACGGCGTCGTAGACGTCTTCCTTTATCATAACCGAATACTTGCGGTATTCCTCGATGGGCAGGTCTTCGAGAACCTTGCCGGTCTTGATGCACTCGGCAACGATCTGACCCGAGATCTTATACGCCGCGCGGAAGGGCATTCCCTTGCCGACGAGGTAATCAGCGAGGTCTGTCGCATTGATAAATCCGCCCTCCGCGGCTTTGCGCATCTTCGCGGTGCGCGCGGTCATTGTCGCGGTCATGGGGATCGCAACGTCGAGGCAGATCTTGACGGTATCGAGCGCGTCGAAAACGGTCTCCTTGTCCTCCTGCATATCCTTGTTATACGCAAGCGGCAGCCCCTTCATAACGGTGAGAAGCGAGATCAGATCGCCGTTTACGCGACCCGTCTTACCCCTGATAAGCTCTGCCATATCGGGGTTTTTCTTCTGCGGCATAATCGACGAACCTGTGGTGTAGGCGTCCGAAAGCTCGACGAATCCGAACTCCCAGCTCGACCAGAGGATAACTTCCTCGGCATAGCGCGAGAGATGTGTCATCAGGATCGAGCAATTCGCGAGGAATTCGAGCGCGAAATCGCGATCGGAAACGCCGTCGATCGAGTTGAGCGCGATCTCCCCGAATCCGAGCTTTTCAGCCTCGAAATATCTGTCGGTATCGTAAGTCGTTCCCGCGAGCGCGCAGGAGCCGATGGGGCAGATGTCGATGCGCTTGAGGGTATCCTCAAATCTTTCAACGTCACGCAGAAGCATCATCGCGTAAGCGAGGAGATGATGACCGAAGCTGATCGGCTGTGCTCTCTGCAGGTGCGTGTAGCCGGGCATTATCGCGGTGGCGTACTCCTCCGCCTTATCAGCAAGGGTGGATGCCATCGCCTTGATCTTCTCCACAACGACCTCTGTTTCGTTACGGAGATACATACGGAAATCGAGCGCGACCTGATCGTTACGGCTGCGCGCGGTGTGGAGCTTCTTGCCCACGTCACCGAGACGCGCCGTCAGCACGGTCTCGACGAACATATGGATATCCTCGGCGGTGGGGTCGATCTCAAGCTTGCCTTCATTCAGATCTGCCAGAATGCCACTGAGACCGTCGATGAGCTGATCCGCCTCATCCTGTTCGATTATTCCCTGCTTTGCAAGCATAGCGGCGTGCGCCATGCTTCCCGTGATATCCTCTTTATACATACGGCAGTCAACCGCGATAGACGAGTTGAAATCATCTGCGATCTTGTCCGTCGCCGCCGCCGTTCTGCCTTCCCAAAGTTTTGCCATAATTAAATCCTTTCAAAGAAAGATCAAAAAGCTTGAAAGTTTTGATCAAACTTTTTCAAAAGTTTGCGGTTTCTTAAGGCGGAGCCTTAAGTCGCGCTCCGCAGAGCGCGAAACTTCCTTGTGCTTCGGAATGGCGGCGCCCCGCCGACATTCCGGAAGGAGTCAATATTTCCTCTTTAGAGGGAATATTGTGCTCCTTCACCCTAATTTATAATTAAAAAATAAAAGATTGACAGAGCACAATAGCCCCGCGAGGGGGCTATTGACTCTGTCCGAGCTGCCTGCGGGGCGCAGTCAGCTCGAAGCACGGAGAGTATTCCGTCCTCTGCGGAGGACGGCAAGGGCTACGCGCCCTTGACGGCGCCACCTTTTGAAAAAGGTGGACGAAAACTTTTCCGCTTTTAATTACTTGGAATTCTTCTTATCGACCATCGCCTTAACGGTAATGGGAAGTCCGAAGAGGTTGATGAAGCCTTCTGCCTGAGACTGGTCGTAGTCGGACTCGCCGAAGGTTGCGATATCCTCGCTGTAAAGCGAATAGTCGCTCCATACGCCCGCGTTGATCATGTTGCCCTTGTAGAGCTTGAGGCGAACCTTACCGGTTACGGTCTCCTGGGTCTTGTCAACGAATGCGGAGAGTGCCTCGCGCAGAGGTGTGAACCACTGACCGTTGTATACGAGCTCTGCGAAGGTGATGGAGAGCTTCTGCTTCTCGTGGAGAGTCATCTTGTCAAGGCAGATCGACTCGAGAACGCTGTGCGCCTTGTAAAGGATGGTTCCGCCGGGAGTTTCGTAAACGCCGCGGCACTTCATGCCGACGAGACGGTTTTCAACGATGTCAAGCAGACCGATACCGTTCGCGCCGCCGATCTTGTTGAGGGCGAGGATGATATCCTTCGCGCTCATCTTCTCGCCGTCGAGAGCTACGGGAACGCCCTTTTCAAAGTCGATCTCAACGTAGGTGGGCTTATCGGGAGCCATAATGGGGGAGATGCCCATCTCGAGGAAGCCGGGCTTCTCGTACTGCGGCTCGTTGCCGGTGTCCTCAAGGTCAAGTCCCTCGTGAGAGAGGTGCCAGAGGTTCTTATCCTTCGAATAGTTGGTCTCGCGGTTGATCTTGAGCGGTACGTTGTGCGCCTCCGCATAGTCGATCTCTTCCTCACGAGACTTGATATCCCACTCTCTCCAGGGAGCGATGATGGGCATATCGGGAGCGAACGCCTTGACGGTCAGCTCAAAACGAACCTGGTCGTTGCCCTTACCGGTGCAGCCGTGACAGATAGCGTCGCAGCCTTCCTTGAGCGCGATCTCAACAAGACCCTTTGCGATGCAGGGACGCGCGTGAGACGTGCCGAGGAGGTATTCCTCATAGATAGCGCCCGCCTTCATGGTGGGGATGATGTAGTTGTCAACGTAATCGTCGCAGAGGTCGAGGACGTAGAGCTTCGAAGCACCCGTCTTGAGCGCCTTTTCCTCAAGTCCCTCAAGCTCGTCAGCCTGACCGACGTTGCCCGAGATAGCAATGATCTCGCAGTTGTTGTAGTTTTCCTTGAGCCACGGAATGATGATGGATGTATCGAGACCGCCCGAGTAAGCAAGGGCGACTTTCTTAATTTTGGATTTGTCGAGAACTTTCATAATTAACTCCTTAGGTTGCATAAATATGCACGAATTTTTGAATACCTGAATATTATACTACATTTTTATGCATATGTCAATACCTAAAATGAATAAAAATGCGGTTTTTGAAAAAATATTTCTCGCTGTCAGTCTTGGATAACCGTTTTATCCCACTGAATCGAGGCGACATCGGATTTGCTTATTATTCCCATCAGATAAGCCTCGTTCATTGAATAAAAAACGCCGTCCTTATAGATCTTTATCTTCTGGCTGTTATTGTAGTAAAATTCATAGTCCGCTACTCTTTCGGTTTCGAGTGCTTGCATATACGTATAGGGTCCGTCGACCATAACGGCATACACGCCGCCTTCGAACTTGCCGTAGCATCTGACACCGTGAGCGGAATTAAGATTCCTTTCTTCTTCAATATACTCCCAAGCGATCTCACGAATCTCATCGATGCTGAGCTCGATCGGAGATTTATAAGTCTCGTCATACTCACGGATCATAAGCTCGTCGGGGATAACACCTTCCTTACGCCCACCCGCAAAATAATAATAATACGCGAGATATCTTTCGTGCAGCTCTTTGATCTCTGCCTCGCTCACAATGCCATTTTGATAAGCCTCATCAACCTCGGTCAGTACGCCATCAACATAAACGAGCGGACCCAAGCTTTTTCCCGAATAGACAAAATTGTAGCCTGCCGGATTATATGAAGTAAAATAATTTGCGGAAGTTTCAACCGCAAGAAATACCTTTCCGCCGATCTTGCCGTAATAATGGTAATCCTCAAACTTGTCTTTGTGAAAAAATCGGTGAGGTTCATAACCGATCTCATTGTATATGCTTCGATAGACATATTTTTGCGACTCTTCGCTCAAAAGCGAAATATATTCATTATACAGTTTATCTACAATCCACTTATCATAGACATCATTGATCTGTACCATTTCATCCTCGGTGGGTATTTCGATTTTTGAAATAAACTCAGCAACCTCATAATCCTGATGCAAATGCGGCAGATAGTTAACCGTGTAGTCGTGATAAAAAGCCTTCGCCTCGTCCTCCGTCATAAGTCCTTCCACGGGAAGATCGTCATTATAATACAGCTTTCCGTTCTTAATAAACCAAACCGAACCGATATAAAAATTAAACTCGTACCCTTCAAGGCTGAAACAACACCTTTTTTCGGAATCATAATTCCGCCAAATAACCAGAGTATCGCCGTATTTACCGAAGTAAAAGTAGATTCTTGCCCGCCTTTCGGAAGCCTCTTCGGTGGAGGCGAGCCAATTCATATTTTTAACGTTATGCTTTTCCGCATACGCGGCATTGATTTCATTAACATCCGCCTCGGTGAGAATATAATCATACCCACTCGGATGATCATTATCCCCACACACTTCGGTCATTTCGTTATCCGGAGCAACCTCGCACGAAAGCAAAAAGCAAGGCAGTATAAGAACGATAGCAAGAATTACATACAAAAGCTTGTTTTTTCGTTGCTTCATCACAGGGCGCCTCCTTCCGTTTTTTTCATTATATCATACGGAAGCAAGTTTGTCAACAAAAAATCAGTTGCCGACAAAACGTCGACAACTGAAATGAAATTTATTCAGACGGCAAGGTCAATATAGCTGACCAGCCATCCGCTGCGATCCTCCGTTCTCTTAAACACAACCTTTATATTGCCGTAAAAGGTATCAGGCTCAAATCCACGGGCATCCCCCCACGCTGGGGTTTTCAACGCAACGCGAAAAACCATATAATCGCTCTCTTTCCAGTGAACATATTTTCCATCTAAGATATAACCAAGCCAACCAAGCCAATCATCTGATAGCGGCCGATCCGCTTCATCCAAATAGTACTGAATGCATTCAGCATCACCCGCGAATCTTATCGAGATAACGTCGTAACCAAAACCCAAGGGGTATATGATTTCATTAAGTATCATATCAACCGCGGCTTTTCGGTCTTCGAGCGAATAATTTTGGGATGTGCCGAAATCTATCTTTGCTTCTTTATTCTTTTCGTCAACGAGATTATAAGCAAGAGTACCCGCGCCGAGCAGGACCGCAACCGCAAGGACAACGGCGATAAGCGAAGTCACAACTTTTTTTCGCAACAGCTTACGCTTGACTATACGCAAGGGCAGTATTTCATTTTGCACTTCCTCATCGGCGATATCCTCCTCGCCGAGGTCGGTCATTGAGAGATAAAACTCATTGCATTCGGGGCATTTTGAGAGGTGTGCCTCTACGAAATCCTTTGTTTCCTCGCTGACCATATTCTCAACGTAGAGCGGCAAAAGGTCGCGGACTATGTTACATTCTCTTTTCATTTTTCTCAATTCTCCTTTCACGCTTCGGGTGAGGCACGACCGATCTATTGCCCGGTTTGTTCCGTGCTTATCTGCTTGGTTTCAACTTTGATATCAATATCCCCGTCTATAAAGGATACTGTGTCTGATCTTATCCGGTTATTTTCCTTGACGTAAAGCTCGCCAAGCGGTTTTCCGTTCTGCGTACCTATTGCGGATGTGACCATGTATCCCTCTTTCATATTGATCGTATCACAGTTTATTGTAAAACCTTCATCGTTTCTATATACTCGGAGCATGTAAGTGGACATATTATCGCCCTTGAGAGTAACGAGAGCGTACTCCACGACATCGATGTTGATCTCAATATTTCCGGTTACGCAAGAGATATAAAGCAGAACGGATTCATCGGCCTCAAACAGAGCTTCTCTTCCCGTTTCCAGAGCCTTTGCCGAACGTATTATGCCCTGACGCTCGCTCTCACCGTCTTTCATTATCACGGTGATCGTATTGATTTGATACCGCGGTATCGGTACACCCGTCTGATAATCTTCGGGAAGACCGATCTCGACACGGAATTCGTCGCCCGCTTTCGCCACCTCGGGGATCTCAAAGGGAATGTTCACGGATGCAAAGCCCGATTGAGTAACGGTTACGGTAAAGGTTTGGGCTTCTTCGTTCGGGTTTCGGGTAGCCGCAGGGAAGGTCACGGCTTCCTCGCCGTTAAGAGCGTGCCAGGTCGGAGCGAGGCTTTCATCGAGATATTCCTCGGGGTAGACGGGACGCTCGCCCTCGTCTGTAAGAATGACCGCGTTTTTATCCTCAAGCCAAAAGAACTTGTAGAATCTTGTCTGCGGAGTGAAATCGGTAATGCCGTTTGCTTCAAGGAGCGCTATCACCGACGCGAGACCGTCGGGCGTGGGGGAGTCGGCATTTTCCGATGCCAGAATGACGTTCATATTCCGCGCCGCTTGCGTGTCGGCGGAGATATTCGCGTTCTTAACGATTGCGGAAAAGGTCGGTATCAGCACCGCCGCGAGAACTGCAATGACCGCGATCACGATCACGAGCTCGACGATTGTAAATCCTCTGTATTTGTTTTTCATTTCTTTTCCTCCATTCGTTCCTTGATCATATTTTTCGCTCGGTGATAGGTGACGCACGCCCAGTTGTCGGTCTTACCGAAGAGCCGTCCAATCTCCTTGAAGTCAAGCTCGGCGAAAACGCGCCACATAAAGACCTCGCGGTAGGGGTCGGGAATCGAGTGCAATATCCGCCGTATCTGATCTGCATGCGACTTATCCGCCGCGCACTCTCCCACGTCGGCTGATACATCGTGTATCTCGCCGACTCCGTCATCGTCGATGCTGACGATCGGCTTTTTCTTTTTTAAGTACTGATAATACAGATTTTTCGCGATCCCGCAAAGCCAGACGCGGACCTCGCTCTCGCCGCGGAATTTATCAAGCGAGGAAAGCGCTTTAAAAAATGCCTCGCTCGTTATCTCCTCGGCTATATGCTCGTCGCCCGAAAGCCGCAAGATATATCGATACACGTCGGAGAAATATTCGATGTATATCTCCTCGAATTTCATCACCCGTCACCTCCTTTCATTTATTAGTGTCGAAAATGGTGAGAATCTTACAAGAATTTTCGGATTTTTTCAAAAATGCCCTCCCGTTTTCGGGAGGGCTCGGTGGGCGTTTTAAATCTCGTAATAGTATTTATCCTTACCCTCGATGCGCCCCAGGCGGATACCGAAGATATCGTAAAGGAGTGCGCTTTCGCAAAGCTCTGCGGGCGGGGCTTGCATTATGATCTGCCCCTTATCGAGGACGGCTATCTCGTCGGAAAAGTTAAACGCCAGCGGCAGGTCGTGCATAACGGTGACGATGCTCTTGCCGCTGTCCGCGAGCCGTCCGAGCAGCTTCATCAGCTCAAGCTGATGGCGAATGTCAAGATACGTCGTAGGCTCGTCGAGGAGGATGTGATCCGTATCCTGCGCAAGAGCCATTGCGATATAGGCGTTCTGCCTCATGCCTCCCGACAAAGCCGAAAGCGGCATATCGGCAAGGGCGGAGATTCCGACCGCCTCCATCGCCGCGCGCGCGATCTCGCGGTCGGCTGCCTTATAGTGCCTTGGGTAGGAAAGATAGGGGAATCTGCCGTGGAGCACCAGCTGTCCCACAGTCATATCGGGCACGCTCATTCCCTGAGAGAGGTACGAGACCTTTTTGGCGATCTCGTTGCGGCTCATTTTCGTCAAAGATACGCAGTCGATCAGGATCTCACCCGCCGAGATCGGCAAAATTCCGAGCATTGCCTTGAGAAGAGTGCTTTTTCCGCACCCATTGACACCGACGATGCTCGTCAGCCTGCCCGCCTCAAATTCAGCGTTGACGTTTTGGAGAACGCTCTTGCTCCCATAGCCTGCGGATAGCTTTTTAATCTCAATCATTTGTCGCACCTCCCCGTCCCTTGATCAGAATGAAGATAAAGAAGGGTGCGCCGAGGAATGCCATTATGATTCCGACGGGAAGCTCGTAGGGCGCAAAGATAACTCTCGCAAGCGTGTCGCAAACGGTGACGAATCCCGCGCCGAAGATGCCGCAGAGCGGCAAGAGATGACGCGACTCGGAGCAGGCGACCCTTCTCACCGCGTGCGGAACGAGCAAACCGACAAAGGAAAGAAGTCCGCAAACGCTGACCGCCGCGCCCGCAAGAAGCGCGGAGAGCATCAGAAATATCACGCGCATAACGCCCGTGTTGAGTCCGAGACCTCTCGCGTTATCGTCACCGAGCGTCAGCACGTCGAGCTCGTTTGACAGAGTTTGCAAGATCAGCAAGCCCAGAGCTGTCGCGACGGCTGCGGGGATGACCTTTGAGTACGTCACGGACGAAAAGTCGCCTATTTTGAAATCGTTGCTCATCACGCCGACCTCGGGAATGAGAGCTGTCACGCTATCCGAGATCGCGCCGATGAAGGCGTTGAGCGCAACTCCGAGCAGAATCACCGTCCCGCGCGATGCGCCCCATTTTTTTGCGCCGAGGCTGACCGTCATCACGGTCAGAAACGCGCCGAGGAAGGAGAAAAGCGAAAGCCTCCATCCCCCGATAATGCCCAAAGCCGAGCAAAGCGTCACCGCAAGGCCCGCGCCGGCATTGACTCCGATTATGCTCGGCGATGCAAGACGGTTTGCAAGAACCCCTTGAATGACCGCGCCCGAAACCGAGAGCGCCATTCCGCAGACGATGCTCGCAAGCACGCGCGGAAGACGAACGTAGACGAGTATTCTCGCCTCGGGGCTATCGTAATCACCGCCGGCGAGAGCCAAGATCATATCGCCGAGGGAAAGCCTTGTCGAGCCGAAAAGCACTCCCGAAATCAGGGAAATCGCCAAAAGTCCGATTGCAACGAGGTAGGAATATGCAATTTTATTTTTCCGTAAGCTTTTCATAAAGTATCTCATAAGACTCCGCCCATCTTGCATTCGGCTTGAGATTGAACAGCTTTTTGTCCATAACGTGGAGTCTGCCGTTCTTTATCGCGCCTAATGTGCTCCAGGCGGGGTTTTCCTTTATCATATTTTCAAGCGTTTCGCGAGCCGCGGCGGTGTCACTTCCCATCGTAACCACGAAAACGTGGTGCGGCTCCTCCCTTACGACGGCTTCAACGCTTAGGTTTTCAAGAAGAGAGGTATCGCTGTCGGCGATATTGATGCATCCCATATCGGCAAGCATTTCGCCGAGGATCGTGCCATCGCTCCCCTTTGCCTTGACAAAGCTTGACGCCGCGCGTAAAAGGAGCACTCGTCTCTCACCGTCGGGAATATCGGCTTCGGCATATTGCGCCTTCAGCGCGTCGATTTGCGCCTTGAGTAACAGTCCGTTTTGCTCATAAAGATCCTTTCTGCCCGTGATATCTGTGCATATATCGAGCATTTTCAAATAATCGTCGAAGCAGTCGACGTCAAAATAGACCACCGTGATTCCCGTTGCTTCAAGAGAATCCTTCATTTCGACGTTCGAGGCGGTCGACGCGCTTGCAATAACGAGCTCGGGTGCGGATGAGATGAGCAGCTCAAGGCTCGGCGAATGTGCGCCGCCGAGGTTGACCGCGCCCTCAAGCTCAAGACCGAAATCCTCCCACGCATCCTCCGCCGCGGCGCAAAGCTCACCGCCCGAGAGCATCCATACGTCGGCAAAGCTGCCGAGCAGCGCGGCAACTCTTCGGGGCTCTTTCTGAACCGTCACCTCTCTGCCGAGCGCATCGGTAAAGCGCACGCCGTCGCCGATCGCGCCCCCGTTTTCCCGACCGCAGGAGGAGAATAATAATATTGATGTAAGGATCAGAATGACCGCTCTAATTATCTTTATCTTTTTCATATTACCTCATAAAAGCCGCAAGGCTTGACAAAACCAAGCTAAAGTGATATAATAAATTATAACATAAAAACTGACTTAAGTCAATGAAAAAAGAGGTTGATATCATGCTGACCAATGAACAGATCACCGCAGTAAAGAGCAGAGGCTTCCTCAGAAACCGCGGAACCGATTGCTTTTCGGGGCGAGTTGTTGCCGTAGCGGGGCTTTATACTCCACACGAGCTCCACGCGATCGCCGAATGTGCCGAAAAATACGGTAGCGGCAAGGTTATATTCACGTCCAGACTTTCAGCAGAAATCGTTGGGATCCCCTACGACAAGATCCCCGATGCCGAGGCATTTCTGGCGGAGCGCGGACTTTATTTCGGCGGAACGGGCGCGAAGGTTCGTCCGATCACCGCTTGCAAGGGCACGACCTGCGTTTTCGGAAACATCGACACGCAGGAGATCGCAAAGATCATTCACGACAAATTCTATATCGGAATGCGCGACGTCAAGCTTCCGCACAAATTCAAGATCGGCGTTGGCGGCTGTCCCAACAGCTGTATGAAGCCGAGCCTCAACGACGTCGGCATTGAGGGCTGCAAGACCTTCTCCTTCGACGGCGATATCTGCCGCGGATGCAAGAAATGTCTTGTTGCCGAAAATTGCCCCTCGCGCGCGGTTGCCGTGACCGACGGACGCGCCGTGGTTGACGAAAGCAAGTGCACCAAGTGCGGTGTTTGCGTCGGCAAATGTCCTTTTGGCGCAGTTCCGAAGACCGCCCTCTCGGCTTGCCGCGTTTTCGTGGGCGGAACCTGGGGCAAGACCCAGCGAATGGGCACCCGCCTCTCCGCCGTTTACACCCCCGATGAGATCCCGAGCGTGATCGAAAAGGTTATGCTTTGGTACAAGGAAAACGGCTACGCCAAGGAGCGTCTCGGCGCAACGATCGACCGCCTCGGCACAGAAGCACTCGAAGCCGCGATCGCGACAAACGATCTTCTTGAAAGAAAAGAAGAGATTATCGCCAAGCCTTTGCTTGAAAGACCTTAAATTATAAAAATCAGGAAGCCGACGGCTTCCTGATTTTTATGCCAAATAAGTCTGTGTCCAGCCTTTGCCTTTTCGCAGATTTGATATTATTATGCAAAATTTGTTTATGTTGTTCATTTCAATCCTCATTGACAGAATTATAGCATAATTGGGGAATGATTACAATAACCGCGAAGTTGTAATGGCGCCGTCTGCGGACGGCGAGGGATGAAGGAGCGAAATCCTCCCGCGTGCGGGAGGATTTACTCCTTCCGAAATGTCGGCGGGGCGCCGCCATTTTGAAGCGCAAGGAGTGTTTCGCGCGGCTCTGGCGGTTTTCCGAAGGAAAATGGAGGCGGGAGCCGACAAGACAGAGTCGACTTTTGCCGTAGGCAAATATGTCTGCGGAGCGCGACTTAAGGCTCCGCCTTAAGAATCTGCCACCTTTTGAAAAAGGTGGACGAAAACTTTTCGGATTTCCGTCCGAACATCCAATTTGAATGTTGTAAATTTTGAAA
>JAZTXK010000042.1:0-37324 GCA_045636385.1 Eubacteriales bacterium
ATCGTTAATCTTCTTCTTACCAAAGCAAGAAAGTAATATTTGAATAAATACGCCCGGCACCCCCGCTGCAGCTCGTTTTTTATTCATAGAGATCGTTTATCGGGATTCTCTTTATGAGTGTACCGGGAAGCTCGGAATAATTCGTATGTGTTGCTATATAAAGATATTTATCCGAGAGATATATCGAATTCCAGAGTCCGTATTCCCCGTCGGCAATTCCGAAGACGTTCTCGGGCTTTGAGAAGCTCTTGGCAGATATCTTTTCGATCGGTGTTCCGTCGGAAATTATGCCATACATTTTCGGCTCTGCCAACGGAACACTTCCTTTGAAATTTTCGTTCGTCTGGAAGGTCAGGTAAAGCTGTCCCGTTGGGAGCTCAACAACGTAAGGCGCACCGCAGGTTCCGTTTTTGGCACGGTAAACGATAACAGGCTGTGACCAATTCACGCCATCATCCGACCAAAGAAGCTTGATGCAAAGTGCCGTGCCGCCCGGCACCCAGCCCTCGATGGCGCAGATATATTTTCCGTTTGAAAGCCTTTGCCATACGGGCATACCGTCGCGCGAGTTGTGAGCATCGCCGTTTGAAACAACGGTTCTGTTTGTCCATTCGCCGTTTATCCACTGCATATATTCGATATTCTGATATTTTTCCACCACGTCAAAGCTGTCGTTTGCGTAAAAGCAGGTAAGTACTCCGTCGATCATGCCAAAATGCGGTTCCCATACGCCGCGAGTCTTGCCGTCTTCGTCATAATACTCGCATACTGTGGAATGTGCATTCCATCTTTTTCCGCCGTCGGTGCTTTGGCTTACGAGAATTTTGGTGCAAAATACCGTCTTTTCCTTATCAATGTAACCGGTAGCTCTGTATGCCGCAAGAAGAGTTCCCTCATCAAGCTGATAAAAAGCAGTATTCGCGCAGGTAAGCTCAAATACGCCGTCCGCATTTCTGACCGCGTAATTTCTTCGGTAATCAAAGCCGTTCGACCAAGTAAGGCCATCGTCCTCGCTTCTGAAGCAATAACCGTCGATGCCGCAAAGAAGCGTTCCGTCCGAAAGCTTATAAAGCCTTGGATACGTTCCTTTTACTGTGACTCTTATAGGCAAAATATTCTCAAACGATACCGACATCAGCTTTTGTGCCGCCTCTGTTTCAGGCGCTGAGGTAGATTCCTCGGTCTGTATTGAGATTGACTGCTCGGAAAGAGTGGTCTCGGGAGCCCCCGCGAGTTCATCCCCGCAGCCGAAAAGCAAAACGCTCAAAGAAAGTAATGATAACATAATCAAGATACGCTTCATCTATAAGTGACGATTCCTTTCAAAATCTGCTGATTAAATTTTACCATACCCGATATTAAAAGTCAATATCTAATCAAGAATCGCCCCTCTAAAACAGAGAGGCGATAAATTTATTCGGAAAATCTCGCGAAATATGCCTTGGGGTGTCCGCAGGTGGGGCAAGTATCGGGGGCGTTTTCAGCACCGATCAGCTGACCGCAGGCAAGGCAGATCCAAGGGGTAGTGCCGTCCTCCTCGGTCTTTACGAAAACGCTTCCGTCGTCGAGTTGCTTCTTATATTTAAGATATCTCTCCTCGTGGCGGCGTTCGATGGCGGCAACGCGCTCGAATCTGCCGGCGATCTCGTCAAAGCCCTCCTGTCTTGCGGTCTCGGCGAATTCGCGGTACATCTTATCCCATTCGAAATGCTCGCCGTTTGCGGCGACCTCAAGGTTCTTTTCACTCTCGGTCATACCGCCGAGGAGTGTGAACCAGATCTCCGCGTGCTCGGCTTCGTTTCTGGCGGTTTCCTCAAAGATCTGCGCGATCTTCTCGTATCCGTCCTTTCTTGCCTTATCGGCAAACCAGGTATAGCGAAGATGCGCCTGAGATTCACCCGAAAGTGCAGTATGGAGATTCTCCTGCGTTTTGGTGCCCTCAAGTCTGTCTTTGAGGGGTGTGGGAGCGGGAACTGTTGCGTTCATAATAAAAATCCTCCTGTTTTTTAGTTCAGGAGGATTATTGACGCCGAAAGATAAGAATATTCAGTTTTTCGCGCAAGTAAAACAATACGCATCCGATCGCATAGCACAGTATGTCGATCACGGAAAAGCTACTTCCGATCAATACGACAAAGAATTTTATATTATCCAAGCCGAGAAGTGTGACGATGTCAAAATACTGCAAGACCTCGACAAAAACCGCAAATATGAATACCCACAGAGGCATAAGCGGAAGCTTATCCATAAAGATCATACGCATAAAGCAGCATAACAGTACCGTTACAAGTATATCACCTCCGTAAGGTCTGATAAAGCTATCGCGAACAAAAAGCGCGATCAGTATTTCGATTACAAGGATCACGGCAAACGCCAAGGCGTAAGACGCGCGGGGCATAATATTTATTTTTTTCATCTTGCAAAATACTCGCTCGCGAGAATAGAGCAATACCCGACGTCAACGTAATCTCCTCGGTTAAGGAGTGACTGACGGCGGACGCCTTCGAATTTCATACCGACCTTTTCCATTACTCGACGCGAGACCTCGTTGCCGACGATGTATCTTGCCTCGATGCGGTTGAGCTTCAGCTCGGTAAAACCGAATTCAAGCACGCGCGCAAGTGCTTCGGGTGCAACGCCTCTGCCGCGGTATTCGGGATTGATAACGTATCCAACCTCGGCGGCATTGTTGTCATAATCAAATCGGGTAAATCCGCAAGTACCGATCATCTTTTCGCGATATTCTCCGTCTGCGCACCAGATAAGCGCCCAATCGTAAAATTCACCGTTTCGGTAGCATTTGCCGATAAATTCAAGATAATCTCGGGTATATTCGCGCGATGGATGCGGTTGCCAGGTCAGATAGCGCGTAACGTCCGCACGGTGCGCGTATTCAAACATATCGTATGAGTCCATCGGCTTCATCGCACGCAAGGTCAAGCGGCGAGTCATAAGCGTGGGAATTCGAGTGAAGACTCGTTTTACAGTTCTTTGTAACATAGTGCCTCGTCCTTTTTAAGTTAAGAGTGCAGAGTGCAGAATGCAGAGTTCAAGGTAACTTTTCTCGCACAGCTCGAAAAGTATTTTTATAAAATAATTTTCGAACGCAGTGAGAAAATTTTCCGTAACTCTGCACTCTTAACTCTGCACTCTGCACTTATTTTACCAATTATCGCTTCCGTCCTCGGGGATGACTTCCTTGACTGCGGCAATTGCGCATTCGATCATCGAGTCGTCGGGCTCTTTGGTGGTGATATGCTGGAGCCACACGCCGGGGGCGGAGATTATTCTCGTAAAGAGATTGTCGTGTCTGCCCGCAAAACGGATAAGCTCGTAGCCGATACCCATAATGAAGGGGAGGGTGAGAAGACCGATGCCTGTTCTCGCGATGATATTGAGGATCTTATGATCAACGAGAGTTGCGGGGATGAACATATTGACAACTATCGAAACAAGAAGCATCAGAATGAGGAAGGAGGTTCCGCAACGGGGATGGAATCTCGACTGACGGCGGACGTTCTCGACGGTAAGCTCAAGTCCCTGCTCGTAGCAGAAGATGGTCTTATGCTCTGCGCCGTGGTACATAAAGGTGCGCTTGATATCCTTCATCAGCGAAACTGCCGCCATATATCCGACCATTATCGCGATCTTTACAACGCCCGTAACAGCCGCACGAACGAGATTGAACCAATAGCCCTCTCCCTCAAGCGAAGGGATCGCCCAGGTGAGAAGCTCGTAGATGGATTCGGGAAGGACCTTGAAAAGAAGCATTGCAAGACCAAGACCGAGCACGAGTGCGACGACCATAATTCCCGTCATCATTCCCGAGTTGTCCTTCTTCTCTTCCTTAACAGCGGAAGGCTCGACCTCGACTTCGGGCTCGGGAGCCTTCTCTGCGGCTTCCTTCTCGGCAAGCTCCTCGACGGTGATGCCAAGCTTCTTTGCCTTCTTAGCCTGCTCCTTTGCGGCTTTCTTAGCCGCCTTTTCTCTTTCTTCCTCCTCGAGAGCCTCGTCAAGTCCCGAAAGCTCTGCCGAGCGCATCATAGCCTGATATCCGACTACCATCGAATCAACGAATCCGACGACACCGCGGACCACGGGCCATTTGAGGAATCCCTTGCGATCCGAGTGCTTGAGATCGGTGACCTCAACGACCATCTCGCCGTCGGGCTTTCTTACAGCCATCGCGCTCTTTTTCGGACCGCGCATCATAATACCTTCAAGCAGAGCCTGACCGCCGATGGAGGTCTTCTTCATCGGGCAGGATGCCGTTTCTTTTTTATTGCTCATATCATAATTTCCTTTATTTTTATTGATATTTAATTATATCCTATATTTATGAATTTGTGATGAACTTTTGTTATTATAAAGAATGAAACGCCTATATTTCGTTATATTTACCAAAAGAAGTCAAACAATTTTGGCTAATATAGCAAAATTGAACATAATGTTAAAAATATGTTGACAAACGCATTTTGATATGATATACTAAAAATGCCAACAATTCTCACCCGTGACAACAAGGAGGTAAGCCAATGTTCTATTTAATGTAGCGGAACTCCTCGCGCAACAGTGAGTACGATCCGCAGAGACACGCAAAAAACAAAAATATAAATTAAGAAAGGAAATAGTATTATGAAAAAGTTCAAAAAATCACTAACTCTTTTTCTCGCTGTCATCATCTGCGCATCATTCTGCACATTAAATGGAAACGCTGAGTGGACCGAGTTCAACGCCCCCACAACCACTGTGTTTTTTAGTTTGGACGACAGTGGTTCATATGCAGAAGTACATATAACTGACTGGGCTACTGAAACGAACTCCACAGACCTTTATGCAGAAACCCGCGCTTATGTTGACGAATATGAGGATATATACGGAAGATTCTTTGATTTCGTAAAAGTCGAAGTTCAAATGGCTGTAACGCTTGAGGATTATTCGTCATACTCAAATTATGATTATGACTCATCCGAATTGTCATCCGGACCGTATATTTCTGCATATCTCGACGGACAATGGTATCTTAATACAGAGGATCATTATGAATTCATATCTTTTACCGCTTCTCACGATATTTACGTTAGCAGATACACAAGATTGAATATAGACACTTGGGAACCTTACAATCTTATCACAGAACACGAATGTATACATATCGGTGTATCTTCTTAACGTTATTACACAAATCAGCAGAAAAGGTTTTGATTACCCTATGAAAAACACTAAATTTTTATTAGTTGCTCTGATTTTATCTATGATCTTTACCTCCTGTAGTTCCGTTTACGTTTCTCCCGAAGTTTCCTCAGATCACTTGGAAGTTGAAAATGAGGGAGAATACTTTACAAATGGGTCAATATACTCTAACGGTGGCTTTTACGCGACAGGATTCTTTTATAAAGGATGTTGGTTATACGTTGAAGCGCAAAAGACTATTGCACCAACAGGTAAAAAAGGTGACGAAATTATTTACGGAGAAGCACCTATACATCGTGTAGTCAAGTACAATCCGGTTACAGATACGGTCTCAAGTCCTTGCCTTGATCCCGTATGCAATCATTCCTACGAATCGGGATGCGTAATGCTAATGCCATTCGATGCCTTGGGAGAGCTTGCTTCATTTCAAATAATGCAGCTTGTCGGCGATTGGATGATCTTGCGGACGCGATACCTTGATGACATTTACTCCACAAGAAATCACGTCACATTTTATAATCTTAAAACCGGAGAAGCAAAGCAGTTTTTCGAAGAGAACCTTGAAAGCGAAATAATGACAAGATGGACCAGCGGATGCTCATTCGGTAATAATTTTTATAACATAAAGCAGATTCTGGATTATTCCGAGACTGAATTTAATCCTGACGGCAATAAAAGCATGTACGATTATACTCCAAAAACCAAACAGATACTATGTGAATACGATCTTGATGCCGGAAGGGTAACGGAGCTTTTTGAAATCCCCGAGAACTTCAGCGTATTTGCAATATCAAACAAAAGATTTTTCTTTATCGATGATACAGACGCCTTCTATTCCTGCAATCGCGATGGCAATAATATGGTGAAGGAAGATCATCTTGATTTTATACCCGAGGATATGGTTGGAAGTTACGCTTACGAGTTTAACCAGCTTGACGGCTTTAACGTATTTGACGTTAAGAATAATCAAAAGAGATCTGTCCGCGTTGAATACGATGAGATAGAAGAATGTTATCTTGCCGATGACGGAGTGCTTTTGGACTATGCGGAAGGTACTGAAAAGAGAAATGAGCTCAAAGCCAAGCAAACGCAATTCTTTGCGGAATATCAAAGCAAGGGTATGAAAACCGATGAAATAAGAGAAATATATTACAACGCATTGGAAGAAGCTTTACACAGCGGCTACGCTAGGGTATACAAATGCGATTTTGACGGGGAGAATATGCGTCTGATATATGAAGAAGAAAATGCGTACATTGCATCCATATACGCTACGGAAGATTACTTGTTTGCAATGAGATCAAAGCGCATAGACGACGAAACCGTCAAAGAACGCTGTATAATCAACCTCAAAACGGGTGAAATAAAAGAGCCTCCGCTTCTTGAAGTAATAGTACCTTCTTGGTATGTGAATAATTAATAAGTAAGAATCCCAACGGCTAAATACAAGCCGTTGGGATTTCTGTATTCATAATCAGAATTCGATCTTAAGCTGACCACCAAGCTCTGCGTTGTGCTTGTCGATAAGCGCGTGGATCTTCTTGACGGGATCAAGAATGAGGCTGATAGACTCATCGTGGTTGAGGGTATCGATGATGTAAGAAACGTACTTACACATATTTACCTCAACGTACCAATCCTTCTCTGCAAGAGCGGGATCGTTGTAGATAAGGTTGGTGGTGAAGATCTTATCAATAATGCCTTCCTCATAAGCCTTATCAAAGCCCTCAAGACCGTTGGTGAAAAGGCCGAAGGTAGCGAAGTTGAAGATTCTCTTTGCGCCGCGCTTCTTGATCTGCTTGGCAACGTCGAAGAGCGAGTCGCCGGAGGAGATCATATCGTCAACGATGATAACGTCCTTGCCGGTAAGATCCTGACCGAGGTATTCGTGTGCTACGATGGGGTTCTTGCCGTCAACGATACGGGAGTAGTCGCGGCGCTTGTAGAACATACCAACGTCAAGTCCCGCTACCGAGGAGAAGAACATACATCTGCCCATTGCGCCCTCGTCGGGAGAAATGATGATGAGCTGTTCCTTATCGAAGGAGATATCGGGAACTGCCTTGACAAGTGCCTTGACCATCTGATATGTAGGACGGTAGTTGTCAAAGCCGATAAGGGGGATCGCGTTCTGAACGCGGTCGTCGTGTGCGTCAAAGGTGATAAAGTTCTTGACACCGTAGAACTCAAGCTCGCGGAGCATCATTGCGCAGTCGAGCGACTCACGGTTGGTTCTCTTGTGCTGTCTGCCCTCATAGAGCATGGGCATAATTACCGAAATACGGCGCGCCTTACCCTCGATTGCGCCGACGATACGCTTAAGATCAGCGAAATGCTCGTCGGGGGTCATGGGAATTGCAGCACCTCTCATCTTATATGTGACACCGTAATTAAAGGGGTCACAGATGATCATGATGTCAAGACCTCTGACGGACTGCTTGAGAAGTCCCTTTGCCTCGCCCGAACCGAAACGGGGGCAATCAACCTCTACGAGATAGGATTCGTCGGTACCTCTGCGTTCTCTGAGGTAATTGTCAACGCGATTAGCAAAAGCCTCGCAACCCTTCATGGCGATTATGCCAAGCTTACCATATACTTCTTCCTTCATTTTGACTCCTTTTTAAGTCGCTTTATTTACTTGATAGTTTATTATACCACAAATCTCGTAAACTTGCAAACCCTTTTTGATATTTTTTTACGAAAATCGAGAATTTTTTTGATTTTTTAAACCCAACCTATCGTGCTCATCAAAAATACGCCGATAAATATGGTCACGATACAGAAGAGCGTTGAGAGAAGCAGTATCTGTCCTGCCAGCTCATAGTCGCTTTTCATATTTTTTGCCATTATATAGCTGCTGACCGCAGAGGGAGTTCCGAATACGATAAAGGTTATAAGCAACTCATTTCCTCTGAATCCGAAAAGATACGCCGCCGCGACGCCCATTATGGGATGGATGACAGTCTTGATAACCGAGGTGACCGTTGCAAGCGTAATATTTCCCTTAAGCGTTTGGAAAGAGAATCCCGCGCCAAGGCTGATAAGCGCCAACGCCGTTGCCGAATTGGCAAGATAATTAACGGAGCTATTGACTATAGTAGGAAGCTTCCATCCGAAAAGCATAAAGGGCAGACCGAGCAAAACCGCGATAATGAGAGGGTTCTTGATAGTATTGAGTAATATCTTGCCAATATTTATCTTTTTCTTCTCCTCTCCGTCCTCGGTCGGCATAAAGACGGTGAGGACGATGACCGAAAGGATGTTATACATCAGTATAACAAAAGGCATAGTAATCGCATAACTCGCGAGTGCGGAATCCGATTCGGGAAGTCCTGCATAGATATTAGTAATGAATACAACGCCGAGGATGGAAGAATTAGAGCGGAACATTCCCTGCACCGATGCGCCTACGCGCGCGGGATCCTTGACGGTAAAATGTGTTACAACGGAGAAGAACGTGCAAGTGAACACAAGCATCAGCGAGGTAAACAAGGGAAGCCTCATAAAATTGCCGCCGCCCGAAAGATCGGCACCCACGATCTGAACAAAGATCAGTGCGGGGAGCGCGATATCAAAAACGAATTTGTCCGCACCCGAATAAAATGAATCGGGCAGGAGCTTTATCTTTTTGAGCAGCATACCGAGAAGGGTAAGAAGCAATACGGGTGTAACCGTATTAAGGCTCAATATAAGATTATCAAGCATTTCCCTTCACCTTACTTTCTGTTTATCAAGCGGAGATACTGCTCGTGATAAGCGTCGTAATCGCTCTTGTTACCGCGCGGGAGATAGGTCTTTACGGGGAAGGACTTGCGGACAAGCTCTCTCGCCTCGGAGATACCCGAAACAAGACCGTGCGCCATAGCCTGAACGAGGAGGTTGCCGAGAGTGGTCGCCTCTGCGGGGCCCGCAACTACGGGCAGACCGCAAACGTCCGCCGTGATCTGCGAAAGCAGAGGATCCTTAGAGCCGCCGCCCACGATATTGATCGAATTCGGCTTCTTGCCCGTCAGGCAAGCGATATCGTCAACAGTATATCTGTAACAAAGCGCAAGGCTGTCGAAGATGGTACGGATGATCTCGCCGATGCTTTCGGGAACGGGCTGACCCGTCTTGCGGCAGTATTCGGCGATGCGCGCGGGCATATCGCCGGGAGGCATAAATACGGGATCGTTGACGTTAATAAAGGATACGAAGGGCTTGGCGTTCATAGCAGCCTCTGTCATACTGTCGTAGGTTACGTTCTTGCCCTCCGCCTTCCAAGCGCGGCGGCATTCCTGAACGAGCCAGAGTCCGACGTGGTTCTTGAGGTAGCGGATAGTACCGCACGCGCCGCCCTCGTTGGTATAATTGCGGCGTTCGCCCTCGGGGCAAATGAGGGGCGCTTTCAGCTCGCATCCCATCAGCGACCAAGTGCCCGAGCTTATGTAAATGAAATCATCGCTCTCGGCGGGCGTTGCGAATACCGCGCTTGCCGTGTCGTGCGAGGGAACGGTGATAAGCTTCATATCCGATGCAAATTCGGGCTTTACTTTACCGATGATCTGTCCGGGATCGACGATCGGCGCGAATTTGTCCTTCGAAATTCCGAGAGCCGAAAGGATCTCGGGCGAGAAATCGCGAGTGTAGGCGTCAACTATCGCGCCCGTGGACGCTACGGTATATTCACTTACCTGCTCGCCGGAGAGGAAATAACCGAAGAGGTCGGGCAGGAAGAGGATCTTATCCGTCTTTTCAAGTCGCTCGGGAGTGAACTTCTTCTCTGCCGCAAGCTGAAGAACGGTATTGAATTCAAGATACTGAATACCCGTGATCTCGTAAAGGCGCGAAAGCGGCATAAACTGCGAGAAATACTCGCCGATATTTCTTGTGCGAAGGTCGCGGTTGCTGTAAGGATCGCAAACGAGCTCGCCCTTCTTATCGACCAGACCGTAGTCAACGCCCCAGGTGTCGATGCCTACGCTCTGCGCACCCATAGATGCGCCGAGGCGGGTCGCATTCTCGATCTCACTGCGGAGCATCGGAGCATCCCATACGAGCATATCGCCCTTATATATAGGTTTATTTTCGAATCTGCAGATCTCCTCGATCGACATTTTTTCTCCGTCAAAGGAGCCGATAAGACCGCGACCGCTGCCGCCGCCTATATCTATACCCAGCATTTTAATCTTGTTGTCGGACATTTTTATTTCCTCCGAAAAATTATTTCATTTAGCTGATTGTAAAATCACAGCAATATAATTAAATCCGTTTTTTCGGCGGCTTCGCCATCGAAAAAACACCTTTTAGACGAGCCACGCGAGTCCGCGCGCCGAGGGGAGCGCGCCAAAATTTTTAATTTTGGTGCGTGGAGATAAGCGCGCGATTTTCACTTGTAAAACGCGGTTTTACAAGTGCTCTTATTTCATTTCAACAATAGTAACTCCGCCGTCGCCCTCTCCGTACTGACCTATACGGAAGTTTGCGATACGGCTCTCGCGGCGGAGCTTATCCCACAGAGCGGCACGAAGCGCACCGGTTCCCTTACCGTGGATAAGTCTGACGGTGCGAAGTCCTGCCATCTGCACCTCATCGAGGTATCTGTCAACCTCGTACCAAGCCTCGTCGCCCGTCATACCGCGAAGGTCGATCTCATCCGTGCAGGTACGGCTGACGGTTGTTTTAGCAAATTCCTTGACGGTCTTCTTGTTGCCCTGCGAATCGGTAACGGTAATAACGTCGTCCATCAGCTTGAGGTTCTTGACCTTCGTCTTTGTTCTGACGGGACCGATCTGAACGCTTACGTTTCCGCTACGGTCGGGATCCGTGAGAAGCACGCCTTCCTGAGAAATATTCATAAGGTAAACGGCGTCGCCCTTCTTGAGCGGGCGCGGGAGAACGTATTCTTCGTCAATATTTTCGTCGACGGGATTATATTTTTCCTCGTTCGCTTTCATATGCTCGCGCACCTTCTTGCGAGCCGCGTCAAGCTCCTCGCCGAGACGCTCGCTGTCGCGAGCCTTGCGAACCTTGTCGAGCTGGGAGAAGACGTATTCACTCGAAATTCTCGCGCCCTCGACCATTTCAGCCGCCTTTTTCTGCGCACGCTCGACCTCTTTTTCGGCGGAGGCGATCTTTTCTCTGATCTTCGTCTCAGCCTCGGTCTTGAATTTTTCATACTCGCGGCGCATATTTTCGGCTTCCTCGCGGTATCTTTCGGCATCTATTCGCGCCGCCTCGAGCTTGTCGATAACGTCCTCAAAGCGTCTGTCGTCCGAGCTTACCTCGGCAAGCGCGCGATCAATGATGTGCTTCGGAAGTCCGAGTCTTTCTGAAATGGCAAGAGCGTTCGAGCGTCCGGGCGTACCGATAGTCAGCTTATAAGTCGGGCGGAGAGTTTCGATATCGAACTCGCAGGACGCGTTCTTGACACCGGGAGTGTTGAGCGCGTATGCCTTCAGCTCGGCATAGTGGGTTGTTGCCGCGCAGATCGCGCCCGCCGCGCGGACCTCGCTGATAACGGCAATTGCAAGTGCCGCGCCCTCGATGGGGTCGGTGCCGACTCCAAGCTCGTCGAAAAGAACGAGCGCATCGTCGCGAAGGTCGTCAACGATCGAAACTATATTGACCATGTGCGAGGAGAAGGTCGAAAGCGACTGCTCGATGCTCTGCTCGTCACCGAGGTCAACGAGGACTCTGCCGTAGATCGGCACGGTGGAATTATCGTCGCAAGGGATGTGAAGTCCCGACTGCGCCATGATAGCAAACAGACCGAGAGTTTTAAGCGTTACCGTCTTACCGCCCGTGTTCGGTCCGGTGATAACGAGAGTATCGAAATCACCGCCGAGGCGGATGTTTACGGGAACTACCTTTTCCTTCGGGATAAGGGGATGGCGTGCGCGTCGAAGCTCGGTACGGCGGTCATCCGAGGAAAGCTTCGGCTGTGTCGCGTTCATACGGAACGAAAGCTCGGCGCAAGCGAAAACGAAAGCCAGCTCATCGATATTAGCGCCGTTATAGCGGATCTTATCCGAAATCGCCGCGACTTCGGAGGACAGATCGTAAAGAATGCGCTCGATCTCGTGCTTTTCCTTGGCTTCAAGCTCGCGGATCTCATTGTTGGCGTCAACGACCGCAAGCGGCTCGATAAAGAGCGTCGCACCGGTTGCCGAGGCATCGTGAACAAGACCCTTGATATCGTTCTTGCACTCCGCCTTTACGGGAACTACGAATCTGCCGTTACGGATGGTTACGATATTTTCCTGAAGGCTCTTCGAATACGCGCCCGTGGTGTATTTCGCAAGAATGTCGCGCACCTTTGCTGTGGTCTGGCGGATCTTGCGACGGATATTGTAAAGCTCGGGAGAAGCGTCGTCGGCAAGTGTGTCCTCGCTGATGATCGCGGTTCTGATCTTATCCTCAAGCTTTTTATCGGGAATAAGACGTTCGAACACCTCATCAAGCACCGTCTCAAAACGGCGGTTGGTTCTGCTGTAATCGAGGAGCACGCGGCTTGTGCGAAGGATATCGGCAACGTCAAGAAGCTCGCGCTGTGTCAGCATCGCGCCCTTTTCGGCACGCTCACAATGCGGCGCGATATCCTTGACACCTCCAAATGGAGGCTGTCCCTTCTCTGCCGCAATTTTCTTTGCATCGGTCGTACGCCTCTGCATATTCAGAACTCGGACAAGATCTGATTCGGGCATAAGCTCAAGCGCCGCCGCACGCGCACCCTCGGTGCGGGCACAGTCGCAAAGCATCTGCCTGATCTTGTCAAATTCAAGTAATTTTATACTTTTTTCGGGTAGGTACATCATAACTGTTAATTCCTCAAAATTATACGCTCAATTCGTGGTAAAGCCTGAGCGATGCGAAGCCGCGCTCAAGATGGTTGAGAATATAGGTTTCAGCCGCGCGGCAGAATGTTTTTTTATCAACCTCGGAACTAATTCCGAATGAAAGAAGACGTTTTAGCGGCGCGCTCACGACGTATCTCATCGCGGCAAGCACGGTGGGGGTGATCGGAACGATTATCGAACGCATACCAAACGAATCGACGGGTATCTCCGCCTCGGGCAATTCGGGGGTTGACGATATGCAATCCGAGCAGACGATACCGCCGCCCATAACGTCGAGGTAAAAAGCGGGGGCGTCCGTCTTTTCGCATCTGATGCATTCGGTAA
The DNA here is from genome assembly GCA_045636385.1 of Eubacteriales bacterium. GTDB lineage: Bacteria > Bacillota > Clostridia > Oscillospirales > CAG-272 > CAG-390. Next base: position 13,356 of record JAZTXK010000042.1, read on the forward strand.
GCTCGGGCAGATAACCCGAAATCGCCGCCGCGCGAAGCTCGAAAGCCGCTTTTACGAGCGCGCGGTCGTATTTTTCCGAGCAAAGCGCGTGAAAGGTATTAAGTACAAGCGGCAAAAGCTCGCCCGCGGGCTCACCCTGACCGCTGAGTTCACAGCTGACGTCGGAAATATACTGCGCAAGATAAATAAGTTCAATATCCTTTTCAAGCGCGGGAAAGGTCTTGATGACCGACGCATCGCGCACCCAAGCCATATCGCCCTTATAATGCAATTCGAAATTGCCCCAGACAAACGCGCGGCAGGGTGACATCAGCTTATTGCGGAGCGATCTCGCGCCCTTGGCAATGACGGTTATCCGTCCCTCTTCGGGGCAAAGCAAAGTAAGAAGCCTATCGTGATCGCCCTGCTCTACGGCGCGGATAACGAGCGCGTCGGTCGATATATCATATGTTGCCATTTGGCTTATCAGTCAATGTCTTTTTTATTGTAGCCGAAGTTTGAAACAAGTCCCTCGCGCTCGCGCCAGTTTTCCTTTACTCTTACCCAGAGGTCAAGGAAGATCTTCGAGCCGGTGACCTTTTCAAGCTCTTCTCTCGAATACATACCGACCTTTTTGAGCACTTCTCCACCCTTTCCGATGATGATCTGCTTATGCGACTGCTTTTCGCAGATGATCTCGGCGCGGATCTTGGTGAGGCTGCCCGTGTCGCGGTATTCCTCAATAACTACGGCAATTCCGTGCGGAACCTCGCGGTCAAGTGCGCGGAGCAGCTTTTCGCGGATGATCTCGGAAACGTACTGACGCATAGGCTGATCGGTCGCGGCATCCTCGGGGAAGAACCACTCGCTCTCGCGAAGGAACTTTGAAAGCTCGTCCATAACCTCGTCAACGTGCTTGCCCGACTTTGCGGATACGGGAACGACCGCGTCAAATTCGTGCTTCGACGCGTAAGCCGCAATCTTTTCCGCGATCATCTCGCGGCGGACGGTGTCGATCTTGTTGAGAACGAGAATCGACGGAACGCCCTCTCGCTTGAGATATTCGATGACCTCAAGCTCGGTCTTGGAAACGGGCTTGTTTACGTCAACAACGAGCATAACAACGTCGCCCTGCTGCATTCCCGACTTTGCCGCGGTGACCATATAGTCGCCGAGACGGTTCTGCGGGCGGTGGATACCGGGGGTATCGAAGAATACGAACTGATCCTCGCCCTCGGTGAGAATACCGCGGATGCAGTTACGGGTGGTCTGCGGTTTATTTGAAACGATGGCGACCTTTTCGCCGAGTATGCGGTTCATAATGGTGGATTTGCCGACGTTCGGTCTGCCGACAATCGAGATAAATACTGTTCTTTTCATTTTACTTCTCCGTCACTTTATCTATAAATTTCTGCAAATCGTAAGACTTTGCATCTTCGGTGTACTGTGTTGCGTTCGGGTCAAGCTTTGCGGGATTTTTATGGAATAAGTAAATTTCCTCACCCGATATGTGCGAAAGCATCATACTTTCAATAGCTCCGTTTTCGTCGATTCCGATGGTAAACGAAAAATCACTCTCGCGCATCGGAAAGTAATATAGAGGAACCTCGGAGGAGCCGAGTATTACGTATTCAAATGGCGAAAACTGCGGAAGCTCGAGCTGTCTTGCGCTGTCGGCAAAATCAAGCACCGTGCCAAGGCTCATCATAGCCTTATTTTTTTCCTCCTCTTTTTGGCATCCCGCAAAGATGCAAAGCAAAAAGGTAAGCGCAAGTAATAGCGAAACCGTCCTTTTCATCATTTCACCTCAAGTCCCATAATTTTCATTATCTCGCGCTGACGGGCGCGCATATCTTCTTCATCCTCTTCTCCCGTCTCGTGGTCATAACCGAGAAGATGCAAGGTTGAGTGAACGCAGAGGAAAGCCACCTCGCGCTCAAAGGGATGACCGAATTCCTCTGCCTGCGAGCGCGCTCTTTCAAGCGAAAGCACGATATCTCCGAGCTGAATGCGCTCTCCGTCGAAGGCTTCCTCGAGATCGCCGTCCTCGGCTATCGGGAATGAAAGAACGTCGGTAACGCGGTCGATTCCTCTGTACTCTGCGTTAAATCTGCGGATACCGGCGTTTCCAACAAAAGTGACGGAAACCTCGCAGTCGTCCTCGATCTCTTCAAAGGAGAGGGTAGTTTCAACGGCACGGCGTACAAGAGCACGAAGCTCATCCGTGACCTTTTCCTTTCGGCATCTGACCGAATAATCTATCAAAAGCATTTTTTACCTCCGTCAATAGTTTTTGCGGCGGTAGGTATGACCGCCCTTGTCTTTATTTTGATTTTCCTTTTCGTACTTATCGTAGGCGAGGATTATCTTCTGCACGAGCTTATGACGGACGACGTCGCGCTCGGTGAACTGATGGATCGCGATGCCCTCGATGCCATCGAGAATCTTCACCGCCGACCAAAGTCCGCTTACCTGACCGCCGGGGAGGTCGGTCTGCGTGAGGTCACCCGTGACGACCGCCTTCGAGTTGTTGCCGAGACGCGTCAAGAACATCTTCATCTGCTCAAAGGTCGCGTTCTGCGCCTCATCGAGAATGATGAATGCATCGTCAAGCGTTCTGCCTCGCATATACGCGAGAGGCGCAACCTCGATGATCTGCTTTTCAACGTTTCTCTGATAATTTTCGGGACCCATCATCTCAAAGAGCGCATCGTAAAGCGGACGGAGATAGGGGTCGATCTTGCTCTGCAGATCGCCTGGGAGATAACCGAGCTTCTCGCCCGCTTCGATCGCGGGACGGGTCAGAATTATGCGGCTGACACGCTTGTCGCGCAGAGCCTTGACCGCCATTGCGACCGCAAGGAAGGTCTTACCCGTACCCGCGGGGCCCGTGCCGAGAATTATCGTATTGTTTCTTATAGATTCGATATACTTCTGCTGACCGACCGTTTTCGGCTTGATCGGCTTGCCCTTTGCCGTAACGCAGATGCAGTTTTCGTCAAAGGCTTCAAGCTCGCCCTCGCGTCCGTCACGCACCATATTGATGACGTAGAGCACCGTCTGCTCGGCAAGTGTCTCGCTTCTCTCGCCCATGCGAGCAAGCGTTTCAATGGCTCTCGCAGCGGCGTCAACGCACTCGGTGTTGCTTCCGCTGACCGTAAGCACTTCGCCGGAGCCCGAAATATCGGGGCGATTGTGCACGGTTACGGCAAAAGCCGCTTCAACGAGCTTCATATTTGCATCGAACGCACCGTAAAGCTTTGCGGCAAGCTCGGCGGTTCCTATTTTTACGATTTTTTGTTCCATATTCTCTCCTCATTCGGATGGATTGATATTGAAAGGCTTGGCTTCGGCAATATTGCGGATGCAGTTCACCCTGCAGACGAGTCGGTAAGCCGAGCCGTCTGCGGTTATCGCACCGCCGTATGACCTTGAAAGTATCTCGGCATCGGGGAGTGCCGAAAGTATATGCCGATTAAGTTCAAGATACGCAAGCTCGGCGGCTTCCTCGGCGTTCCTGTTCCTGACCTCATCAGTATAAATATTTCTGCGCCCCACCGAGAGTCCGACGGGCAAAGTCGTTTCACCGTCAGCATATATATAAATATCCGAGTATATTATATCATAACTTATACTCAAAAATCCACCCTTTTTGAATAATTTTTGTCTTAAAGAGAAAAAAATCAGCGAAATTTCGCATATTTCGCTTTTCTCGGGCGTTCTGACCGTGTATTCAAGCGGAATCTCGACCTCAAAAATCTCCTCCGTCCGCGCAAAAACACTTCCCTCAGCTTCGACGGCGCGATATCCGAATCGCTTGCTGTCGTAAAGACCGCTTATAAGAAGGTCGCCCTTTTTGACGGTCATTCCGATCTCTGCTGCAGGCTTACCCGCAATCACCTCAAAGCCTGTCACAACGCCGTCGCGCGCCGCGACGAGGTTGACGCCGTCGTACTTTTCATCCTCGGGCGGAGGTATCACCTCGCCGATAACCTCAACGTACGCAACCGTGCCTATGACGTTCACCGAAATCCACGCGATCTCCCTACTCTCGCTTTCGATCTCGGCTTGTATGCGCCCGATATCGAGACTTGATTTACTCGCGCCGGGATATACGCCGTGCGCCGAAAGAAATTCCTTTACCTTATCGGCGGAAACCTCACCGTCACAGCTTACGCGGACATCCCATATAACCGAGCCCGCGATACTGAATATCAGCATTGCGGCAACAATCCCCGCGATCAATCCGGGTCGCCCGAGAATGCGAAGAAAAAGGTAAGGCAGTCCGGAATAAAGCTCCGTGCTCGCTTCTATTCCGCTTTCCCGACAACGCTTCGCCGCCTTCAACGCCGCGGGATAAGAAAGGTCAACGGACGCCCGTCCATCACATTGCAGGATATTTCGGTAGCTCTCTCCGAGCTCAAGCAGGACGTTCAGAAGCGATACAAGATCCTCGGAACGCACCGAAATCCGCGCCGCGCCGAGGATCGAGCCCTCAAAGCTTTTACTTTTCTTCACCGCACTCGCCCCCGCAAAAGTCGATCGAATCTATCTCACCGCCGACGGTTATCCGCCCCTCGGAATAGGACGTCATCGTCAGCCGTCTTCCCACAACGCAAACGGCACATCTGCCCTGCAAAATTCTGATGCGCTCGCGAGAATATTCGTAAATCTCGCGGCAACCGCATAGCAACAGCTCGTTCCGACCGCGCATTTCAAGCGTCATACCGTCGGTTATATCGGCGGGAATATCCGCGACCGCGCTGATAAGCTCGGAAAAGCTCGGTCTTTTATGTATTGTTTTTTTATTACTCATCATACCTCCGAATACCGCACGCGAGCGGCGAATAAATTATATTGCCATAAATTTTATGCAAAAGAAAGGAACTCGATTACAATGTCGTATCCGTCAAAACGCTTGCCGCGCAGGACAGCAACTTTTGTCCTGTGTTTCATCTTACTTTTTCTGCTTTTCAGCCACAGCGATGTATGCTTTTCGGAAATGAAGCGCGGACTTTCGGTATGTGCGGGTGTTCTCGTGCCGACGCTTTTTCCCTATATGGTGATCTCCGAAATGCTCGTCCGCGCCGATCTCGGATATTATCTCGGGAAGATCCTCGAACGACCTATGCGCGGCATTTTCGGCATCAGCGGAAGCGGCGCGGGTGCTTTGGCTCTCGGAATAATATGCGGTTTTCCGATCGGAGCCAAAACCGCGGCAACTCTTTACGCAAGAGGTGAGCTTTCAAGGAGCGAATGTGAGCGGCTTCTCTCGTTTTGCAATTATCCGTCGGCACCGTTCGTGATTTTCGCGGTAGGTAAAAATCTCCTCTCAAACGCATCTCTTGGGCTTTTCCTCTACTCGGTAAACGTCGCGTCGGGATTGACCTTCGGCGCGCTTACATCGGGAAAGAAATCTGTTTCCCCTCTCCCCTCCGAACCGATCAAAGCAAGCAACGGCAAGCCGTTTTTCAAGATATTCACCGAGTCGGTCGCCTCTGCGGCGGGTTCGGTGATATCGGTATGCGCTCTCGTGACCTTTTTTACCTGCGCAGTCGGCTGTCTTTCGGCGTTTGAATGCATACAAAACGCTCCCACTATCAAAGCTCTCCTATTTTCGTTTTTTGAATTGACATCAGGCGTTGCCGCCTGCGCCGCGATAACCTCGCGATCCCTCGCCGCCACTCTCACCGCCGCCGCTGTCGGGTGGTCTGGGCTTTCGGTGCTGATGCAGATCTATTCCTCCTTCGGTGGAGAAAGCAGCGCACCTTCGCTCGTTCCGTATATCAGTTCAAGGCTCATTTCCTCACTCGTTTGCGCGATCTGCACCGCACTCGCGATCATCTTCTTTCCTGCACTTCTCCCCGCCGCGGCAACCGCCACGAACGTCTTTCTCGATATTTCGACATTGCCGCAGACGTTCGTTTGCGTCGCAAATATACTTTTTATCCTTTCCTTGCCGTTCAGCTTCAATAAAAAACTTGACAGAAGACGTAAGATTTGATATAATATTTATGTACGGTAATATACCGATTTCCTTCTTACGGAGTTTTATTATGGAGCTACATATTCTCGATCTTTCCAGCGCACCGCTCGGGGTGCTGTTTAATACAGTATTTTTCACCGTCCTTGCAACGATAGCAACTTTCGTCTGCTTGAAGAGTGTTCAAAGGTCACGCAAACTTGCGGGATTTTTCAGCGCCGTTCCTGTTTTCATCCTCACCAACGTCTTGATCCTCATCGGTGCAGAGGGTATTTTTCCGAAGCTTCTCCCCGCCCTCGGATTATATCCAATCGTAGGATTTCTCGCATCGGTCAGCCTCGGTATGCTTTGCCTGAGCATCATATCCGTCATCTGCGGATCGGGCGCGCTCAAGCGAAGCGGCAAGGTGCTCAATACGATATTTTCATTCGTATGCTTCATCATCAACGCATACTTTACATACTCCGCTTGGGATTTCGCAAGATATACTTACGAATCCGAGCTTTTCCGCTACGACGCGGGAAGGATCGATATCAAGGACGCACTTCCTTTTCTTAAGAACGCAAGCCTCCCCGAAGCCCTGCTCGACTCGGGAATCGAGATCCCCGTCATCGCGGTGCTCGTCATCTTCCTCGCCGTCTATTTCATTTCGATTACTGTATTAAAGTCTCAGGCTCTCCACCTCTCCGCCGACGAGGACGACGATTCACTCAACCGATGCTGCGCATATTGCGAGCACTCGGCTTGCATCGAGAACTGCAGAACGAAGATGCTCTGCCGCTACCGCGGAACGGTCGCTTCCTCCGGCGTATGCAGAAAATACGTTTACGACCCTCTCAAGCGAAAGGCGTTCAGACCGCAAATAGCCCACCTCGACACCTCGGACTTCGATTCCGACGATATAATTTAATCGAAAAATCTCCCGACGAAAATGTCGGGAGATTTTTATATTCTCGGTAAATTTTGACAGCGCAAACCCTATATGGGCAGGTAAATAAATTCCCAAAGCATAAATTTATAATATATTTCTTGACAATTTAATTTAAATATGATATTATTATATTGAATTATTATATATTCAGCGAGGAAAAGTAATGAAAAAAAGCCTTTACAAGCGCGTATTGGTGCTCTTTATGGCACTTATTTTACCGTGCGCGGCTGCTTCCTGCAACAGCTTCGGCAGCACGGAATACGCCGTTATCAGTCAAAATAACACTTCAGCCGACGGCTTTGTATACGACAAATACGAAAACTCCACGGTAAGGATAACGGGAATGGAAAATCTTCCCGCGGTCCTCATCATCCCCGAGACGATAGACGGAATGACCGTTGTTGAGATTGCGGACGGTGCATTTGCGGACAATGAAACGCTCTTTTACGTCGAGTTTCCCAAGACCGAGATCAAGCTCGGCTCGCGAGTCTTCGCCGGCAGCGTTGCGCTTCTGACGGTCAACTTCTCGAACGCCGTCACCGCGATACCCGAAAACGCTTTTGAGGGATGCGCGAACCTCGTTTCGATCGAAAATGCGGACACGGTAGTCGAGATTGCGGCGCAGGCCTTTGCCGACTGCCAAAACCTTTCGGACTTCTCCATCCCGTCAAAGCTTGAAAAGCTCGGTGCGGAGGCGTTCAGAGGATGCACCTCGCTTGCATCGGTTGTTCTTCCCGAAACGGTGACCGAAATCGCAGAATCGGCTTTTTGGGGCTGCGACTCTCTCGTCAGCGTTGAGATCCGCGGAGCGACCGCCGTTCCCGCTTATTGCTTCCTTAACTGCACCGCGCTGACGAGAGTGTCCCTCGGCGACAAGGTGACCGCGATAGGCGAAGAAGCCTTCCGCGGCTGCCGCACTCTTTACAGCGTTGAGATCGGAAGCGGCTTGACCGAGATAGCAGACTACGCATTCCACGCCTGCGACGAGCTCGCAGAGGTTACCCTTCCCGCAAAAAGCAATATCAAGGTAGGCGAGGGCAACGAATCCCTCGGACTTCAGGGTTAAGGAGGAAGTGAAATGATAAAAAGAATATTTTTGCTGACGCTTGCTCTCGTCCTCACTGCCTCCCTCACGGTTTCCTGCGGAAAGGAAGTAACCGACAGCTTCAAACCTGAAAATTTTGATTTCGTACTGCGAACTCCCACGGACGAAATGGGATTCGAGTCGGGTTACAATTACTTTCTTCAAGATGACGGAAGCGTTATAATCAGCTCCGCCGACGTTTCGGGCGACGTCGTGATCCCCTCCGAGCTCGGAGGAAAGACAGTCACCTCCATCGGCGAGGGCGCATTCTACAAAAACACCGCGATCACCTCGGTCGTGATCCCCGATACTGTCGAATCGATCGGTATTTACGCCTTCGCTGACTGCTCCGAACTCAAGAGCGTCACCGTCGGAAGTAAAGTTTGGCGTATCTCTCCCTTTGCCTTCGATAACACTCCCTGGCTCGCTTCGCAGACCGATGAATTCGTCACGGTCGGTGACGGCGTGCTTATCGCCTACAACGGCACAAGCCGCACGCCCGTTCTTCCCGACAGCGTCCGCCACCTCGGCGGTGCATTCACGGGCACATCCGACGTACGCTCGATCACTTTTGGAAAAGGCGTGCTTACTATTTCCGATATGGCTCTCTCCTTCTGCGCGGAGCTTGCCGAGGTGAATCTCGGACTTTCGCTCGTTTACGTTGGCGATCAGGCATTTTCGGGCTCGGAAAAGCTCCAGACCCTCATTTTCCCCGACACGCTCAGATATATCGGAAGTCAGGCGTGCCTCAATTGCTACGGGCTCAAATACGTCTATCTCGGCAAGAGCCTTACCGCACTCGGCGCCAATACCTTTGAATATTCGCAGGCTCTGCGAGTCGTTTTCATTCCGAAATCGCTTACCGATCTGCGAACCTCTCACTTCACCGACTGTATGTCCCTCAGCCTGATCCTCTATGAGGGCACGGAAGAGGAATTCGACGCAGTCGCAAAAAACGATAACATAGCAAGCTTCAGAAGCCTCACAAAGGTCTTCAACTATAACGGAGGTGCAAATGAATAAGAAAAACATCCGCGCGATATTGCCGCCGCTTATATCGCTGATAGCTTCCGCCGCCGCGGGCGTTGGAATGCTGTATTTATACGGACCAACCAAATATCTTCCCTTTTATCTTCTCGGCTTGATGCTCCTTCTGCCGAGTGCAGTCAACCTTTCGCTCTTGTTGCTCAAGATTCCCGTCAAGGAAAAGGAGCGCAAGGAAGCAGACGTTGAGAAAGAAAGCGCGGAGCCCGCGAAGCCCCTGAAGCGTATTCTTTCCGCGATCGGTAAATTCTTCGTCACAATCGCGCATAAGATCGGCGCAGGCGGAGTCCGCAAGGCTCTCCGTTACCTCTCCTACTTCACGGCCGCGGCATCCTTCATCGCCATCCAATATTTCTTTGCGATCTCGCTGAAGGCTTCCACCTCGCTTTACACCGCGAGCTACGCTTACGCGGTATTGCTCATCGGCATCTTTCTCGTATTCATTGTTCTCGACAAATGGATACTGCACAATGAGGACGCCGACGAATATTACTCGGTGCTCGGCGGCAACGTGCGCTCGATCCTCGCGGTCGGACGGCTTGCGCTGATACTAATCATTCCCGCGATCTTCATCAAGCTTCTCGGCTTTTACGAGCTGCAGAAGTACGCAGTCATCGCACTCGCGATAATCTTTTATTGGTCATCGCTCATCACACTCCTTTCCTACGCTGCAAGAGCCATCCGTCACGAGCTTGTAACCTCGCCCGATATCCGCATCCCCACGCTCTTCTCAGGCGGAAGCGGACAGGATATGGGCATCCTTTCCTACCTTGAAGAAAACACGGGCATCACGATGCGCGGTCTCTGGAGCGTCAAGCTTATGGGCAAGCTCATCGCGCCCTCTCTGATAGCAATATTCCTTCTCTTCTGGATTTCAACCGGCATCGTGGAGATCGGCTCGGGTCAGGCGGGCGCGCTTTATAACTTCGGTAAGCTTTCCGCAGAACCCCTCGAGCCCGGACTTCACCTCACCCTCCCATGGCCCTTCGGCAAGACCGTGATATACAACACCAACGAGGTCTCCTCGATCACGATCGGCTACCGTTCCGACACTTCCAGCGACAATGTATGGACGCAGACTCACGGCTCGGAGGAATACGAGCTTCTGCTCGGCGGAGGCGAGGAGCTCGTTTCGATCAACCTATGCATCGAATACAGAATAGGCGACCTCAACGATTATCTTGTCAACTGCGCAAATCCCGTTGCAATCCTCGAGGCGAGCGCATACGAGCTCGTTGCGGACAAAACCATCGTAACAGATCTCAATACCCTCCTTTCGGTAGACCGCGAGGCTTTCGCCGCGGACTTCAAGACCGATCTTATCGATAAGATCGAGATTCACAATACCGGTCTTGAGATCGTCAGCGTCGTTCTTGAAAGCATACATCCCCCGCTTGGCATCGCAGATATTTATCAGCGTCTCGTCAGCGCGGAGATAGAAGCGCAGACTCGCATTATGAACGCTGAGGCTGCCGCTATCGTTAAGATATGCGAGGCAGAGTCGAACTACACCTCGACCGTTGCAACCGCCACGGCTGAACAGCTCAGCAAGATTGCCGAGGCGCAATCGGAGGTTGCGGTATTTATGGCAAGCGTTGCCGCCGACAACGAATACAGCGACGCATACAGATATTATAAGTATATGAACGCCGTTATCAAGTACTATGAAAACGGAAGGCTCATTATACTCGGATCCGACGTGGACAGCAGCCGCCTCGTGACCGGATTGATCAAAAACTGATTCAGGTGATTACAATGAAAAAGAACATAACAAACAATACCAACGATAAGTCGACCATCTCTCACGAGCCCCGCGAGAAAAGCAGCTTCGGCTCACGAATGCTCAAGATCTTTATCGCGCTCGTACTCGTTGTAGCCGTCGGATATTTCGGCTTTACCTTTGAGCTCCGCGAGGGCAACTGCGCCGTCGTTCTCCGATTTGGTGCGCCGCGCGCAGAGCTTACCGAGGCGGGACTTTACTTCAAGCTCCCCTGGCCCTTCGAGAACGTAGTTCAGTACGAAAACAGAATGCAGTATCTCGAATCCAACGCGCAGGAAACCGTCACAAAGGACAAGCGCAACATCATCCTTTCCTCCTACGTCGTATGGCAGGTCTCCGATCCCCTGCTCTTCCACAACAGCGTCGGCGCGTACGGAAGCACCGAGGCGTATATCGACCAGCAGGTACGAAGCGCAACTCAGAGTACGATGGGTGCATACGAGCTGACCGAGCTCGTTTCCCTCGACACCGAAACCATCAAGACCGAGGAGATACAGCATAAAATCTTCGAAAAGGTCAAGGAAAACTGCGAGAAGAATTACGGAATCTCGATCGTTGACGTAAGCATTCTCCGCCTCAGCCTCCCCGATATCAACCTTCAGAGCGTATTCGATCAGATGCGTCAGGACAGACAGACCGATATTGACACCATCCTTGCAAACGCAGACAAGGAATCCACCAAGATCTATTCCGAGGCGCAGGTAAAGGCTGAGGAGATCATCGCGCAGGGCACCAACGAAGCTGCGGAGATCAAGAAGGAGACCGAAAAAGCAGTTGCCGAGATCTACGCAAACGCGCAAGCGGCAAACCTCGATCTTTTCACCTTCCTCAAGACCCTCGATACCCTCGCGGCATCGGTAAATTCCAACACCGTTCTTATAGTCAGCACCGACGAGTATCCCTTCAACATCCTTGAAGACTACGCGGATATGCTCCACAATGAGAGCGACGAGACCATCGTAACCGACCTCTCCTACATTCTCACACAGCTCGATGAAAAGGACCGTCAGGCACTGATCGATGCTATCGGCGCGCTTCTCGATGAAGCGACAAAGGGTAACGCACAATGAAAAAGAATCTCTTATTTGAAGATATTCTCCGAACAGTGTCGCGCTACTTCGTTGTCATAATCATCGCGGTAGTGCTCATCATCTGCTGTTCGGGAATACGGTTTATAAAGAGCGGCGAGCAGGCGATCATCCTCCGCTTCGGAAAGATCGTCGGCGACACGCCCGAGGAACAGGTACACGACGCAGGCGTGCTGTTCGCATTCCCCTACATAATCGACGAGGTCATCACCATCCCCACGGGCAGTATCCACGAATTCACCGTGAACACCCACTATACCGAGGGCGAAATGACCACCTACGACCGAAACGGCTACGTTATCACGGGTGACAATAATATCGCAATCCTCTCGGCGTCAGTCAAGTACACGATATCCGATCCCGTTGCCTACGCGCTTTCTGTCAAGGATCCGCAGTACATCATCAACGCCGCCGTCAGTAATTCGATGATAAACGTAGCGGCGGGCTACGCCGTTGACGATATTCTTACGACCGGTAAGGACGCTTACACCAAGTCCGTCCTTGAAATGTCGCAGAAGAAGCTCGACGAAAACGACATCGGCATCAAGCTCAGCCATCTTGAGCTGACCCGCGTGAGTATGCCCGAGGAGGTCCGCGACATATATGAGCTCGTAAACTCCACGAATATTCAGGCAAGCACGCTCATCGAACAGGCGCGTCAGTATTACGAAACCCGCATCCCGGGCGCGGAGGCTGAAGCCAACGCTCTCATTGCTGAGGCGCAGGCTAATTACTCCAACTTCACCGCCGCGGCAAATTCGGATCTCTACGAATTCTACGGCGTGCTTGAGGAATACAACGCCAACCCCGAGGTAGTGCGCGTCAGACTTTACAACACGGCGCTCACCAATATCATCCGTAAGATCGGTAAAGTCAGAATCGTGTCCGATTCGGATTCCAAGATAATCATAGACTGACGGGAGGATTTCAATGGAAAATTTAGATAACATTGCAAAAAGCAGCCTTGAAGCCCTCGCCAAGGACAATCTCAATGACAAAAACCGACGCAGCCTGACGGTCAATCTCGTCAGCGCCGCCGCGGCACTCGTCTGCATCGCGGTCGGTCTGATATATTCCCTCGTCTTCCCCGACAAAACCACCCTCCCCGCGCTTTTCTACACCGTCGGATTCCTTATCGAAGGCATCCCGGTATTCGCAGCGGCGCTGAACGGAATCTTCTCGCGCAACTTCACGAACGCGATGGAGATCCTCGTTGCGATCGCAATTACAGCCTGCTATCTTTCGGGCGACCTTATTCTCTCCGTCCTCATTCCGCTTATTCTGAACATCGCACACCTGCTTGAGGAGCGAAGCATTATGGGCGGGCGCGAGGCGATCGACGGTCTGCGCAAGATGCGCCAGGACAGCGCAATCCTTCTTGACGGCGACAATGAGGTGACCGTCGAGGCATCGTCGCTTCAGGTCGGTCAGACGATCGTTATAAAGCCCGGCTCGGGTATCCCGATCGACGGTAAGGTCATTTCAGGTGAAACAAACGTCGACCAGAAATCGCTCACGGGTGAGCCCCTTCCCGCGCATATCAAGGTAGGCGACACCGTTTACGCGGGCACGGTCAACATCGACGGACGAATCCTCGTCAAGGTCGAAAAGGCTTACGTTGACACCTCTTTCTCGAACATCCTGACGATGCTTGAGCAAGCGGAAAATATTTCGATTCCCGAATCGAGACTTATCGACCGCTTTATGCGGTACTATATTCCCTTCGTTCTCGCGCTTGCGGCGGCGGTCGCGCTTATCACGAACGACCTCTCAAAGGCGATCGCGATACTCGTCGTATCCTGCCCCTGCGGTCAGATGCTCGTCAGCTCCGCGCCGATGATAGCATCTCTCTCAACCGCAACCAAACGCGGAATCCTTATCAAAAACTCCAAGTTCATAGAGGAGATGACCGAGGTTGAAACAGTCGTGTTCGACAAAACGGGTACTCTCACCGTCGGCGAGCTTTCGCTGACCGAGATCATTCCCGCAGAAAATTACGACGAAGACCTTCTTCTCTCCCTCGCCGCTTCCCTCGCTTGCGGCTCCAACCACCCCGTCTCTCGCGCGGTCACCGACGCCATTGAAGGCAAGGACTACGAGGTGATCGACGGCGTCAAGGAGATCCCCGGCAAGGGTATGATGGGCGTCGATGCCGACGGCAACGAGCTTCTTCTCGGAAGCAGATATTGGTTCGATTCTATCGGAATCGCGATCCCCGAGGGCTTCGGTGACACTCTTCTCGGCTCTGTGAGCTACGTTTCCCGCGGAGGCGTACTTATCGGTTGCCTTGGATTCAACGACACAGCGCGTACTGAGGCGGCTCAGAGCATCACGACACTCAAGGAGATGGGAATCAAGAATACCGTCATTCTCACTGGTGACCGTGAGGCGGCTGCTCGCAAGATTGCAAGCGAGGTCGGTGCTGATGACGTCAAGTTCCAGCTTCTGCCTCAGGATAAGCTCGAGGCGATCAATTCCCTGCGCGAGAGCAGCTGTGTTCTCGCAGTCGGTGACGGTATCAATGACGCGCCCGCGCTCCGTCAGGCAGACGTAGGTATCTCGATGGGCGCTATGGGCTCCGACCTTGCGATCCAATCGTCGGACATTGCTCTGATGAACAACAATCTCGAGAACATCCCCTTCATCATCAAGCTCTCCAAGCAAACGAGAAAGATCATTTATCAGAATCTCATTCTCTCGGTACTGATCAGCCTTACGATGATCGGACTTTCGCTCTTCGGCGTGATCTCCGCCCTCTTTGGTGCGGTCTTCCACAACGTCGGCGCATTCGTCGTTCTGATCAACAGCTCGAGAATTCTAAAAACCAAATAAAATTCAACCGCACCGAGCAAAATCGGTGCGGTTCTTTTGTCACGCTTCGACGGGCTTCGCCATATAATGACAATAGAAGGCGAAAGCCTTCAAATGAAAAAGCGAGGCGAGGTAAAATGAGGTATATTGCGGTTTTCCCAACACTCACGCTCGCGCAGAAGGCGGCGCGGGTGCTGAAGAGCGAAAATATTGCGGCGGACGTAGTCAAGGTTGATTCAACTCGGACGCGGCGCGGATGCTCCTGGGGCGTTTCCTTTGACGAGAACCATCTGCTCAACGTGCGTATGGTATTATCAAACAACTCTCTCGCCGAGCGCGAGATAATCAAGGAGTAGCCGATGATATATCTTGATAACGCCGCAACGTCATTCCCAAAGCCGCACGAGGTCATCGCGGAAATTTCGCGTTGTATGACCGAATACTGCGGCAACCCCGGGCGGGGCTCGCACAAGCTCGCACTCGAGGCTGCGGAAAAGATCTACGATTGCAGAGTCGCTCTCTGCGACCTCTTTTCCGCAGACGCTCCCGAAAATGTGGTCTTTACGCAGAACACCACGCACGCGCTCAATATCGCGATCCTATCGCTTGCGCGTGAGGGCGCGCACTTTATCTGCTCCGATTGCGAGCACAATTCGGTCCGCCGTCCACTCGAATACCTCGCTCGCGAGCGCGGATGCTCCTATTCGATATTCGACTCCCACGTCAACGATCCTTACCGAAGTCCGCAAAAGATCTACCGTTCGATCGCGTCCTTGATAAAGCCCGAAACAGTTGCAGTGATTTCAACCGCTTGCCCGAACGTCTGCTCGGCAAGGATGCCGCTTAATGAGATCGGAGCACTTTGCAAGCGTGCAGGTCTATACTATATTGTAGACGGCGCGCAGGGCGCGGGGCACTTTGAGATCAATATGAAGCGTTCCTCCATCTCTGCTCTCGCGATCCCCGGTCACAAGGGACTTCTCGGTCCGCAAGGAAGCGGCGCGTTGATACTGTCGAAGGATTTTCCCGCAAGATCTCTGACCTTTGGAGGCTCGGGAACAGCCTCTCTCGACGCTGAAATGCCCACAGAATTGCCCGAAAGGCTCGAGGCGGGTACACTTTCCACTCCGTCGATAGTCGGCTTGGAGGCGGGAATCAAGGCTGTGACGGGCATCGGTCTTGATAAGATAGCCGCGCACGAAGCTATTCTTTTTAACAAAACGCTGCGCTTACTCTCCGAGATACGCGGCGTGACTGTCTACGCGCCTCAACATTCGGGCTCGGTACTTTCCTTCAATATCGACGGCATTCCCGCCGACAGAGTCGCTAATCTCCTTTCCGAGCGCGACATCTGTGTTCGTGGCGGTTTTCACTGCAATCCCCTCGCGCACAAGGTGCTTGGCAGTGACCGCCACGGCAGCGTCCGCGCCTCCTTCTCCCCTTTTAACACCGCAGACGACGTATACGCGCTCGCAGACGCCGTACGCACCGTCGCGCGGGAAAAATATAGATAGAAAAAAGCCTACCCGAATTTCGGGTAGGCTTGATTCGTAAATTTAATTACTCAGCGTCCTTAGCCTTCTTGGAAGACTTCTTTGCAGCTTCAGCAGCTGCAGCAGCCTCTTCCTCAGCCTTAGTGGTTACGAGAGTGATGAGAGCCATCTCTGCTGCGTCGCCACGACGGGGGCCAAGCTTGTAAATGCAGGTGTAACCGCCATTTACATCCTCGTAACGAGGTGCGATCTCATCGAACAGCTTCTTTACAACCTCATCGGAAGTGATGAAAGCGTAAGCTGCACGACGGCTTGCAAGTGTATTCTGCTTACCGAGAGTGATCATCTTCTCAGCAAGTGCACGGACTTCCTTAGCACGGGTCACAGTGGTCTCTACCTTACCGTTCTGAAGAAGGTAGGTAACAAGACCGCGAAGCATTGCTTTTCTGTGAGCGGTAGGTCTGCCGAGTTTTCTAGTTCCGGGCATCTTAATGCTCCTCCTTAATAAATCTGTGTTGTGAGAGAAATCGTCCCGAGCTTATTCCTCGTCGTTACGAAGTGTAAGACCGAGGCTTTCAAGCTTCTGGATGACTTCTTCAAGCGATTTCTTACCGAGATTACGAACCTTGATCATTTCGTCCTCGGAGCGGCTGACCAAATCTTCCACCGTGTCAATGCCTGCGCGCTTCAAGCAGTTGAAGCTACGTACAGACAGGTCAAGTTCCTCAATGGTCATCTCAAGAACCTTTTCTTTTTCCTTTTCAGGTCTTTCGACCATTACGTCGAAGGCCTTTGCTTCTTCCGACAGATCCACAAACAAGTTGAGATGCTCGTTGAGAATCTTGGCACCGAGCGAAATCGCTTCTTTAGCTGTAATGGTTCCGTTGGTCAGAACCTCAAGCGTGAGTTTATCATAATCGGTCGTGCTTCCGACACGAGTATTGTCAACTACGTAGTTTACCTTGTAAACGGGAGTGTAGATCGAATCAGTATAGATAAGACCTACGGGTGCGGAAACGCTGGTACCGAAGCTGTCTGCGTGCAGAAGCTTGTTCTTGTCCTGCGAAACATATCCGCGACCGTTCTCAAAGGTAAGCTCGATATAAAGATGCGCTCCCTCTGCAAGAGTTGCGAGGTGGTGATCCGAGTTGAGAATAACGATATCGGAGTCCTGCTTGATGTGTCCTGCGGTTACGTTGTCGGGGCCAACCGCATCGAGGATGACAGTCTTGGGAGCCTGAGTATAGAGCTTTGCAACAATGCCCTTGATATTCAGGACGATCTCTGTCAGATCCTCAGCCACACCGGGAAGCGAGGTAAATTCGTGTAATGCACCGTCTACCTTGATAGATGTAACAGCGACACCCGGGAGCGAGCTCATAAGAACTCTGCGAAGCGAGTTACCGAGAGTGGTTCCGTAACCGCGCTCAAGAGGCTCTACGATAAATTTACCGCTTCTGCCGTCTTCGCTTTCATCTACCGTTACGATATTAGGCTTTTGAATCTCTATCATTCCAGATTATACCCTCCAATTAATTTTGTGTCTGCGATAATAGTTTATGCGCATAAGTTTGTGCTCCCACGTATTACGCACACCCCCAAAGCCGGAGTGCAGCCTGTGGGAGAATGTGCGGTATTACTTGGAATAGAGCTCGACGATAAGCTGCTCGTTGAAGTCAAAGCCAACGTCTTCTCTGGTGGGAAGAGCGATAACCTTTGCAGATGCCTTTGCAGCGTCTACTTCAAGCCACTTGGGAGCGTTCTTGCTGCCCATAGCCTCTACGAGAGCCTTGATGGAATCCTTCTCAAGTGCGTTCTCTGCAACAGAGATAACGTCACCAACTCTGATAGAGTAGGAAGGAATGTTGACCTTCTTACCGTTTACACGGATGTGGTCGTGGAGTGTGAGCTGACGGGACTGAGTTCTGGACTCACCGAAGCCCATACGGAATACTGCGTTATCGAGACGTCTCTCAAGAAGAATGAGAAGATTCTCACCGGTCATGCCGGGCATACGGTCAGCCTTCTCGTAGTAGTTAACGAACTGACGCTCGAGAACGCCGTAAACGCGTCTTACCTTCTCCTTCTCACGGAGCTGTCTTCCGTACTCCTGCAGCTTCTTCTTAGCAGCGCCGTGCTGACCGGGAGCTGCGGGACCTGCATTACGGTTACGGGAATTGGGATCGATACGGTCAAAGGGGCACTTGCCGGAAGTGCAACGCTCGCCCTTGAGGAAGAGCTTAACGCCCTCTCTGCGGCAAAGCTTGCATACAGGACCTGTATATCTTGCCATAATTGTGGTTCCTCCTTTATTAGATCAAACGCGGCGGCGCTTGGGGGGTCTGCATCCATTGTGGGGTACAGGGGTAACGTCTTTAATCATTGTAATCTGAAGACCGACAGTCTCGAGAGCACGGATTGCGGACTCACGTCCAGCTCCGGGGCCTCTGACGTATACTTCAACCGACTTAAGACCGTGCTCCATTGCTGCCTTTGCAGCAGTCTCGGAAGCGGACTGAGCGGCGAAGGGGGTAGACTTTCTGGAGCCCTTGAAGCCGAGTTCACCGGCGGAAGCCCAAGAAATTGCATTACCCTCGGTATCGGTTACGGTAACGATGGTGTTATTGAAGGTAGCACGAATGTGTACCTGGCCGTTAGGAATATTCTTCTTATCGCGGCGCTTCTTGATAACCTTCTTTGCAACTTTAGCCATAACTTACGAACCTTTCTTCTTGTTTGCGATAGTCTTAACGGGACCCTTACGAGTTCTTGCATTGGTCTTAGTTCTCTGACCTCTTACAGGGAGTCCCTTTCTGTGACGGATACCGCGGTAGCAGTTAATTTCTACAAGACGCTTGATGTTGAGAGCAACGTCACGGCGAAGGTCACCTTCTACAACGTAGTTGTTCTCGATTTCGTCACGGAGCTTAGCAACCTCATCTTCAGTGAGGTCCTTAGCGCGGGTGTCGGGATTGATGCCGGTCTTTGCAAGGATGTCATTTGCACTCTTGCGGCCGATACCGTAGATGTAGGTAAGAGCAATCTCAACACGCTTGGAATTAGGAATATCAACACCAGCTATACGAGCCATTCTGTTAATCCTTTCTTTCTTTTAAATTAGCGATCAACCCTGACGCTGCTTGTGCTTGGGGTTCTCGCAGATGACCATAATTCGGCCGTGTCTTTTGATGATCTTGCACTTTTCGCAGATCTTCTTTACGGAAGGCTTAACTTTCATTTTTTAAGCATACCTTTCTGAAATAGTACTTATTTCGTACGCCAAGTGATTCGTCCCTTGTTGAGGTCGTAAACAGACACCTCAACGGTAACGTGGTCACCGGGCAGAATTCTAATAAAATTCTGTCTGAGCTTTCCCGAAATATGCGCGGTCACAATGTGGCCGTTGGGAAGCTGTACTTTGAAGACGGTATTGGGCAGAGCCTCAAGGACCGTACCTTCAAATTCGATTACGTCATTCTTAGGCATAATTCTTTACCTCCATTCATATTCAGGGTTGAGTTCATACGATGGGCGCGGTGAGGATCACCGGTCCTTCGTGAGTTATTGCAACGGTATTCTCGTAATGTGCCGAGAGTGTACCGTCAGCGGTCTTTACGGTCCAACCGTCGGAAAGCTGTCTAACTTCGCATCCGCCGACGTTTACCATAGGCTCGATAGCAAGCGTCATGCCTGCCATAAGCTTTACGCCTCGTCCTGCGGTACCGAAATTAGGAACCTCGGGATCTTCGTGGAGATCGTGTCCGACGCCGTGACCGATATACCGTCTTACTACGCTGAAGCCTTCAGACTCAACGCAGTTCTGAATCGCGCTTCCGATGTCGCCGATGCGGTTCGACTCGACGCACTTCTCAAGACCGCAGAAGAAGCTCTTCTTGGTAGTCTCGATCAAGCGCGCAGCCTCGTCGCTCACGCTGCCGACGGCAAAGGTTCTTGCCATATCAGAGTTAAACCCCTTGTAGAACGCACCCGTATCTATCTTTACGATGTCACCCTCAAAAAGTATTCTCTTTTTGGAAGGAATACCGTGGATGACCTCGTCGTTGACGCTGATACAAGCGCTTCCGGGGAAACCGCCGTAGCCGAGGAAGCCGGGGCGGGCACCGCATTTTTCAATGTGTGCTCTGATAACCTTGTCGATCTCGTAGGTGCTCACACCCTCGCGGATGATCTCGCGTGCCTTCTCCATCGCCTCATAGGCTATCCTACCCGCTTCTCTCATAACGGCTATTTGCTGGGGATTTTTGATCGGTATCATTATCTGCCGCCAACCTTGGCAAGTGCTTCACGCACGAGCTTTGTTGTGTCCTCAACCTCTTCCTGACCTTCAACGCGGATGAGCTTGCCTCTCTCGTTATAGAAAGCGAGGAGCGGCTCGGTCTGCGCGTGGTAGTTATGAAGTCTGGTAATAACGGTTTCTGCCTTGTCGTCGGCTCTGATATAGAGCTCCGAGGAGCACTTGTCGCAGATGCCTTCGACCTTGGACGGTTTGTACTCGATGTGGTAGGATGCGCCGCACTTGCAAACGCGTCTGCCCGACATACGAGCTACGATTCTATCGTCGCTTACGTCGATCGAGAGAACAGCGTCGATATTGACACCCATCTTCTCGAGCGCTTCAGCCTGAGCGATAGAACGCGGGAAGCCGTCAAGAATGAATCCGTTCGCGCACGCCTCAGACTTAAGATAGTCGCGGACGATGCCGATTACGATCTCATCGGGGACGAGATTGCCGTTCTCGACGTAGCCCTTGGCAGTTTTGCCGAGCTCAGTGCCCGCTGCCATGGCGTCGCGAAGGATCTGTCCCGTCGAAATCGCGGGGATATTTTCTCTTGCGGCAATAATTTCGGCTTGTGTGCCTTTACCCGCACCGGGGGCTCCCATAATGATAAGATTCATTATTTAAAAATTCCTCCGAAATATCCGCGGGTCGGTATTAACCGAAGAGACCCTTAGTCTTGGAGCCGCTCATGTTGCGGAGCGCAAGCTGTGCATCGAGGTCACGTACAGTCTCAAGAGCAACGCCTACTACGATGAGGAGCGAGTTACCGCCGAACGCGATTGCAGAGAATGCAGTAGCGTGAGGATCGATAGTAGTGATTACGATGTTGATGAGCATGGGAAGACCCGAGATGATGCAAAGGAAGATCGCACCGATAAGAGTAACTCTGTTAAGAATCTTCTTGATATACATGATGGTGGGCTTACCGGAACGAATACCGGGGATTGCGCCGCCATTCTTCTGAATGTTGTTTGCAACCTCAACAGGGTTGAAGGAAATGAGTACGTAGAAGTACGCAAATACGATGATCAACGCCAGGTTGATGATGAGGTAGAGCCAAGTATTATAATTGAAGTAATTATTAATGAAGTTGGCAAAACCGCCGTTCGGGAAGAACGCTGCAATGGTTGCAGGGAGAGATACGATGGAGCTTGCGAAGATAACGGGCATAACGCCGTTCATGTTCAGCTTCATCGGAAGGTTGGAGGACTGACCGCCGTACATCTTTCTGCCGACAACGCGCTTTGCATACTGGATCGGAATTCTACGCTCGGACTCAGTGAACCAAACGATGAATACGATGCTTGCAAATACGAATACTACAGCGAAGAGTGCGATGAAAAGACCGCCAAGGTTGAAGCCGGCGAAAGCAGAGGGACCGTTGAATACGGTGGTCCAGAGCTGACCGAGCATCGAGGGAAGGCTTGCGATTATGTTTGCGAAGAGGATCATGGAAACACCGTTGCCGATGCCGTGATCGTTGATCTTCTCTGCAAGCCACATGATGATGGATGCACCTGCGCAGTAGCAAGCTACGATAACTACCTTGCCGAAGAAAGTAACGTCAGCAAGAAGCATACCGGCAGCTTCCATGTATGCGAGGTAACCGATTGCAGTAAGAACTGCGAGACCTACCGTGGTGTAACGGGTGATCTTGGTAATGATTGCTTTACCCTCTTCACCGTTCTTAGAGAGTCTCTCAAGTGCGGGGATCGCAACAGTGAGAAGCTGGATAACGATGGAGGAGGTGATATAGGGAGATACGGAGAGCGCAAAGAGAGTTGCCTTTGCGAAAGCATCACCCGAGAGCAAGTTAAGATAAGTGAAGATCGAGCCGGATGCACTAGTAGTGAAGTACGTATATGCATCGGGATCAATGAAGGGGACGGGAATCTGCGCGCCAAGACGATAGACGATGAGGATCAGCAGAGTAAACAGGAGTTTAGAGCGGAGCTCAGCTACCTTCCAGGCATTTTTGAATGTCGCAAACATCCTTATACCTCCTCGCAACTTCCGCCTGCTGCTTCGATCTTTTCCTTAGCTGCTGCAGAGAACTTTGCAGCCTTTACGGTGAGCTTCTTGGTGATCTCGCCATTGCCGAGAACCTTGAGACCGTCCTGTGCCTTGCGAATTACGCGAGCATCAAGAAGAGTCTGGATATCAACGATAGCGCCATCCTCGAAGCGGTTGAGGTCGCTTACGTTAACGGTTGCATAAACGGTAGCGAATCTCTTGTTGTTGAAGCCTCTCTTAGGAAGCTGTCTGTAAATCGGGAACTGTCCGCCCTCGAAGCCGGGTCTTACACCGCCGCCGGAGCGAGCATTCTGTCCCTTGTGGCCCTTGCCAGCGGTCTTGCCGTTGCCGGAGCCGGGTCCGCGACCCTTGCGGAATCTTTCCTGAACGGAACCTTCAGCGGGTCTGAGTTCGTTAAGTTTCATTTCTGCTTCCTCCTTAGTCTACATCCTCAACGGAAACAAGGTGGGAGATAACTCTTACCTTACCGTCAAGTACGGGACCTTCCTGATGAAGGACGAAGTCGCCGATTTTCTTGAGGCCGAGAGAAGCAGCGGTGAGCTTCTGATTCGGCTTAGCGCAGATGAGGGACTTTACGAGAGTTACTTTCTTCATTTCTGAGTACCTCCCTTAACGTCGTCTGCGGTGATACCACGAGTGTTAGCAACCTGCTCTACAGTGCGGAGCTCAGAGAGTCCTGCGAGGGTAGCCTTAACTACGTTGATGGGGTTGTTGGAACGAAGGCACTTTGCACGAATGTTGTGAATGCCTGCTGCCTCAAGGACCATACGAACCTTGGAGCCTGCGATGATACCGGTACCGGGTGCAGCGGGCTTAAGGAGAACCTTGCCTGCGCCGAACACGCCCATAACCTCGTGAGGAATGGTGGTGCCCTTAAGGGATACGGTGATCATATTCTTCTTTGCGTCTTCAACACCTTTGCGGATAGCCTCGGTAACTTCGGCAGCCTTGCCGATACCTACGCCTACGTGGCCGTTGCCGTCGCCTACTACCATAAGAGCAGCGAAACGAGCGATACGTCCACCTTTAACGGTCTTGGAAACACGGTTCAGTGCTACGAGGTTCTCAATATACTGCTTTTCCTCGTAATTATTGTTTCTGAATGCCATTTTAATCTCCTGAAATGTTCAATTAATTTTAGTTGAACAGTGTACAAACCGGAAGTCAGTCCGAAGACTCAGAACTTCAGGCCGCCCTCGGGAGCGCCGTCAGCCAGTTCCGATACACGTCCGTGATAAAGATAGCCGCCGCGGTCGAATACGACTTCGGTGATACCCTTTTCGATTGCTCTTTCGGCAACGAGCTTGCCGACCTTCTTGGCAGCCTCTTTGTTGCCGCCTACTTCAAATTCCTTCTCGTAGGAAGAAGCACTTACAAGAGTGATGCCCTTGACATCGTCGATGATCTGTGCGCTGATATTGTTAGTGGAACGATAAACAGCG
>JAZTXK010000043.1:0-10461 GCA_045636385.1 Eubacteriales bacterium
CATATGGGTTCAAGTCCCTTCATCCGCACCAACACAAAAGGGGATGACCAAAGGTCATCCCCTTTTGTGTTGGTATGAATAACATAAAGACGCTGAACCCCTTGCTGTCGCCTGCGACAGCAATCATTTGCGCGCGAGCAGGGAATAGAATTATATCGCCCAATAAAGCGCGCAAATACGGGTTCGTAAGTTCCACCCAAGGAATACCAAAGGTCATTCTTTTTTGCGTATTTCCATTTCGATCTCAAAAGATACGCTTCCCTCGGCAGAAATTTCTGTTCTGCCCCAGCCAGCCTCGGATGTATCGACTTTCGGCAAATAATCTATGCCACCCGTGTCGAAACGGTGCCCCGTCCCTCCGATAAATGATATCTTTACCTCTGTTGGAGCCTTGATGCGGCAATGAAGTTCCCGATCTTTACCCTTGATAACGACCTCGTTGCCGATCAGCTCGGGTTTGCTTTGAGAATGGATCAGAAACGTAACGGTTGAACTCGAGTCTTTCGGTACAACTCGGTCAAATACAGTGAGAATTCCGCGTTCTCCTCGCCGGGGTTCCCATCGCATTTTCCGCATGACCGAGACACATGTCTCGGAATATGCCTCTGAAAGGTCGCCCTCGATCTCATATACTCCGTCCGCCTCTCTGTGCGAGATGACGTTTGCCATTGTGTATTCCGAAAGCCAGCTGTCGAGCGTTTTCGGTTCTTTTTTATCGCGCGGAAAACGCGTGCCCTTACCGTCAACCAAAATGCAGTTGTGAGCTACGGTGTGGATCGTGTAATTTTTGCGGTGGGGTGTGTTATAGCTGTCGTAAACGCCCGAATCGGATGCCAGAATCTCTCCGTCGTAGATCTGGAAGCATCCCGTGTCGAGGTGATCGTGATTTGCGCCCCAAAGACAACCGATCTTCATCAGGACCAATCTTTCGCCGTCGTTATAAACGCTCGCGCCAACCGGCCAATCGAAAAATCTGCCGGGGGGCAATTTTCTCTCCTCGCCGAGCGCGGTGAGTTTGTTCCAGATGAGATAGACCGCGGGCGAGATCACGCCCTCGCCGCACGAGCCCTCATCGTAATAATCATAGCTGTAAGCGAGCGGAACGAGGTATTCGCTCCGCATCTGACTTTCCGCTTCTTTGTGCCAAAGAGCATCACCGCTGTAAGCTGCGGCAAGGAAAAGTGGGACGAAAAAGGGATTTTTATGAGTATAGAGCGCCTTTGTTTCGTTATAATCGTCGCCGAGGCGTAGTGCTTCGCCGTCTGCACGGCGCAGATAAATGAAACTATCCGCAGTGGAAACTGCTTGAGGCGGAAGTATTCTTTCGCCGCTCATCGAATATATGAGGAGTCCGAACCACATTGCCCAGGCATAGCGGTAAGAGCCGTAGCAGGGGCCCTGCGGATGAAATTCGCCCGCAAATACCTTTTCGTAAGCGGGGATATATTCCTCAAACAGTCTGCCGGCGCAGTAGTTATATATATCGGGGCGCTCGTCGTAAACCGCAATCGAGAATGCCAGAAGATCGCGCAAAAGCTGTGCCTCGTTGCCGTGACCGCTGATAGCCGCTTGCTTTGAGGGAGGATACCCCATTTCGAAGTGTTTTTCCGCCAAGCTCTCACAAGCGGCGATGATCTCCCGCCGTTCCTCGGCTGTAAGCAGGTAATAGCACCAATCGTAGACTTCCGAGGCGATGAAAATGAGGTGCCCGGAGAAGCGCGCCTTCATATAATCGTCATACACGACAACGTTACGAAGCAAAAAGAGTAATTTCTCGATTACACTTCTTCCTTTGTTTCTGTCATCTTCAATCAGCGCTTCAAGAGCCTGCGCCTCAAGAGCAATATATTCCTTCAAATGATATGTTCCCTTTTCGGGCATCGCACCTTCGCCTATGATCGGAAAATCGCAAAGCTCGCGGAAAAGCAGCCATGCTTCGGTTTCTACCGAGGCTTCTTTAATGCGGGAAATATCCTTTTTTCGCAACATTAGTCGCGGGTGCTCCGCGGGAGGCAGAACGGACGGAGCTTTATAATGTGAGTAAATCATGATTTCAACTCCTTGACATCATAGATGCGGCAACGCGGCTGATCTCATGCGTCAGCGGTGCGCCGTTTTTCAAAAACTCGGAGGCTTCTGTGAGAAGTGATTTCGTAATGTCTTTGCGCAGATCGACTGTCGGACCCGCCATATGTGGCATAAGGATCACGTTGTCGAGAAGATACAGATCGCAATCTGCCGGCAGAGGCTCTTTTTCATAAACGTCGAGAAGCGCGCGGAAGCGTCCCGTAGCGAGTTGCCTTTCAAGTGCTGCTTGATCAATAACCGCACCGCGCGAGGTGTTGACGAATAAGCAGCCTTCGGGTAGCATCGAAAGCAACCTTTCGTTGATCAGATGATGGGTTTGCTCATTGAGAGGGGTGTGCACGGTTACAATATCGCAGGTTGAAAAGACCTCTTCAAGGCTTGCGAAAGTAAGATTATACTTTGCGGCGTCCTCAGTGGGGAGCGGCTTGATGTCGTAGATTTTGATTTTCACGCGGAAAGGCTGAAGCATCCGCACAAGATGGCGTGCAATGGCGCCGTAGCTGACGATACCGACAGTCTTTCCGAGCAAACCGCAGTTTGAGTCGGCAGAGGTTTTCCAGATTTTTTCTTGTTTCAGGCGCGTGCTGTATTTCGGAATATCGCGAAGAGCTGTCAATATATATCCGATCGTGCCCTCCGCAACCGATTCGGCAAAGAAATCATTTCCCGAAATAACGCGAACGCCACGTTCCCACATTTCATCGCTGACGAATGGAACGACGGTCCCGCAAAGATGGACGAGCAGATTCAGATTTGGTGCGCGGTCGAGAATTTGCGAATCAAGGCGCGGAGAACCCCAACCTGTTACATAAACGTCGCTGTCACCTATCTTTTCCGCGATTTCATCGGGCGTAAGATGCACGCTTTTGTCATTCCAAACCACCTCACCGAGCGATTCTGTCAAGCGTATATTTTCCTCGGTGAAAAATGTCGGAAATACCGCGTTTTTCGGCAGCGTCACAAAGCTTTTCACTTATCTCTTTCCTCCCGCTGTATAAGAATACATATTAACATAATTATACCACATTTTTTTGATTTTTCAAGTGAAAAAATGAATGGTCTTGGAAATTTGAATCACCGGTGTCCGAATACGAGACTTTCACCCATACAAAAGCCTTGATTTATATTATTATTTATTCTATATAAAACAATGAGCTAATATAAAAGTTCAAATATTGTTCAAATTCTATTCACTAAAATTTGCTATACTATGCACATAAGGAAATTATATACAAGGAGTTACATACTATGGCATTGACATACATAACCAACGGTAAAATAGTACTTCCCGATTCGGTCGTGTGCGGCAAATATCTTGCTTTTGACAGCGACAGCGGTAAGATCTGCGGTATAGTGGACGAGCTTCCTGCGGGTGCGAACGTTATTGATGCAGGCGAAAACTACGTTGCTCCCGGTCTCGTTGATATTCATATCCACGGCTATCTCGGCGAGGATACCTGCGACGCTAAGCCCGAGGGAATCAAGAAGATGGCGTACGGCGTAGCTAAGAACGGCGTTACCTCGTTCCTTCCCACCACCATGACGGTCTCCAAGGAAGAGATAGTTGCTGCCCTCAATGCAGTTCGCTCTCTCAAGGAAGAAAGCCAGACCTGGGACGGCGCGGAAATAATCGGTGTTCACGCCGAAGGTCCATTTATCAACCCTTCGAAAAAGGGCGCGCAGGCAGAGGAGAATATTCTCACGCCCGATGCTGATTTTATAATCGAAAACGCAGATATCATCACGTCGGTCACCCTCGCACCCGAAATGGACAAGGATCACGCATGCATCAAAAAGCTTGCGGCGGAATCGAACGTGTTGGTTTCTATGGGACATACAGACGCTACATTCGACGAAGCAATGAGCGCGGCAAAGGACGGCGTTAACCACGCAACTCACCTGTTCAACGCTATGTCAGCGCTTGCACACAGAAATCCCGGAGTTGTTGGTGCGGCGCTTGCATCCGATAACGTTTCGGTCGAGGTGATTGCTGACACCTTCCATATCAACCCCGGACTTTATTCGATAGTTGCCAAGGTTAAAGGCGACAAGATGGTGCTCATCACCGACTGTACCCGCGCGGGTGGAATGCCCGACGGCGAATACGATCTCGGCGGACAACCCATCTTCCTCAAGGGAATCGAGTGCCGCCTTGCGGACGGTACTATCGCGGGAAGCGTTCTCAAGCTCAATTGCGCGGTAAAGAACGTACTCGATCACACAGACCTCCCCGTAAACGAGGTCTTCAAAATGGCATCCCTCAACCCCGCGAATGCAATCCACTACGGCGACCGTATCGGCTCGCTCGAGGAGGGCAAGGATGCGGATATCATCATTGCGGATGAAAATATCAATATAATCAGAACCATAAAGAAAGGAAAAACTATTTATGAAGCTTAAAGTTAATGCCCCCCTTGATCCCGGCTTTATGCCGATGGCGGTTGTATATCGCGATTTTGAAGCAGCAGTAAAAGCCGAGGGAGGAGAGAAGCTCACTATCGGACTTGAAAGAAACGACGGTCTTACCTCCGTTTTCACCATCGAGGTGTTTAAGGACGGTACCGGACACGATGAGGAAAATCACGATTTTGTTGAGAGAATAGTTAAAACTCTTCTTTGGGTTCGCGGCGGTTATAAGATCATCATCGCAGGCTCCAAGACTATCGCCGACAGAATCAAGGCAGATTACTCCGAGGGCGGCATCCGCGCGTTTGACAGCGAGTTTATGTCGGGCGTTTACGAGGCACCCTTTGAGGTCATCCACGTTCCCTTCGATCAGGCTCCCGTAGCAAAAGAAACCGCATCTCCCGTCGGTCGTCATCTTGACGGTTGCCGCATCGGATTTGATGCAGGAGGAAGCGACCGCAAGGTAAGCGCAGTTATTGAAGGCGAGGCTACCTATTCCGAGGAAGTTGTTTGGTTCCCCAAGCTTCAGAATGATCCTAAATATCACTACGACGGCATTATGGAGGCTATGAAGACAGCCGCTTCCAAGATGCCCAGAGTCGACGCTATCGGCGTATCCACCGCAGGCGTTGTAATCGGCAACCGCATTATGACTTCCTCGCTCTTCCTTAAGGTAAAGAATGAGAATCCCGAGGCATTTGAGAAGGTAGTTAAGAGTATCTATACCGACATCGCGAAGGAGCTCGGCGGTGTTCCGATCGAGGTAGCGAACGACGGCGACGTTACGGCTCTTGCGGGCGCAATGGATCTCGATGACACCAACGTACTCGGCGTTGCAATGGGTACTAGTGAAGCAGGCGGATACGTTGACGGCAACGGAAACATCACCGGTTGGCTCAACGAGCTTGCATTCGTTCCCGCTGATTACAATAAAGACGCGATGGTTGACGAGTGGTCGGGCGACTATGGATGCGGCGTTAAGTATTTCTCGCAGGACGCAGTTATCAAGCTTGCTCCCGCAGCCGGCATCGAGCTTGACGAAAACGCGTCCCCCGCAGAAAAGCTTAAGGTAGTTCAGGGCCTTATGGCTCAGGGCGACGAGCGTGCCGCAAAGATCTACGAATCCATCGGCTCTTATTTCGGCTACGCAGTAGCATACTATGCTATTTTCTACGATATCAAGCACGTTCTTCTTATGGGCCGTGTATCCTCCGGTGAGGGTGGAAACATCCTTTACAAGACCGCGCAGAAGGTTCTCGCAGAGGAATTCCCTGCGCTTGCTGAAAAGATCACGATTCACCTTCCCGATGAAAGCAGCCGCCGCGTAGGTCAGTCTATCGCAGCCGCAAGCCTTCCCAAGATTTGATTGATCGTATAATATTAAGAAGCTCCCCGAAGCAATTGGCTTTCGGGGAGCTGTTTTCGTATTTATTCGTTGTCAGGTCTGTATTTTTTCCAAAGTCTTGCGAGAGTGAAGCACGCGACCGCGCCGCCGATTGCGAATACCGTCCAAAGAAGAACGGTTACCGACCAGCTTTGTGTTTTTGCCATATTTCCGTAAAGAACGGTACAGCTGGACGCCGCGATATACGCGGTGCAGTTGAGAGTACCTGTTACGGCGGAGGAAATTCCGAGGCTGCCGAAGCGATACGGCACGAATGTGAGGATCATGGTATTAACGCCCCACATACAGCACATCGAGAACGCAAGGAGGATTACAGCTAAAAGCGGAAGCGATCCCTTCAGGAGTACGACTCCGACAAGGCTGAGTGCCGCCGCGCCGAATATAACTCCCGAGGTGGTGATTTCATTGTTGAAGAACTTTTTGTCGATAAAGATTCCGATATAAGGTCCTGCAACGGAGAAGAGAGGCAGACAGGTCGAAACGAGCGATGCTGCTGAGTCGCTGAAGTTGTAGGTTTCCTGGAGGTATGTGGGTGCCCAGCTCAAAACGGCATCTTTGAGCGATCCGTTAAAGAGCGCAACGATGGCGACGAAGAATATTCCTGTGCCGAAGAATATCTTCAGCGAAAGAGAGGGCTTTTTCTCTTTGTTTTCGCCGAGCTTTTCGAGGCTTTCGCTGATGAGAAGCGAATTACGCTTGCTCATTGTCGTTATGTAAGGCTTAAGTCCCGAAATACCTACGATCCAGATCGCGCCGCCGAGGAAGAGAAGACTTCCGCAAGCAATGAATACCGAACGCCAATCCGCGATCTTAAGCATCAAAGATGCGATTAGATATGAAAGAGTCATACCAACGGGGATCGTCAGAGAAACGTTTGCCCCCGCCTTTATACGCTGTGATTTAGTCATCCAATCGGTGAATACGCGAACTATCGGTGACCAGAGCATCGAGTTAAAGAAGCCGTTGGCAGCCCACACGATGAGGAATACGTACTTCTGCGACATACTGCCCATCAGCACGTTGCAAAGTCCCGAGCCGAGAAGACCGCAAGCGACCATAAGCTTCGGTGAAACCTTTACTCCGAGTCGTCCGTTTATGAACTGTCCCGCGCCGTAACAAACGAGGTACGCCGACGATATCCAACCGCCGAACGCCTTGTCAAGAAGTCCTGCATCTATCATTGAAGCGAGACAAGTGGAATAGTTGTATCTTCCGAAATAGGAAAACGTATACGCGATAAAGCAAAGCGCGAACAAAATGTTCGACTTGATCAATTGCTCGCGCGAATCGTTCTCCGCGGTAAATGAAGCTTTCAAGTTTTTATCCTCTTTTTTATAATGATGCTAATATAATATCACTTATCGAAGGAAAATTCAAGTGCTTTGATGAAATATTTTGCATAAAAACATAATTTCCTTGACTTTCAATCATCGTGGTGATATAATATAATATACTAAACTGTCTTTGAGAGGTTAAAATGAAGAAAATTTCTATTAGATTGCTTTGCTTGATCGCGGCGATCGCTATGCTGATTCCGATTGCTGCCTTCTGCACTTCCTGCGGAGATGCCACCCCCGAGGTTACGGAGCCCGTGACTGACTCGACCTCGGCAGAGCCCGAAGAGACTGAGGCTGCCTTGGCGGATATTCTCGCAGCAGATCTTTCCAAGTATTCCCTGATCCGCCCCGAAAAAGCGTCGGATGCTGTTCTTGAGGAGTGCAACGCGCTTTTCCGTAAGCTCAAGGAGCAGTTCTCTATTGCCGATTATAAGGACGATTTCTACCGTGAAGACGTTCCGATGTATCAGATCGGCGAATACGAGATCATCATCGGAAAGTCCAACCGCCCCGAAATCAGCGAGTTTCTTGCAGATCTTCGATATAACGACTACGGCTACGCGCAGATAGGAAAGAAGATCGTAATCGCGGGTCATAACGATGAGGCAACTATAAGCGCGATCCAAAAGTTTATGTCAGCTGTCGTTCAGAAGACCGGCGGCGAAGAAGGTGTTTTTTATACGAAGGAATACGATTTCATAAAGAATATGAATTACGACGTTCCTTCCATATATATAGGCGGTACGTCCGTCAGCGACTACCGCATCGTTTACCCCAAAAAAAATAACAACTCTGAAAAGACCGCCGCTAATATGATCGCAGAGGCGATCGCCGAGATCAGCGGAATCGTAGTAAGCGTTATCCACGACGGAGAAGCGGAGGCGAACGGTTGCGAGATCCTCGTCGGTGCGACCAACAGAACCGCGGAATCCGATATTTCCGCTATATCCACAAAGCTCGGCGCGATGGAATCAATCATCAAAACTGACGGCAAAAATATTATGATCTTTAGCAATACTTCAACAGGCTTCCTCGTAGCCGCGAATGAATTTGTTGCAAAGATCGAGGTAGCTCCTACCGAAAAGCTTGAGATTTCTCTCGCAGCAGAAGAAATTTGTAAGTATAACGACAGTATCCTCACCGCAATGAGCTTCAACGTATGGGTATCGGGTAAGACAGCTGAACGTAACGAGCGCGTGCTTTCTATGGTCAGAAAATATTTCCCCGACACCGTCGGCTTCCAGGAGGTCGATCCCACTTGGTATTCTACTCTTAAAGCAGGCCTTAAGGAACAGTATGATTACGTCGGCGAAGGCAGAGACGGCGGAACTAAAGGTGAGGCTAACCCCATATTCTATAAGAAGGATATTTTTAATCTTATTGACAGCGGCACAAAGTGGCTCTCCAACACTCCCGACAAGGTTTCCAAGGTTGAAGAATCCTCGCTTAACCGAATCTATACATACGCACTCCTCGAAAGAAAGTCCGACGGCACCAGAATTATGGTCGTAAATACTCACTTTGACCACACAAGTGCCGAAGCAAGAGAAAAGCAGGCAGAGGTTCTCGTGAAGTATCTTAAGACGATAACCGATTATCCGATAGTTCTTACCGGCGACTTTAACTGCGTATCTTCGTCAAGCGCATACTCGAAGGTAATCTCCGGCGGAGTGGTAGATTCCTATCAAATGGCAGAAAATAAGATCAATAACGCGGCGACCTTCACAAATTACGGTGCTTCCAATAAGATCATCGACTTCGTGTTCGTCTCACCGAACGGTATTGCGGTAACCTCCTATCAGGTGTGCAACGAAATGATCAACGGCGATTTCCCCTCCGACCACCATCCTGTATTGATCGAATACGCCGTTATCGACTAAAATATATTTGAAAGAGTGATCTTTTCAAGCTGATTAATATTTTCGACGGCTCGTCTTAAGCGAGCCGTCGCTTTTTGATATTCCTCGTTGTCTGCGTTTTGAATCGCTATAAGGGATTCGTCGAAAAGAAGAGAAATAGCGCTGAGCGATGAATCGGGGAGAGTAAATTTCAGCATTTTCATCCGATCTTCCCAAAAATCACGGATCGCAACAACGTCGTCCTCCGCCAAATTTGCGTCGGCAGGCAACTTGTCCAGTGCATATATAATATCGCTAACGGTGCGATCAAGATAGTTTGCATTAAAAAAAGTCCCGACTATTATAATGAGTAGAAGTAGGGAAGATATGCTGCAGGCGTTTGAAAGTTTCATTTGGGCTCCTCTTTGCCGTTTGAAGTGTATAAAAGAATATTTCCGACATCATCGCAAAGCATCAGCCGAACAGCGGAAACGGCAATCGCGTATTTGCCTACCGCGTTTTCGACCCATTCTGTAGATTTGTTGATTTTTGTCAGAGAGTCCGAGTTGATCAGACCTCTGTCTATTATAATATGGAAGATTCCTGACTCTGCGTTTTGGGCGAGCACGTCCTTAGCCGTCGCGGGCTTGGCGTAAACACGCGGAATGACCGAAACAGTGCCGTCCTGCTCAAGAATAGCGTAGGCAACTTCGGAAATATCGGTCGTGCCGGATTTTCTGAGTGCCACCATAAGCTCGTCCCCCGACATTCTGCAACGCTCAAGCTCGGTAAAATCAGGCGTTCCCATGCGTACAAGAATGCTCGGGCGGGGAGAAAACAAATTTTTCAGCTTAGGAAATTTGCCTTGCAGAGCCGCCGTGAAGATTTCAATCGCCATAAGAAGGACGGTCGGGATTACGGAATAGAGCAAAGGTATGTCCGGATTTTCGATCGGTAGCGATGCAAGCTCGGAGAGGAGAAGAGTGCTCACAAGATCGGAAACCTCAAGCTGACCTATCTGACGCTTCCCCATAAGTCTCATCGCACCGATCAAAATGGAATAAATTATAATTGTTCTGATAATTATTGTTGCCACTTTTCAACACCTCCCAAATTATTTTTGACCCGCAAAAAACGGATTATTCTCTCAAATGCCTGAAATATCCTCAAAAGTGCCGTCAAGTTGCACTCACCGAATGCTTTACAAACCATCATTTGTTGTTCAAATTCAACAAACTACAAAAAAACGAAAAAAAGTTTGAAAAAGGGGTTGACAAAAGGGATTGAAAGTGGTATAATATACAAGCTGTCGCGCAGAGCTGAAGAGCGAAGCGGCGGCGAGGTCATTGAAAATTGAACAACAGACTAAGAAGTACAAGCTTGACTT
>JAZTXK010000044.1:0-92822 GCA_045636385.1 Eubacteriales bacterium
CCACCCCCTCCCGCAAGCGGGAGGGGCTTCTTCAATCCTGCGGCTTTTTATACTATTATATCATACTTTTCGTGAGTTTTCAATTAAATTAAATAGTAAATAAAGCGGGTCCCACCGCCGGGGTGGGACGCGCTTTATTTCGAACCGCCTGCGGGGCGCAGTCGGTTCGAAGCATAAGGGGGTGTTTCGACCGCTGCGGCGGTCGACTTAAGGCGCTGCCTTAAGAAACCGCAAACTTTTGAAAAAGTTTGATCAAAACTTTTGGTCTTTTTAGTTGAGTGCGCCCATTACGAGTTCGTCGATCTTCTCGCGGAGCTTCATCATATCGCTCGAGCGGTCGATGCAGCGCGCGAAGATGATATTCTCGCCCGTCATTTCCTTAACGATAGGTTCGATAACCTCAAGGACCCGCTCGCGTCCGACGAGGGATTCTGCGAGGTAGAGTGCGCGCATATCCTGGAGTCCCTCACGGAAGTGGAGGATTCTTATCGATTCAAGCGCGGTGCCGTCCTGTGCGGGGTAGACGGAGTACGTATCGCCCGAGGGAACGAAATAGTTGCCGGTCGAGTCAACGTAGGGATTGATCGCGTCGTGCGAGCCCTGATTGTAGTAGAAATTATAACCCCACTGCAGGAATCCGCCGATCTTGTAGCGGTAGAACTGCACGCCGATGTATCTCGTTCTCGCACCGGGGCTGCCGAAGAAGCGGTTGCTGACGTGTCTGTTCTGTCCACAGCAGTAGTAGGTCCAGAGACCCTCGCGGCCTTCCTCGGCATAAGCTTCAAGGAAGGGAACGATGTGGTTGTTGCAGGGGATGGGATTCTTGATTATGCCCTCGCGGTAGAAATCCACGTTCGAAAGCGCGTCCATAATGACATAGCCCTCAAGCAGGTCAAGAACCGAGTTCTTCGACTTCATATACTGCTCGAGATGGTCGAGCTGAGGTTCGTCGGAGATGTGGAAGAAGCATCTCTTATCGTCGCCGCGAGCCTTGAGGAAGTCAAGAAGCTCGGTGATGAACTGACGGATGAAGGTGTTGTACTCCTCGCCCGTTGCATCGGTATCCCAACCGAAGATGCGCTCGTAGCCGCCCGGGGTCGATGCCATAACCTTGGGTGCGTGCGCCGCGCCCCACTGGGTGAAGAAGTGCGCGATCTCGAAATACTTGATTCCGAGGCGGTCTGCCATGTCCATAAATCTGGTCAGGAGCGAGAAATCGAATGTATATTTGCCGTCCGCGTCACGTGCAACGCCGACAAGCTGAACCGTCGGACGCTCACCGCCGACGTAAGTGTCAAGTGCGGGAGTGAAAACGGGAGTCAGAAGCGTGTTGTTTCCGCATTTTACGAATGTTTTGATGAAGTTTTCAACGATCTCCCAATGACGGTCCGAGAAAACGGGGACGTTATAATAGGTCGCAAGGCAGTCGTAGTGGAACCACTGCGTTACGGGGAAGTCGACCTCGGGGAGAGCAGCGGGGATGACGTTGAGCGCGAGGGTAAGGGGGAGAATATTTTCGCCATCGATGACGTTTATAACGATCTCGTGCTTGCCGTCGGATAGTGCGGACGCGTCGATATCGACCCAGACGGTGCGGGTCTGACCCATTACGCAGGGCACTCTGCCCTCCATCTGGAGCGGCTGGAGCAGATCGGGGTAAAGTCCCGGAGTGGTGCGGACGTATTCGGTATCGTATCGGGTGGGATACACGGGCATATAGGAGGGAATGAGCTCGACTGTGCGGAGATTCACGGCACTCTGCTCGATGCCCTCAAACGAAAGTCCGACGAAACGGCGATGGGCAGCATCGCAGGCAGTTTCGGTCATTGCGATCTGGAAGGAAAATACCGAACCGCGGTAGACGTTTGCCGAGCGCAGAGGTTCAAGGGTGTTGATCTTTGTGTCAAGGAAAACCTTGTCAAGCGAGGAAATAAGGATTGCTTTTAACATAGTCTTGCTCCTTTATTTAAGAATTTCAAGTAGTTCACAGGGAGTGTCTATAATAGTCTTTGCGCCCGCCTCCGCGAGCTGTTCGCGCGTGCGATAGCCCCAGCTTACCGCGATGCACTCGGCACCCGCGTTTCTTGCAACGTTGATATCGGGCTCGCTGTCACCGATCATAACCGTATTTTCAGCGGTAAAGCCGAGCTTTGCGGCAATATCGAGGAAGGACGTGGGATCGGGCTTGGTGGGAACGCCCTCGATCATACCGCGCACGTCGGCGAAGGTGCCCTTGCCGAAGAGCTTTTCCACAATGTCAACGGTATAGCGGTGGGGTTTGTTCGAAAGCGACGCGACCGCATATCCTCGTGACTTCAATTCGGAAACCGCTTCGATCAAGCCCTCGTAGGGCTCATCGATATCAAGGTAATTGCGCGCGTAGGCTTCCTTGTATTTCTCTTGGAAGGGGAGATATACGTTTTCGTCGTCGTAGAATTCTGCGGGAATGCATCGGCGGCAGAGCATAAGCATACCGTTACCGATCGAGCGGCAGATGTGCGCATCGTCAACGAGGGGAAATGAGAATTCGGAGAGCACCGAGTTCATCGATTCGGTGAGAGTGGAAAGGGTATCGGCAAGCGTACCGTCAAGGTCGAATATGAGTAACTTTTTCATATAATTACCACTCCCGCCATTCTTCGGTGATGTCGTCTTCCTCGGCACTGAGACCGCATTCGACGGCTGCATTTTGAATTATCTCGCAAATTGCCTCGCGTGCATCGGTCTCGAGAAGTTCAAAATCGCATTTTTCGTTCAGTTTATTGAGCGCAAGCACAAGCTTTTTGACAAGCTTCATAATATCTTTATCGTTGGGCTCTGCAATTTCCGAAAGATCGGTGATATAAGACAGAAGAAGCGATTCGCATTTTGCAATGTCTTTTTTTCCGTACGAACAGTCTTCACCGCATTCGTTCATATATTCCGTCATAGGATCAAGGACGGTTTCTTTGATCTGATTTTGATATTTAAGGATATCCATTGTTTTCTCCTTTTCTTGTATAAATTTGATAAGTCCGCTCGTAATTTAGTGCGGTGCGAGTCACTGATACCTCAAGTTGCAGCAGTGTTTAAGAGTAATTAACCAATTATATCAAGCAGCTCGATCGGTCTTTCCGCAAAAATTTCACCGCCTTTTTCGGCGAGCTTTTCACGGGTGGAATATCCCCAGAGTGCGCCGATGAAGTTCGCGTTTGCCGAGACGGCGGATGCCGCGTCTGCGGGCAGATCGCCGATCATATAGGAATCCTCGGGAGAAAGTCCGAGCTTTTTGCAGATATAAATAATACCTTTTGCATCGGGTTTGGGCGCGATCTCGGGTGTGCCGCCGAGGATGAAATCGAAATATCCCTCACCGAAAGCCTTGTCGATTATGGGTTTCGTGAAGCGGTGCGGCTTGTTCGAAAATACCGCAACGGCGTGTCCGCGCGATTTGAGCTCGGAGAGCGTTTCTCGGATGCCGTCGTAAAGTCGGTCTGCGGCGCGCATATAGTAATTTTCGTAATTAGTCCAGAAATAAATGCCGAAATCGTCGGGCACTCGGTCGGCGTAATCCGCAGGAACGTGTGCGCCGTCCTTCGTCGGGCGGAAGCCACTTTCTTTGACAAGCGCGCGGACGTGCTCCTCGGTCTCGGGTATGCCGCACTCTGTCAGCGCATCGGCAAAGATGTAATTGAGCAGAGGTTGTGTGTCGGCAAGAGTACCGTCGAGATCAAAAATTATCAGCTTTTTCATTTTATTTGAAGATTTCAAGCAGATCGAGAGGCTTTTTGGCGAAAAGTGTAGCTCCGAGTGCCAGGAATTTCTTTTTCTTTCCGTAGCCCCACTCGGCTACGACGTGATTTACGCCCGCGTTTACCGAAACGCTGTAATCGGCGGGAAGATCGCCGATCATCCACGCGTTCTCTTTTTCAATACCGAGCTCGGCGAGCATATCGAGAAGCGAGGTCGGGTCGGGCTTTTTCGGGCGAACCTCGTCCCAACCGCAGACGAAATCGAAGAATCCCTCGCCGAAGGCGGTCGAAATTATCGGCTGAACGTATTTGTTTTTCTTGTTTGAGAGCACCGCGAGGATATATCCGCGGCGCTTGAGCTCATCGAGCGTTTCGCGCATACCGTCAAAAACGCACTCGGTCGCGCCCATACAGAGCTTCGTATAGTTGTTCCAGAAGTCAACGGAGTATTTTTCGCGGTCGACTGCAGGCAGAAATTCTGCGGGTATCAAGGCTTTGAGCTCGATTACTTCCTTGCCGTGCTCGTCAAAGGAGCGGTAAACGTCGGCAAGCGACTCGATCGGCACACCTGATTCACGCAGGGTTTCAAGAACTATCGTGTAAAGTATCGGTTGGGTGTCGGAAAGTGTTCCGTCAAGGTCGAAGATGAGAAGATTTTTAGGCATTTTGCACCTTTATTTAAGAATTTCAAGGAGATCGGAAGGCTTGTCGGCAAAAACGGTGGCACCGATCTCGCGTATTTCATCGTATTTGCCGTAGCCCCAAGTCACGATGACGTGGTTCACGCCCGCGTTTACCGCAACTCTGTAATCGTTTGCGATATCACCGACCATGTAGGCGTTTTCGGGCAACACGCCAAGCTCGTCGAGAATGAGATTCAGACCGTGCGGATCGGGCTTTTTGGGGTTTGTATCGGTCCAGCCGCGGCTTGCGGAGAAATATCCCTCGCCGAATGCGGCGTTTATGATGCCGATCACGTATTTTTCTTTTCTGTTTGAAAGCGCGGCAAGCAGGTATCCGCGCGCTTTGAGCTCCGCGAGCACCTCGCGAATGCCGTCGTAGAGGTTTTCTATGCTCTCGAGATAATGATTGTCATAGTTCTTCCAAAAATCGGCGGAGTATTTTTCATTGTCAATGCGGTCGACGAATTCGCCCGGCACAAGCGCGCGGGGCTTTATGATGACTCTGCCGGTCGTATTAAGAGATTCAACGGTAGCGGCGATCGACTCGATCTCGATGCCCGAATCGCGCAGGGTATCGAAAACGATCCGGTCCATAATGTGGTCAGTGTCGGCAAGCGTGCCGTCTATATCGAAGATAAGAAGTTTTTTGTTCATTTTATACACCCAAGAAGGCAGAAAGTAAGACGTAAGTGGGAAGTGTCAGGAGCAGCGCGATGATCGAAACGATCATAAGAGTTATGGAGAGAGGTTTGAGATATTTTGCATCCCTGCAGGGAGGGGTGTGACAGCAGGCTCGGGCGGCTTTCGATGAAAAGGAGATAGAGAAAGAGGAAAAAAGAATCGAAAGCGCGTTGCCGATGCCCGCCGTCAGGGTGCATCCGACTACCTGAGCCAGCATTGAGCCGAGGTAAGCCAAGGATGCGATGGGATTTTTTTGAATAATTTCTGCGTTATATGGCGGAAGCTCGGTGCGGAAAGCGTAATAGATGAATAAAGCAAACGCGTTGCCGAGGACAAAGGAAGCGAGCGCAAGTATAAGAAAAACTTTCGCCAAACGGGCAAGTTTACGTTCGTTTTCGGACATTATACCGTCACCGCCTTTAATTTAATAGGAAATTTTCGCCGCGGCGGAAATTCACCCTTCATTTTGCCGCAGGAGGATTATGATTCGAGCGAAGCGGACTTAGCCGAGCAAAGCCTCCTCCAGCTCATCCAAAAAGTCGCGTATTTTCTTCTTATTCGGGATATAATAAATTCGGTTGGACTCACGTTTGATGTCAACAAATCCCGCTTCGATCAGCATAGACATATGATGCGATACGGTTGCGGTTGAAATGTCGATAAGTGATGCAATCTGCTGTCCGTAACGAGGGGATTCGGCAAGAAGCTTAAGGATTTCATACTTGCGGTTGTCGCCGATCGTTCGCAGAGTGCGGCAGATCTTGTCGTCAACCGTCGAAACGTCGGTTATTTCGCGCAAGGGCTCAAAGAGAACGCCGACGTAGAGAAAATCGGTGATCCTCTCGGAGGTATAGCTCATAAGATAGCGCGTGGTGTTACACATAGCAATGGAAGGCTGCAGAAAGATCGCATCGGCAGAATCCGACAGTTCGACACCGTAATTCTGCTCAATAAACCTCGCACCGCCGTTTGAGAGCGGCTCCGCCGCAGCGGCGATAAACCAGCCGATATAGTGCTTTATCGTATCGTATTTTCTCATATAGAGTTCTCCCGCAAGAGCGAGGATATCGGCTAATTTCTCTCGATACGTCTCAAAATTGTTATAAAGCTTCATAAGAGCCCATTTTTCGTCGTCAGGCACCGGCATCTGCTCTATAAAGGCAAAAAGCTCCCCAAAGTTCGTAACAACCCCACCGAAGTCGGACGGAGCAAATTCCGCCAGAAGCAGGGAGGAGAAGTTAACGAAGAAGATTGCGGGCGATTGACGGCGCAGGTCAGCGAGATCTGTTTTGAAATCGTTTTTCGTGCGTCTGCAGAGGTCGTGGATGAGGTAGAAGGCAAACGGACCCCTCATAGAGGAATGTCTTCCGAAAAGGAAATTGAGCAGCTCCTCGTCGGTCTGCGCCTCGACACCGTCACACACGTATTCACTTGCTTCGATGATGGCGTCAAAGCAGGAATTGAGAACGTTTTCGTCGATCGCGAATTTTTTGTGTATCGCGTTTTTCAGTTCTCGGCATGACTGATTGCTTCTGCTGCTCCACAGCAGAGTCGCGGTTTCGAATATCAGATTGGGTTCGCGAAGCAAAATGGCTTCCATCGCTTGAGCTCCTTTGGCTTTCTTGATTACTTGTTTTATATAGGTCACACTATTTCATTTAGAACTATATCATATAAATCTAATTTTGTCAAGTGTTTTATGAAAAATATTATCTAACATTCGATGTATTGATAAGCATAATGTTAGATAAAAGTCAAAATAATACAAAATTCGATAAAATCAGATAGACGGAAATCTAATAAAAATGCGTTTGAATTTGAAGCGCTTCTTGCTAAAATGTACGAATAATATCGAACTCAAATGTTTGACGGCGGTTTGAATCGGATTTTGTCTTTGGTCTTATATTTGCAGTATTCGGTCGGTAAATGCGTCAGATATAAGGCAAAATTGCTCCGTGATGCCCGTCACAGCAAAGGCGTATTATGCGTTTTCGTGCCGATTATTGCGTTGACTTCCTAAATTATGCAGTATGCACAAAACAAAGTGTGAATTTTTTGTAATATTGACTATATGACTCTTTTCTTGAAGCAAATTTTGTGTTATAATATAATGTAATTTTTGCGCGAAAACACATGAAAAATTTGATTTGACGAGAAAGAGACGGGAAATTAAATGAGAATCAAAAGAAACGATCTGCGAAACATAGCGATCATTGCACACGTTGACCACGGAAAGACCACTCTGGTCGATGAAATGCTCAAGCAGGGCGGCATTTACAGACAGAATCAGGAAACTGTAACCTGCGTTATGGACTCGGGCGATATCGAGCGCGAGAGAGGTATTACCATTCTTGCGAAGAATACAGCGGTTCATTACGAGGACGTAAAGATCAATATTGTTGATACCCCCGGCCACGCTGACTTCGGCGGCGAGGTTGAGCGTGTACTTAAAATGGTAAACGGCGTTATTCTGCTTGTTGACTCTGCAGAGGGCCCGATGCCCCAGACGAGATTCGTGCTTCAGCGCGCGCTGTCGCTCAATCATCCCGTTATCGTAGTTATTAATAAGATAGATAAGCCCGACGCGCGTATCGCCGAGGTTGAGGACGAGGTTCTTGAGCTTCTTATCGACCTTGACGCGACCGACGAGCAGCTTGACAGCCCCGTGCTTTACTGCTCGGGCAGAGCGGGTACTGCATCCCGTAACCCGAACGAGCAGGGAACCGACCTCAAGCCTCTCTTTGAGACCATTCTTGACTACATCCCCGCACCCGAGGGAGATCCCGACGATGAGCTTCAGCTTCTCGTTTCTTCCATTGACTATAACGACTACGTCGGACGAATCGGTATCGGACGTATCGAGCGCGGTACACTCAAGCTCAATCAGGACGTTGCGATCTGCAACTTCCACTCCGAGGAAAAGCCGAAGAGAGTCCGTATTGCATCGCTCTTCCAGATCGACGGTCTCCGCCGCGTACCCGTTGAGGAG
The DNA here is from genome assembly GCA_045636385.1 of Eubacteriales bacterium. Classification (GTDB taxonomy): domain Bacteria; phylum Bacillota; class Clostridia; order Oscillospirales; family CAG-272; genus CAG-390. The sequence goes on from JAZTXK010000044.1 coordinate 8,085, forward strand.
GCAAAGATGGGTGACATCGTTTGTTTCTCGGGCGCAGGCGACATCAATATCGGTGACACCGTTGCGTCGCTCACCAATCCCGAGCCTCTTGAGTTCGTAAAGGTAAGTGAGCCCACCATCGAAATGACCTTCTCGGTCAACGATTCTCCCTTTGCGGGCCGCGAGGGTAAGTTCGTTACCTCGCGCCAGATCCGCGACAGACTCTACCGCGAGCTTCTCAAGGACGTTTCCCTCCGCGTAAACGACGGCGACACCACCGAGGAATTCCTTGTTGCGGGCAGAGGTGAAATGCACCTTTCGATCCTTCTCGAGACCATGCGCCGCGAGGGCTATGAGATCTGCTGTTCGACTCCCCGTGTTCTTTTCAGAGAGATCGACGGCGAGCGTTGCGAGCCCATCGAGCGTCTTACCGTTGACGTGCCCGAGCAGTATATGGGTGCCGTCATCGAAAAGCTCGGTCAGAGAAAGGGCGAGCTTCTTGAGATGCATCAGGTCGGCTCGAGAATGAGACTTGAATACCTCATCCCCACCCGTTGCCTCTTCGGTTACAGAACCAAGTTTATGACCGATACTCACGGAGAGGGTATCCTCAACACCATTTTCGACAGCTACGCACCCTACAAGGGCGAGATCCCGATGAGATTTACCGGCTCGCTCGTAGCAAGCGAGACCAACGAGACCACCACCTACGGTATCTACAACTGCCAGGACCGCGGCAGAATGTTCGTTGTGCCCGGCCAGCCGGTTTATGAGGGCATGGTTGTCGGCGAGTGCCCCAAGATGGAGGATATTACGCTCAATCCTTGCAAGAGAAAGCAGCTTACCGCTATCCGTTCCTCGGGCGCGGACGAGAAGCTTCTTCTCACTCCTCCCGTTATCTTCAGCCTTGAGGAGGCGATCGAGTTCATCGGCGACGATGAGCTTATCGAGGCGACTCCCAAGTCGATCAGAATCAGAAAGAGAATCCTTAATACCGAAACGCGACTCAAAGCGCAGAGCCGTATTAAGAGAGGTCTGGATAAGTAAGTTATAATCAAAAAAGAGCAGAATGCGCGGCATTCTGCTCTTTTTTGAGTTAAGATCGGGCTTGCGCCCGAGATAAGATCGCGCTTTGCGCGAGTCAAGATTCGCCCGAAGGGCGAAGTTGAGGTGAATTTCCGCAAGCGGAAATTTCCAATCAAATAAAAGACAACAGCAGCGGGAAGTTTTGATCGAACTTTTTCAAAAGTTCGCGGAGCTTGAGGCGGAGCCTCATTTCAATGCGAAGGCTTCAGCCTTCGCCACCGCGCTTCAAAAATACGAAGCTTGCTTCGGATTTTGGGACAGAGTCAATACTTCCCGAATGTAGGGAATGACAGCTCTGGCGTTTTTCCGTAGGAAAACGGCGGTGTTTAGCCGCCGAGGCAGAGTTGCAACTTGCCGAAGGCAAGTGCGCGCTCTGTCACCCCGCGCCCGAAGGGCGCACGATGTTGCACTTCGTGCAAATGATGTTGCCTGCGGCAAATGAAGTTGTACTTCGTGCAAATGAAGACGCCTTCGGCAAATGATGTTGTGCTTCGCACAAACGATGTTGCACCCTTCGGGCGCAAATAAAGGAATGAATCCGCTGCGGCCGATTCTTTTCGTTTTAATTATATTTCGCTCTTGGCTTCGTTTGGGCACGAAATTCTTTGTGCTGGTGCTGACTGCCCACCCCATCCCCTCCCGCAAGCGGGAGGGAAACTTTAGTGTGGCAGAAGTTTAAAATAATCCGATAGAGTTACTTCAATTACTTTGATTCAAAAAAATCAACCGTGAGTTAAACCGATATTGCCTGCGATTCGCTTGACTTCCTGCCAAAACGTGATATAATATAAGCACAAACAGGCCTGTTGATAAATCAAAAAGGAGATTCATTATTATGGAACTTAATATTGGAACAAATATCAAGCGTTTGCGTCTTGAACGCGGGATGACGCAGGAACAGCTTGCTGAGCTTTTGATGATATCGACGGCTGCAGTCAGTAAGTGGGAGGCGAAAAATACCTATCCCGATATCACGATGCTGTTCCCAATCGCGGAAATATTCGGAGTGAGTGTCGATGATCTTCTCGGCTATGATGAGGCTAAAGCACAGGAGGATGTCGCTCAAATCCTTGCGGAATACAGAGAGCTTAACCATGCCGGAAGATTCAAAGAAGCGAGCCGACTCATAACCTCTGCGCGAAAGAAGTATCCTCACAATTACCATATAATGAATAGGTATATGTGGGACAAAGCCGAAGGAACGTCGGGAAACAAAAGGGAAGTGCTTATAAAACACAAAGATGAGCTTTTGCAGATAAGTAATACCATTCTTGAGGGCTGTACTGTCGAAACTATACGTATTGATGCGATCAATATGAAAGCAAAGATACTCCACGCCGAGGGCGATACCGAAGCCGCTATGAAATTGCTTGACGAGCTTCCGAAAAGCCCGAATCAATTCAAGAAAGAGGAGTTGTTTTCGAAAGGCACACCCGAATTTGCTTATTGGAATAAAAAGAACTGTTTCGGGTTGATGGATGATTTTGCAGTGAAGCTTGCAAGAGACGTGCGCTTTGATTCAAGCCTGACGGTGGAGGAAAAGATTCAAAAGCTTGAACAGATAGCGGAAGGCTTCGCCGAAATGTCGAAAAAGCCTTACCTCGAATTGTTTTGCATCGGAGAGACGTCGGTTCGTACACAGTGCGCGGGAATGCTGACTGCCGAGAATACCGAAATCGAAAATGTTATTCGGTGCAGAGAGAATCAATTTACAGCAATGGCAAAAGTGATGGATTTTGCTGAAAGGGAAGCGTCACTTGCGGATACCGTTTTGAACGCCTTCGGCACGAGTGATATCGTTGCTTGGGAGGTAGAACGCTTGCTCACTTCTCCGCACAAGCAGTTTGCTGCTTTGCGGAAATACGATGAGTATATGGAAATGCTGGCGAAGTACAGCAAAAACAATCATTCGGAGAGTTGATTTAAATATTTTAAATATAAGGAAAGAATCCGCCGCGGCGGATTCTTTTCGATTTAATTATATTTCGCGCTTGGTTTCGTTTGGGCACGAAATTCTTTGTGCTAGTGCTGACTGCCCACCCTGTCCCTCCCGCAAGCGGGAGGGGAATTTGAGAGTGCGGTCTTTATTCTGTTATTTTTTGATTTTTTTCTTAAATATCTCAACAACGATTCCGATTATCACCGACGCAAAGAAGATCACGCCCCAGATCGCCCAGCCGTAATGGGTGTGACCATACTTGTCTCCCGGGTTGGGACCGAAGATTAGTCCCGCAAGAAAGCCGACCATGAAGCCGATAAAAGTTGTGATCGAATACAAATGCTTTCCGAGAAGCGAGGGGAGGATCGAGATCGCGGCGGTGATGTAGAACATATAACTGCTCAGCAGCCAGCCGTAGAGATAACTATGCTCGCCCTTGGGCGGCGCGCTGAATAGCCACGCGAGGAAGGCGTAGTCGTGATCGCACCAGATGATCCTGCCGATCAGGTAGAAAAGCATATACCCTGCAGTCACGCAGAGGGCAAAGAGGACGTTCTTCTTCAGCTTCGCCTTGAACTCGGCGCGCTTTTGCGCCTGCTCCATTTTATACATATAATAGATCTGCTCCGCGGGCGTCGGGGTGTTTTGCTCGTCGTTCTTTATCAGCAGATCGACCGAGGTGCCGAAGATCTCCGCGAGCTTGAAAAGCTTTTCTGTGCTCGGCGCGGACTGATCGGTCTCCCATTTGGTCACCGCCTGACGGCTGACCCCGACAAGCTCGGCGACCTTTTCCTGCGAAAGACCGCAGCTTTTTCGCTGTTCTTTGATTCTTTCACCCAATGACATTTTTATCACCTCCGTATACAGTATAGCACAAATAAAGCGGATTTTCAAGCAACTATACGGCAACTATCGGTTGCATACATTGATTTTTCGATTATTTTCCGCATTTGATTTGATTTTGGCGCAATAATTTTGTGCACCGCTGACTGCCCACCCCACCCCCTCCCGCAAGCGGGAGGGGACGAGGCTTGCTTGGGGTTGCCGTGAGGTTCGCGCGTTGCGCGAGTGATGTTTCGCCTTTGGGGAAGTGATGTTTCAGCTTCGCCGAGTGATGTGTTCCGCTTTGCGGAACGTTAAGGAAAAAATCCGCCGCGGCGGATTTTTACATCTTTATTGGAATTCGTCTTTGATTTAGTTTGGGCACGGAAGCCTTCGTGCGGGTGCTGACTGCCCACCCCACCCCCTCCCGCACGCGGGAGGGGCAGCGTTTCAAAGCGTATCCAATAAAGGCAGAAATTTGCCTTGGCAAATTTCTGCCTTTATATTTTACTGAAAGCGAAATATATCACTCTCGCGAAGCGAGACGACCACCGTTGCAGCGATCAGGGAAAGTGAGATTATTGCCCCGACGACGGAAAAGTTATCGAGCCCGATCAGCAGCGGCGCGAGGGATGTGAGGGTTGCGATCACGGAGATGACCAAGAGTGCTTGGCTCCAATCCTTCTTTAATATTATGGAAAGAATGGTGATGACGAGTAGGATGCAGGTAAAGATCGCGGTGATGAGAGGGCCGAAGTCGCCATAGCCGTAGGGGATCATACTGAAATAGGAATATGTTACGCGGTGAGGAGGACCTTCCGGATTTGCAAAATTACAAACCGCACCGTATGGCAGTATTTCAAGCACGAGAGTGCAGAGAAGAATGCAGAGAACGATTATTTTCTTTTTCATAATAAACCTCCGTTATCCGAGGATGCTTTCGATATAATCCTGTATATCGTGAATGTCCTCGCTTGAAGTGACGTCGATGACGTAAAGATTGCCTTCGTAGACGAATTTTGCCTGGCTGTGGTAGGAGCCGTCGAAGATCTTGGAATAGTGAACTGTAACGCCTCCGATCTCGCGGCGTAGCTTTTGCTCCTCGTAGCCGCCGATGTAGCTGTCCTTTACCTTGTCGTGCCCGAAAAGAACGTAAAAGTGGACCGTTATGTCGCCGTCTTTGGTGCGTATCTTGGCTTGGCTCGGCTGATCGCCGTAGTAGGTGACGGAAATATTTTGGATTCCCGTGAGTTTTTGATCGTTATAGAGAGTTTCGACGCCGACCGCGTTGTTCATATCGGCGAGGCTTTCGAACTCAAGGGACTCGGGTCCGGGGGCGCTTGCACCGCGAAGGACTACGTTGTAATATCCGACGGCGATAAAGGCGATCAGGCAGAAGCACGCGGCGAAGGTTGCCCATTTCTGCCAAGTCATGCGGCGCAGGCGACGGTCGGGCGCGGCTTCGGTGATGAGGGCGGCATCGATGCCTCCCATCGCGCGGAGAATGTCTTTTTCCGTCATAGCGCAAAGCCCTCCTTGGCGAGATATTTTCGAAGTTTTACGCGCGTACGCGAGAGGGTCATTGCCGTCGTGCTTTCCTTGAGGGCGAGCGATTCTGCGATCTCCGCGATCGGGCAGAGATAGAAATAACGGCGCACAAAAATTACGCGTTCGCGCTCGGGAAGAGAAGAGATGAAGCGCGAGAGGGCATCGTTCAGCGCGGCGGATTCGCCGATCTCCCGTCCGTCCTCCGAGGGCAGACATTCGGAGAGCTCCTCGAGCGCGAGGGTGACGCCGCGGCGTTTCTGCGCGTGTTTGACGTCATAGACGTCGAGGGCGAGGTTTCGGCTGATGCGCCCGACGTAGGGCTTGAGGGGATCGGGCTTTTGCGGCGGGATGGTGTTCCAGAGGCGGAGGTAGGTGTCGTTGGCGACCTCCTCCGAGTCGAGGCGGTCCTCGAGGATGCGATATGCGATCGCGCGGCAGTACGCGCCGTATTTTAGGTCGGTCTCGGCGATCGCTTGCTCATTTCGGGCAAAATAGAGATCGATTATTCTTTTGTCTTCCATTTGAAAATCTCCTTTCACCCTTAATAACGGAATTTTGTATACAAATATCACATAAATATTATCATATTGACATAAATTTGTCAAGAAAATTTGAATTTTACTTGACAATTTATCGCAAAAGTGGTATCATTATTATGTATCAATTCGGCTTTGCCGAAAATTATGAAAGGACGAAAATTATGAAAAGAATTTTCAGCGCAATTCTCGCACTTACTATGGTGCTCGCTCTCGTAGCGGCTATGGGAATCTCGGCTTCCGCTAAGGAAGGCGATATCCTCCACAAGATCAATTTCAAGAATGACGACAAGTACACATTCAAGATGTTTGCCACCAACGGCAAGGCAGACGGTGTTACCTCGGAAGTTTCCGAAGACGGCTCCTCTGCAACCGTAACTGTTGTCACCAATGCAAAGAGATACTTCTACGGTGACGTTATCGACGGTCTCAAGCTTGGCGAAGGTAAGAAGTACACTGTTGAAGTTCTTGCTGACAACTCCATCGAAGGCAAGAGCGCTATGCAGAACTTTGGTCTCTACATCAACGGTAACAAGGACATCACCGATGCTGATTGGGCTGCAATTACTCCCAACAACTCTAAGTACACCGATACCATGAATGCTCTTCGCGGCTACTACGGAACTCCCGAGGGTTGGAAAGGCACTCCCAAGAACACTCTTTCCCGCGGCGCGGGCAGCAAGGACTACGGTCTTTATGTAAGTGACGGAACCAACTATGTTGGCGGCCTTTACACTCCCGACGCAGACGGCTTCTGCAAGGTTTCCATCGAGGTTGACGGCTTCATTTACCGTGTATTCATCAACGGTGAGTTCTTTGACGAGGGCTATATCCCCTTCGCAAACAACTATGACGATCTCGCTGTTATTTTCTACGTTTACAATGCAGGTACCGTAACCTTCAAGGATGCTGTTGTTTACGAGGGTAACATCTACTCCGCAAAGGGCTTTACTTATCCCGCACTCCGCGAAGGCGCAGTTAAGGAAGACTGGTCCAATGCTATGATGCTCAACGCAAAGGAACTTACTATGGACGCTTACGCAAAGGCAGGCCTTGGCGCTAAGCTTACCGATATCCTCTTCAAGAACGGCACTGATTACGCACCTAAGATGTTTAATCTTACCGGTACTGATCCCATCATCACCGTTTCCGACGACGGCAAGCAAATCGACTTCGATAAGCCCACCGATGCTAGTATGAAGGACGCAGGCCAGGGTGCTACCTGGTGGGGCGGCGCGATCGGCTCTCTCGAGTACACCGCTGACACCGTTTACACCTTCACATACAAGGTGAAGACCAACGACCTCCGCGGCGGTATTTTCTTCAACCTCGATGAGACCAATATGAAGTATAACTGGGGTCAGCTCTATAACTTCTACGGTAACCTTGACGGCAGCGAGAACTCTGATATGGTTGTCTGCATCAGCGGTACCAAGATCATCGGCCACGAGACCGTAAAGACCACCTCTTACACCAAGTTCGCTACCCTTGAAAAGAACATCGCGTTCGACGCAGAGGGTTATGCAGATATGGCTGTAACCGTTGACGGTTACTCCTGGAGCCTCTACTACAAGGATGCCGCAGGCGAGTGGGTTCTTTTCGAGACCTACCACGGTACTGCTGCTGAGTTCGCAGGCGCACCTCAGGTTGCATGCGGCGTATATCTCTACCACGATATGTGCACTCTCGGTATGAAGGACGTTTCTCTCTACAAGGGTACTCTTACCGACGTTGCTAACTACGTTCCTCCCGTAGAGACCGAGCCCGCTCCCGAGACCACCGAGCCCGCAACTCCTCCGACCACCGGTGACTCCACTCTCATCTTCGCTGTTATCGCTGCTATCTCCGTTCTCGGTGTTGCAGTTGTTGCAAAGAGAAGAGAAGACTGATCCGTTTCACGGCTCAAATCAATTAATGATTAAATAAAGCTTTCTCGGCTGTTTTGAGGTGTTTTTCTTCAAAACAGCCGAGTTTTTTGAATAAAAGGTTAAGAAAAAATATATTCCTCTTGACAAAAGCAGGCAAAAGTGGTATCATTAATATGTATCAATTCGGCTCGACCGAAAATTATGAAAGGAATTCTTATCATGAAAAAGATCCTCAGCGCAATTCTTTCTCTCGCTATGGTTCTTGCTCTTGTTGCGGCTATGGGAATTTCCGCTTCCGCTAAGGACGGCGACGTTCTCTACAAGGTCAACTTCAAGGGCGACGACAAGTATGCTCCCGCAGCGTTCGCATGCCTCAACGGCGACGTTATCTCCACTGTTGTTTCGGACGACGGCTCCACCGTTACCGCTACCTACAGCTCGGAGGCAGCAGCAGGCAGATCCTTCTGGGGCGGCGCAATCAAGGGCCTCACCTACGGTGAAGGCAAGCAGTACACCATCTCTATGAAGATGGCGGTTGCTACCTACCTCAACGCTTCCGGCGCTCTCGCATCCGGCAACGCAGGTGTATTCATCAATATGCCCGAGAACACCGAGGCTAAGTACCTTCTCGACCTCGGCTACAAGTCTCTCGTGGGCTACTACGGTTGCCCCGACATCCGTCACGTAATGAGCTACGGTGCAGGCGGTAAGGCTATCGGCTCTATCTTCTACGGCGACGCTTACGTTACCGACGCGAAGTATCTCTCCACCGTTGACGCAGAGGGCTTCGTTGACCTCGCTTTCGTTGTTGACGGCGCAAACGTTAAGGTATTCATCAACAACGTTTACATCGACGAGTACGATGCATTCAACACCGGCGTTCTTGATAAGGCAGGCAACCTCGGTTTCGTTGTATACCTCTACAACCCCGGCGCTGCTATCACCATCAAGGATGCAGTTGTTTACGAGGGTAACACCGTTAAGAACCCCACCTACCCCGACTACTACGTTGAGGGTGCTTCCGTAACTAACTACGATACCGCAAAGACCGGCGACCTCCTCTTCTCGGCTGATTTCTCGAGACAGGATACCGGCTTCTCTCCCCGTTTCGTTGCAGCTAACGGCAATAAGTTCGCAGTAACCACCGATCCCGCAGACAAGAGCTACATTAAGTTCGTTCAGGACGGCACCACCGCTGCAGGTACCTACTACGGTTCTATCGTTGAAGGTCTTGAGATCAACCCCGAGACCAGATACACTTACGACTGGAAGGTTAAGACCGGTTCTCAGAACTCCGGCTTCAGCTTCGCAGTTCCTACCCTCCATCCCTTCAACAACTCCTTCAATATCTACGGTAACTTCACCACCGGTAACTTTGCTACCGAGCACGGTTCTACCAAGATCACCAATATCAATGATCCCGGTAAGGAGTACGTTCCCGTAACCGATCTCGCTAACGATGCTGACGGCTATGCAAGCTTCCGCGTTGAGATCCACGGCTACACCGCTACCATCTACTACCTCAACACCGAGGGCAAGTGGGTTTCCTACAACGTCATCGATATGACCAACACCACCAAGGCTACCGATAACACTCCTTATCCTCACGAGACCGGCTTCCAGCTCTGCGTAGGCTTCTACCTCCACAACAAGGGTCTCGTTGCTGAGTACAAGGATATCAACATCTACAAGGGTCTCCTTATCACCGATCCCGAGGGCAAGCTTGATCCCGTTATTACCGAGCCCGCTCCCGAAACCACCGAGCCCGCAACTCCTCCCACCACCGGTGACTCCTCTCTCGTATTTGCAGTAGTAGCTGTTATCGCTCTTTGCGGTGTTGCAGTTGTTGCTAAGAGAAAAGAGAACTGATTATAATCAAATAATCGAATAATAATTCGGTCGGCTCTTATTGAGCCGACCGTTTTTTGTTGCGACAGTTTTCTGTCAGTAGCTCCTTTTCCTTTTATGCTAAAATTTCTGCGGATGGCAAAAGAAAGGAGAAATATGAAAGAAATAAAAATTAAAGTCGATCTTTGGCGGCTGACGCCCGATTGGGCGGTGGCGGGAACGAAGGGCAGCTTTGGAAGCTGTAAAATCGTTTTTGACCTCTCGCCCGATTGGGAGAGCCTTTCCCGCCGCGTGACCTTTTTCCCGTCGGACGGCGCGGATGCCGTTGCGGTCATAATGCAAGGCGAGTCGGTCAGAGTGCCCGACGAGGTCATGGGACGGGCGGGGACGGCGTCATTCGTTCTTGACGGTATCGGAGCGGGGGGCACAGCTCTCGTCAGCGTGCGCGGCGAGCTTCGTATAGTCGATACGGCTGAGCCGGGCGGTCGAGAGCCCGAAGAAAGAGTGGTGAGCGAGACCGAACAGCTTCGCGCAGCGATTCATTTGCTTTGGTCAGAGATTGAAAAGCTGAAAGCGAGGGCGGATTGATGTCTTCGCGTTTTTTCAAGAATTACGATAGGTATAAGATCACGTATCCGTTCGGCACGCGAACGATATTGGGGCAAAAGGAGCATCATTCGGGCGTCGATCTCGTCGCCGTTGCCGATAACGGCGGTGCGATTTCGGACTGGGTCTGCGCTTTTGACGCGGGCGAGGTTATCGAGGCGGGGTATAGCGAAAGGTCGGGATATTACTGCAAAATTCGCCACGATGAAGCATTTTCTACCATCTACTGCCACTTCAAGAAGGGAACGCTCGCGGTGGAAAAGGGTGATAAGGTGGTAAAGGGGGAGATACTCGGCTATATGGGAAACACGGGCAGAAGCACGGGTGCGCATCTGCACCTCGGAGTTTCGCTTTTCGGCGAGTGGGTCGATCCCGAAAAATATTTCGATAAGGATTTAAGGGAGGTGAATAAATTGACTCTGACACATGAAAGAAAGGTGCTTCGCCGCGGCGCGGTCGGTGACGAGGTAAGATTGCTCCAGACGTTACTTGTCTTCCACGGCGCGGAGATCTCTGCAGATTCAAGCTTCGGACCGGCGACCGAAAGGGCTCTCGCAGCCTTTCAGAAGAGCCGCGCAATCGAGTCGGACGGTATCGCGGGTCCTGCAAGCTGGCAGGAATTGATGAAAATTACGAAAAGGTCTTGACAAACCGTATAAAATAAGATATTATTATATTATCTTATCTTATAAAGCGAAAGGATCAAGAACTATGAAAAAACTGACCGCTGTGCTTTTGCTTCTCGCTATGCTTCTCGCGGGCGTTGCCTGCACCGGTGAGGGTGAAACCACTACACTTACAGATGAAACTACCAAAGCTCCCGAGGCTGACGTGACCGATGCTCCCGAGGCAACCGAGCCCGCGGAAACTACTGCGGTTATCGAGGACACCACCTCCGCACCCGCGGACGAAAAGGTGCTCGATAAGAGCAAGACTTATAATATCCTTTTTGTCGGTAACAGCTATACTCACTATAACGATATGCCCGAGCAGATCTTCGCGAAGATTATGAAGGCGGCGGGCTACAAGGCAAACGTCGTCCGCGCTACCAAGGGCAGCCATTATCTGATAGATGCGGCAAAATCCGACGATGAGGTCGGCGCAAAGGTTGAATCCTATTTCGCGGCACGCAATTACGATTTCGTTATCCTTCAGGAGCAGAGTACCTGTCCTGCGATCCTTCCCGATAAGTTCTATACCGGCGTGCGCAATCTGACCGAAAAGATCAAAGCGGAGGGCGCAACTCCCATTCTTTACGGTACTTGGGGCAGAAAGGCGGGGCACAGCGTTCTCACCGAAAACGGCTGGACGAATGAATCTATGACCTGGATGATCAGCGCGGCTTACGAGGCGATCGGCGCAGAGCTCGGTATTGACGTTGCCTATGCGGGTCTTGCCTTCTTCGACGTTTACACGAATAACAAGAATATCAATCTTTACGATGATGACCTTACCCACCCGAATCCCACGGGAAGCTATCTTGCGGCGATGACCATCTTCGCGAAGATGACGGGAATCGATCCCACAACGGTTGATTACAACGCGAATCTTTCCGATTCCGCAGCGGCTATCCTCAAGGAGGCGGCTCGCAAGGCGGTTTGGGAGACCCCCGCGATCCCCGAAAAGTACAAGACTTCCTCCGTCGGTGTTGAGTATATCGAAAAGACCTACGGAGTTGATGCATCCGCTATGAAGAATCTGACCTCGATCCCGAAATCCGAGCTCATTTCCGTCCTCAAGGGCGGCACTTACCCGAACGGCAAGTCCTTCTCGGGTATCCTCGGCACAAAGGGTGCTGTCGCATCGAAGGAGTATTCGACCACGGGTCTTACCGATGCGCAAAAGGCTGATATCGCCGACATCGGCTACGGCGTTTCTGTAATCGGCATTGAAAAGATGGATTCCTCCTCAAAGGGCTACACCACGGCTGTCGAAAATCTTGTCAACGGCCATTGGGGTTCGACTATGATGGCTTGCTTCCAGTTTGATGACAAGACCTACAATATCAAGGGCGAGGTTGATGCAAATTCAAATTATTCCTGCCTCATTACTCTTAATTTCGGCTCGAAGCATAAGTTCGACGCTTTCGGATTCTCCTCGGGAAGCCTTGAGGGATTCCCCGGAGTTGCGGAGGTATTTGTCAGCGATGACGGCGTAAATTGGACCCGCGTTCCCTCGGCTTGCTGGGATAACGTTACCGGTACCAAGCTCGTCAATGCGGGCACGACTCCCGCTGACCCCTGGAACAGCAATACCGCAAAGGTCACTTGCCTGTTTGATATGGAGGGCGTGAGCGGACAGTATATCCGAATCGGTGTAGTTGTCGGACGAAACGATGCGGAAAACAAATACAACACCATCAACACCCGTGAGATCCTCGTTTACGGTGAAAAGGTCAATTAAATGAAGAATTATATAAATAAATTTTTCGGAGCAAAATATTGCTCCGAAAAAATCATACCGAATATTTTGTTCCTTCTCGTCGTGATCCTGCTTATTTCGGCGTGCTTCCCGACTATGATGAAGGAAAAAGAGCTTCTCGAATACGAGGTCGGCGGACGCGTGCCGACGGATATTTATATCAGACAGTTCGACGCGTGGAAAAAGGGGCAGATCGAGCTTGATCTTGAGGTCGACCGCCGCTTGGCTGCGCTTGAAAATCCTTACGATCCCACCGAACGAACAAATTCGCGCGCGAGATATAATTGGGATTACGCATTTTTCGACGGAAAATACTATTCCTATTTCGGCATCGCGCCGATCCTGACCGTCCACGCGCCGATCTATGCGCTGACGGGCAAGCTTCCGAATATCCCCTACACCTGCCTCATCCTTGCGATAGCGGCGATAATCACTACCGCGCTTGCATACCGCGAGATCGTTCTTCGCTTTATCAAAAAGCCGAATCTCTGGATCTTCTTGCTCGGACTTGCGGGAACGGTGTGCGCCAGCGGAGTCTATCTCGGCGTGCTTTGTTCGGATATGTATTACGTTGCCGTGCTCTCGGCACAGGTATTCTCGATGGCTTTCGTAGCCCTTGCCGTTCGTTCGATGAGGGAAGAGAAGCTTTGGGCGAGAATGATAATGCTCGTTTTTGCCGCAATCGCGCTGACGCTGACCGTATGGTCGCGTCCCACCGTGGCACTTATGTGTGTTGCCGTATTCCCGCTTTTCATCGAATTTATCTTCAAGGTTCGCAAGGACACGCTCAAAGACGGAATCTTGACCGTCTCATCCTTTGCTCTTCCGCTGATGGCGGGCGCGATTGCCGTAATGTGGTATAATAACGCACGTTTCGGCTCGCCGCTCGATTTCGGAGCGAATTATCAGCTCACCGTCAGCGACGTTTCGCTCAATACCATTGATTTCAAATATCTGTTCTCCTCATTCTTCTCCTATTTCCTCTGCCCGATGTGGCAGACTGAAGTGAAGCCCTTTATCGAGATGCAGAGAATGATGGTTCTCCCGAGCGGCTCGCGCTATTTCTACGCCGACCGTGCCTGCGGAGTTTTTGCCTATGGACTTCCTCTCGGCATTCTCGCGTATCCCCGCCTCGCGCTGATCGAAAAGCACCGCGGAGAGCAGGACGCGTGGAAGAGCGCAGTTGTTTGCGTGACGGCAATCCTCGCCCTCGGCATCGCATTTTCCGATTTCTGCCTCGGCGGAGTCAATATGAGATACGTTTACGATATTTCCGTTATGCTGACCTTGATCTCTGCGGCTGTTCTCATTAACCTGACGGAAAAGAGCGAGGGCATTTCCAAGCCCGTAACGGGAATAATTACAGCGCTTTTGTCGATTATTTCGATCTGGACTAATATGGGTGTTGTTGAAACGATCAGAATAGTTCTTGAGGCATAAATGAAACGATTTGTCAGTTTTATATTATTTGTACTAATGCTCGTCCCGGTCTTTATAGGTTGCGCGGGCGATGTCCCCAATGCCGAAACCTCGGAGATTACGGAGGCTGTCGAAACCGAGCTCTCCGTGCCCGCGATCGACGTCGTAAAGGACGGTGCGTGTCTCTATACTCTCGTTCGTCCCGAAACGCATACGGCGCTTCTTTACGGAGGCTGTAAGGATATCGTTGCGGCATTTAAGGATTCCTTGGGGGTTGAAATAAAGAGCGTTGACGACTGGGTTCAGGGTAAGGTCAATGCGGGCGAATACGAAAGCGCAGAGGCTGAGATCCTTATCGGAGAAACCAACCGCCGCGAGAGCCTTGAGGTCTATCTGACGCTTTCTGCGGGAGAATACGCGATACGCGCCGTTGGTAACAAGATAGTTATCATCGGTTTTAACGACAATTGTACGCTTTTGGCGGTCGAACGCTTTATCTCCGACTACGTTTCGAATGCAAAGAATGGCACTCTCGCAGTGCCGAGCGATCTTTCGATACTTTCGTCGATAACTTCAAAGAAAGATGACGAGCAGATGGCGAAAATTGAAAAAATAACTCCCGTCGGCGAGCAGATGAAGCTCGACACCGAGGTGTGGGTAGCTTGCGAAATCGAATTCACGAGCGATAAGACTTATGAAAATCCTGTATATACCGTTGATATGGATGCCGTTTTCTACAACGAAAAGACAGGCACCGTCCTCACCGTTCCTGCTTTCTGGGACGGCGGCGATAGCTGGAAGGTCCGTTTTGCGCCCACTGAGGTCGGCGAGTGGAGCTTCTATACCCTCTGCACCGATACCGCAAACAGCGGTCTTCATCATCGCGGCGGCAGTGTGACCTGCAAGGAATACTCGGGTGATCTTGAAATCTATAAGCACGGCTTTATCAAGACCGAGGCAGGCAAAAACTATTTTATGTATGCCGACGGTACTCCCTTTTTCTACCTTGCCGACACCCATTGGACGCTTGCGCTCGAAGAGATCGACAGCTACGGCTCGGTTGAGACGCAGAAGTTTGCTGGTATCACGAAAGAGCTTGCGGATCAGTACGGTATCACTTCGCAGTTCAAATATATTATGGATCACCGGGCAGAGCAGGGTTACACGGTTATTGAGTCCCAACCGCTCGGATGGTGGACCAACCCGGGACAGAACGGTTGGTTTGCGGACGAATATCAGAATATATTTACATACGGCGTAAACGATATTATGCTCGCTAAATTTCAGCAGTATGACGTATATTTTGATTATATCGCCGAGCTTGGCATGGTTCATTCCAATACGCAGTTCGGTTATCCTACAGCGCTTATGACCGAATATTTTGCCGGCAAGATCACAGATGCAGAACTTGAAAAGCTTTGCCGCTATTGGGTGGCAAGATACAGCGCATATCCTGTTATGTGGGCGACCACGCAGGAGGGTGACAACGACTATTACGGCGTTGACCGCGGCGACTGCGCTGCAACACCCGAAACGAATCCGTGGTTCTACGTAATGGATTGGGTTGCAAAATATGATCCCTACGATCATCCGTCCACCTGTCATCAGGAAAATGCGATCTATACACGTGTTAAAAATTCACGCTTTGATGATTCGGAAAATCACTCTTGGTATGCGGCGCAGTATAACTATGCCTTCAACGGAATAAATTGGGAGTGGGCAAAGGAGTATTACGGCAATGCAGGCAGTAAGCCCGTTGTAAACTACGAGGGTCCGTATGACCATTGGGATGAAAGCGGCGGCAGCAGCTACGGTGTCCGTGTTCAGGCTTGGGGAGCGTATATGAACGGTCAGTTCGGCTACGGCTACGGTGTTCAGCCCATCTGGAGTATTTTCTGGGCTCAGAACGGATATCCCGACTACGAAAGCAGAACGGTGACCGACGCATACGGCGAGACCTTTGATAAAGGACTGAACTGGATAGAGGGACTGTATCTTGAGTCCGGTGAGCAGGTAACTTATATCAAAGATTATCTTCAGAAATATGAATGGTGGCGCCTTGTGCCCTGCTTCAATAAATCCTATTTCTATCAGCCGGGTTCTTGCAAGTATTCGGTGTCGCACATCGGAAATGAGATCTATATCGGCTATTTTTATGGCAAGACACACAATGATAAGCTTGGAAAGCTGACAGCTATGGCAAACGGCGAGTACGAGGTACAGTGGTTCAACTGCATCACGGGCGAATACGGAGAAGCCTTCACCGTGACCGTAACAGACGGAACCTATCAGTTACCCGAAAAGCCGGATGCCGGAGATTGGGTAATTTCTGTTAAGATTAAAAAATAACATAAAAACGGATACAGCCGCGGCTGTATCCGTTTTTATGTTATTCAAACTCCTCAATTCTCCATTTTACCCCGAGAATCGATGTGAATTTATCGTCCTTGTATCTTTCATAGTAGACGGTGACGAGCGAGCCGTCCTCGAGCTCGGCGGTTGCGGGGTAGCCGAGGTCGTTGCAGTAGGCTTCGGTGAGAATATGCTCCTCTCCCCAGGTTTTTCCGCCGTCGCGGCTGATCATTATGCGCTCGCCGAAGGGAGCTTCGCGTCGACCGTATGTGAGAATGAGTGCGCCCGACGAATGGAGCAGGAAGTGAGGGGGAGAACCGCTGATTCCGAGGCATTCGGGAGCGGTGAAGCTCTTTCCGCCGTCGGTCGAGCGGCAGGTGAAGATCGAAAATCCGTGCGGTACGCCTTCGCCCTGCGCACGAATGGAGGCAAGTATCGTTCCGTCGGGAAGCTCAACTGCGTGCGGCTCGTGCATATTCTTCTTGTCAAGTCCCTCGGGGAAGTCGATTCCGCAAAGCTTTTGCCAGCTCTTGCCGTCATCCGAGCTTTCGTAGACGTAGATCGCGCCCTGATCGAGGTCTTCATCCTTCGAATGAAATTCCTTGCCGACGTAAAGGAGCTTGCCGCTCTTGAGGAGAATGGGGCCGTGAGGTGCCGTGACGGGAACCTTGACAGCCTCATCCCAAGTGTTTCCGTAATCGCGGGAGAGGCGGACGAATGAGCCGTATTTGTTGCGCTCTTCGGGCATATTTGCGTAGCCGTCAAGCATGCCGTGAGCCATCGCGCGGGTCACGCCGTTTGTGTAGCCGTCAACCCACTGTCTGCGCTCGGCATAAAACTGCCAAGGGTGACAGAAGTACGTCATAAGCATCTTGCCGCCGCCGAGGTACGTGATGCCCGCGTCGCGGTCGTCGAGATAGGTGTCGTTGATAATTGCGGGCGGAGTCCAAGTTTCGCCTCCGTCAAAGCTCTTGTAAAGGAAGTTTTTGCCGAAAATGCAAAGGTGTCCGAGTCGGTTACCCGAACAGACGGTATAAAGCACGCCCTGCTCGTCGATGCAAACGGTCGGCCAACCCTGATAGCGGTAAAATCCGTTTTCTGCGCGTCCGATGATGAAGTGTTTCATTATCCTATTTCCTCCGTGATAATTCTGTTTTTGCCGGGATATAAGCTGCGCTTGAGCGCGGAGTATGCGAGATGGTGGTCAAAATAGCGTTCGATCTCAAATTCGTGTGCGCCGAAGGAGTCAAAGTGGGAGTTGAAGGCATCGAAAGCCTCGTCAGCCTTGCCTTCGGCTGTCAAAATCATAGATTCGGCAAGTCCCGTGCAATACTCGGCGTGAAGCTCGAGAATACGAAGCGAAAGGCTGAAAATCCTCTTTTGGGGGACTTTTCTCCAAGCGCGGAGCTTTTTGGTCATTTCTCCGCAAAGTCCTGCGATCTGCTTCAGCGACTCGGCACGCTCCTGCGACACAAGTTTACGTTCCGCTGACGCGCGGTGAGCGACCTCGAGGTAATTTACGTCGAAAATATCTGATATCTTCTCAAGATGCTCCGAGATCTCGCGCCAGTTCTCGCCGTATGCGTGAGAAAAATATTTTTCGCGTAGATCGTCAAAGCTTAAGTCCTTATCGTACATAGCGCGCGCGTAGACGTAGAATGGGAATCCGTTCGGGAAGAAGGAGCGCTGTGAGCCGTCCTGAATGATGCCGAAGAATCCCGAATCGCGGTAGGCGCGGACGTCCTTGTAGAGACGCTCGGCAAGACGGATGCCTCCGAAATCGTAGTACTGATGTACCCAAAAATGGTATTCGTAACAGAATTTTGGAGTGTAGCAGGTGTCCTGCCATCCTTCGGAATACTGAATGTAGTCTCCGAGGTCGGTGGGGAAGACGTTCTTGTTGAGATCAAATTTCGGAAGCTCACGCTTTCGCGCCGACATATCGGGCGTTTCGGTGTAACTTCTCGTGATCGCCGCGAGCAAAAGCGCGAACCTGTCGGGATTGCGCAGTTTTTCGGTCACGGGCGGGAAGGCGGTGTCGTAATACGCGATATATGCGATGCGGGTTGCCAGTCCACGTTCGGTCAGGCACTCGTCAATCTCGTTGAGGAGCATAACGTACCAATCCGAAACCGTCTTTTTGCGGCACTCGTCGCATTCGCAATGGTTGTTTCTGTTGTCCGCCATCCAGATGTGCAGATAGTTTACCTGAGGACTCTTTTCGGCGTAGTCCGCAACCGCGTTTGCAACGATTGAGCGTGCTTTGGGATTTGACATGCAGAAGTTAGTGTTCAGCGCAACGCCGTGATAGAGCGAGCGCGAGCCCTCGCAAAGAGCTACGAAATCGCGGCTTTCCTCGGGGATGGGATTTTCCGCGTCCTTTGCCCAGCCCTCGGTGGTGTCGATTCCGAAGGGCTCGGCGGTCCAGCCGTGTCCCATGTCCTGAAAGATGAGAGAGCGTTTCGCAATCTCCGCCTCGCATGCGCGCTTCCATTGAAGCACCTGCTCGGGCGTTATAGGCTCGGGGGAACGGTTGGCGCGGTTGTTTCGGTGATCGTAGTAATAGTTGTAATATGCCTTTGGGATGTCAAACTCAAGCATATAGGAGTTGAGTCCGATCTTGGGCGTGAAATCAATGGTTTCGATCATCGAAGCCTGATATTCCGCGCCCTCGTTGCATTGCGCGCGGACGCGCATATCGGCGGTCTTTTGGTAAGAAACCGTCTTCGGCGCATCGATAACGGGAATAAACTCACCGTCAACACCCGGATAGAGCCATTCGCATCCGTTCTGACGGAGATATTCGTAGACCGCGATAAGAAGCGCGCGCGGATTGCTACCCGCGATGATGCCTCCGCGCTCGTTGGTATTTATAACAACGACGTCATCGAGCTCGGCATCGCACCCGTCGGGAATGGCGATCCCAATGTCGGAGCAGAGAGCGAGGACGAATCCGTCGCTGTCGCGCTCGTCGGAGCAAACGGTGATCTCACCGCAACGCGGCATCATCATACGAAGATACTTTTTCAGCTCTTCAGCGGCGAAGTCAACGGTGGGATGATTGGAATATTTGAAAATCTTATACATTTTTCAGTTCCTCAAGCTGCTTCAGTGTGGCTTCGACGATGCGATCCGCGCTGTCCTTTGCCGTGCAGGCGTTGTATTTGCTGATCTTTGCTTCATAAGCGGTGCTTTCCTGAATGATTTGGGTCGAAATATATCCGTGTGTGCCGTTTGCAAGCTCGAAGATGACGGTGTTTTCGAAGGGCGAAGCCGTCTTGATGCGTCGTCCGACGTCGGTGAAGATCTCGGAGGGCAGACCGACGATCGCCCAATCGCCGAGACGGATGGTGTGGATCTCGAAGGGAATTTCGGGGCTTACGTCATCGTCGTTCTCGAGATACTCGGTTGCAAACGCTCTGTCCATTGCGTTGTGCGAGTCCATATCCTTCGCGATCTCCTGCGCCCAAGCGTAGTCGGCTTCGGTTTTGTAACGGCGCTTGAGGACGATGTTTTTGGAGATAGCGGCAATTTCGGGCGCGGAATTATCAGCTTTGATATCGGCGTTTATCTGCACGACGGTCGAGGTCAGACCCGCGCCGATAGCCTCGGGCGCATTTTTCGTGCCGCCGTAGTAGGAGTCCGATGTGGACTTCATCCAGTCGATGCAGTTGATGTCGCCGCAGGTGCCGTTGAAGAAGAGAACGAAGACGTCCTCACCGTAGACTCGCTTGAGACCGCGTCGTAGCGCGGCGGGAAAATCTCCGCTGAAGCTCTTTTTGTTTTTCTGGTGGCAGTCGGGGTGGTTCGCGTAGTTGACGATGAAGCCGCGAACAGCGCCCTCTGCGGAGTCGATGCGCATAACGTTGACCGAATAGTCGGGCGTGTCGATCGGAGCGACCATAAGCTCGGGATGCGCGCGGTTGGGGTTCATCTTGATAGAGCCATCGACAAGACGGATGTCGCGGCAGAAGCTGTAACGCTTTTCCTCACCGAGTCCCGTGCCGATTTGGGCGTCCGCAAGGTTCTTGTGAGCATCTATGGCGGCGCTTACAATTCCTTTTTCGGTCAGCGACGCAACTTCGAGGTCAGGCGGACAGAGCCAAAGCTGATAGTCGCAGGCACCGCCCGTGTGGGTGTGGGTCGCGCCGACAAGAATGCGGTCAAAGGGTACGCCGGTAGCATCGGAGATCGTGTTTCTGATGCGGTCGGCTGTGCTGATCTGGAGCGAGAGGGTGTCGGCGGAAACGAGGATCAGCGGGTTTCCGTCAACGTCGAATGCCGCGGCGGTGACAAGGAGTTTGCCGCGCGCGGGTTCGCTTGTAAGGCAAGGGGTGAAGCCGCCGGGGATGAGCTTGCCCACGGGCGGGGTTATATCAAATTCCGAAAATCCAATTCTTAACATATCGGTTTACCTTCCTTTAACTGAAATAGTGGGGTTTGACAGGGAGTCCTTTTTCTGCCGATTCAACTGCAGCGAGGCAGACGGCAACCGTGTTTGAGCCTTCGATAACGTCGATCTCGAGATCCTTTTTGCCGAGAATAATGTCGCACATATCCGCGATCTCAGCCGCCATATTGTGATGATTGATGTCAATGAAAATTTGTTCTTCCTTGAAGCTGTGCTTGCCTTTTTCGTCGATGCAGGGTGTGAAAAGCGTGATGTAGGGCGATTTGTTGTCGCCGAGGATGGTGCCCTTCGATCCGAAAAGCTGTGTGCGCATCGTGTAGGGGCGCTTGCATCCGATCGAGGTTAAGACCTTTCCGATGATGCCGTTCGGATATTTCAAAACAGATATCGTGCAATCGTCGACGGGCCAATCGGGGAGCATTTTGTGGTTAGCGTAGGCAAAGACCTCGGTCGGGTCACCCGCGATCCAACGGAGAAGATCCATCGCGTGGCAACCACCGCCGACAACGGGATGACGGATGTAGGAGGGATCCTTGCGCCATTCGCCGCGTCCGAGGATCGAGTAGTCGTGCGCGTATTCGGATTCAACGTAGAAAAGCTCGCCGATGTCGCCGCGATCGACCATTTCCTTCATCAGCGCGAAGGCGGGAGTTTTGCGGCAGACCTGACCGACCATGAATTTCTTGCCCGAAGCGCGTGCGGCGGCAATGATCGCCTCGCATTCGTCAAGACGCATGGCAAGCGGCTTTTCGCAGAGAACGTGATAACCCGCGGCGAGCGAATCGACGCATTGATCCTTGTGGAAGGAGTCGGGAGAGCAGACGACAACGCAGTCAAATCCCCCGGCACGGAGCATATCCTTGTAATCGGTGTAATATGTATTAAGACCGTGTTTTTCGGCGCGTGCGCGAACACCCGCCTCGTCAACGTCGCAAAGCGCGGCAAGCTCGGCATTTTCGGTAGCTAAAATACCGTCAATGTGACTGCGACCGATCCCCTCGGTACCGATGACGGCAAAACGAACCTGTGTTTCCATGAAGACCTCCGATGATGAAATTTTTGTTAACATAATTTTACCACGCGGGGCGAGTGTTGTCAAGAAGTTTTATAAAAGAGTGAAAGCTTTTGAAGATTTTTAAGAAACTTTTCTCGAAAAGTTTCTAAAACGGAGCAGGAGGCGGACCCTCAAACTAATGCGAAAGCGAAGCTTTCGCCACCGTGCTTCAAAAATACGAAGCTCTGCTTCGGATTTTTGGACAGAGTCAATACTTCCCGAATGTAGGGAAGTGCATCTCTGGCGGTTTTCCGAAGGAAAATGGAGGCGTGAGCCGACAAGACAGAGTTGCAACTTGCCGAAGGCAAGTATTTGCGCTCTGTCACCCCGCGCCGTCCGCAGACGGCGCTTTTATAAAAGGAAAAAATCCGCCGCAGCGGATTTTCACATTTTTATTATATTTCGCCTTGAATTTTCCTTGGGTGCGCAAAATCCCGCGCGGTGCTGACTGCCCACCCCAACCCCTCCCGCAAGCGGGAGGGGGGGATCTGTCAATAGAAAAATTCTACGCCAAGTAGAATCAAGTCTATGTTGCGGTTATTGATTTGTGCCGAAAAATCTGTTATAATATGTTCAGACGCGTCGAAAATAAATAACTTGGAGGTTCGTTATGGAACTGATGATCGGTGAAAAACTGAAAAAACTTCGCAGAAACAAGGATTTGACACAAGAAGAGGTTGCGGCACATCTCGGAATTTCTTTCCAAGCTATTAGCAAATGGGAGCGCGGCGAGGGATATCCCGATATTACGATGCTTCCGATTTTGGCTAATTACTACCAAGTTACGGTCGATGATTTGATTGGAATGGATGAAATAACGTCTGCGAAAAAGCTTGATGAGATCAATCGCATCTGGGAAGAAAACAGGCAGGCGCGAAAGCATAAGGAAAACGTTACGTTGATGAGAGAAGCTCTGAAATCGTACCCGAATAACGCATTACTTCTCATTCAGTTGTCGGCATCTCTCGAACGCCTTGACGGTACCATGTCCGAAAAAATAGAGTATTTGAAGGAATCCATCGCGGTTCAGGAGCAGATTTTGAGATACTGCGATGATTCCGATGTCAGAGGTGCGGCTCTTTTCAATATTGCCGATGCGTATTACAGATACGGAGATTATGAAAAAGCGCTTGAATATGCAAACAAATTGCCGAATCTCTTCAAGACGAGAGAAACAGCTCTGGTACGCATCCTGCAGGATAATAACGGGAAGAATAAAGCCGCAAGATCGGCAATCGAACCGCTTGCGTGGTTGCTTTCATATCATCTTAACGCCATTTCCGAGACCGAAAATGACGTTGGATACAGAGAAAAAGCCGTAAAAATATTGGATATCTTGTTCGAGCAAAATGAAAGCGAGCTTATAAAAGGTATCAGGGCAAAGATGACAAAATAAGCATCATACCCGGCGTAGTTTTTCGTAGGAGAGTGTTTAAACTACGTGCCTTTATAAGCCTTTACTTCACTCTTCCGGTTTACGGAAGGGGGAGCGAGGCGGGGGCCGATTTGCCTGAACAAAATTATGAGGATATCGGGAAAATCTCTGTGTAGGCGCGAAGTTTTTAGCTCGTACCCGCAGGAGATAAAAATTCTCTATCGTCATTGCGCGCTCTGCGAGTGCGCGAGGTGACAGAGCGCAATACTTCCCTACATTCGGGAAGTATTGACTCTGTCCAAAATCGAGAAGCGGAGCTTCACGATTTTGAAGCGCGGTGGCGAAGGCTGAAGCCTTCGCATTAGTCCGAGGCTCTGCCTCGTGCTCCGCGAACTTTTGAAAAAGTTCGATCAAAACTTCAAATTTTTCAATCAAATCGAAAAATTCCGCCCAACGGGCGGAATTTTTACCTTTAACTAGCAACTAATAACTAGTAACTGGCAACTTATTATTATTCTTCGCTCTCGCACGCTTCTGCCACCTTGAGCATAATCGCGCACTCGATTCGCTTCTTGAACAGCTTACAGCCGTACTCGTAGACGCCGTTTACGCTGCCCGTTGCGTGGTAGGAGTTTGCGGCGCAGCCGCCGGAGCAATAGAGTCTTGCCCAACAATCGCGGCATTCTTCTCTCGAATATGCCGAGCAGGAGCGGAATTCGTCGCGGATTGCTTCGTTTTTCACGCCGTCAAAAATGTTACCGAGCAGATATTTCTCGTCGCCGACGAACTGGTGGCAAGGGTAAAGGTCGCCCCAGGGGGTGACAGCCATATACTCGGTTCCCGAGCCGCAGCCCGAAATTCTCTTATAGATGCAGGGGCCGCCCTCAAGGTCGAGCATATAGTGATAGAACGTGATCGGCTTGCCGCGCTTCTTGCGGTCGATCATTTCAAGCGCGAGCTTTTCGTACTGCTCGTAAAGCACGGGCAGATCCTCGTCGCCGAGCGCGTAGGGGTCGCCGGGAGGGCAGACTACGGGCTCCATCGAAAGCTCGGTGAAGCCTTCGTCAGCCATATGTATGATGTCCTTGCAGAAATCGGTGTTGAACTTGGTGAACGTGCCACGCATATAGTAGCCCTTGTCGCCGCGGCGGCTGACGAACTCCTTGAACTTGGGAAGGATCAGGTCGTAAGAGCCCTGACCGCTTACGGTCTTGCGGAGGTTGTCGTGTACGTGGCGTCTGCCGTCGAGCGAGAGAACGACGTTGTCCATCTCTTTGTTGGCAAATTCGATTACGTCGTCGTCAACAAGCACGCCGTTTGTCGTCAGCGTGAAGCGGAAATGCTTGCCTGCCGCCTCTTCGATAGAGCGCGCGTAGGCAACGAGATCCTTGACGACCTGCCAGTTCATCAGCGGCTCGCCGCCGAAGAAGTCGACCTCGAGATTGTGGCGTGTGCCCGAGTTTTCAACAAGGAAATCGAGTGCGCGTTTGCCGACCTCGAAGGACATCAGCGCGCGTTCGCCGTGGAATCTGCCCTGAGCCGCGAAGCAATATTCGCAGTTGAGGTTACAGGTGTGCGCAACGTGCAGGCAGAGTGCCTTTACGGTGTTCGAATTGTTCTTGAGCTTGCCGACGAGGGGCGCGTAGATATCCTCGGCGTAGAGCTTGCCGTCGGCTTTGAGCTCCTCGACGTCGGAGATCGTGTCGCGGATATCACCCTCGGTGATGTCCTCTGCGGCGAACTTTTCAAGGCAGATCGAAACGATCTCGTCTGCCGACTTAGTTTCGTAAAGATTGATTACATCGTAAGCCAGATCATCGACCGCGTGAACCGCGCCCGAGCCGACGTCAAGGACTATGTTGTAACCGTTGAGTTTATAGGAATGGATCATTTTTTACCTCACCAGATTTAAAAAGCCGCCGCTGTCGCGGCTGCTTTTTTACAATTACTTAGACTTCTTTTCGCAAGCCTGGTTAGCAACGCCGCAAGAGGTCTTGCAAGCGGACTGGCAGGAAGTCTGGCACTCGCCGCATCCGCCGTTCTTAACGGAAGCCTTGAGGTCACGGGTATTGATAGTACGAATTCTCTTCATTGTAAAAATCCACCTTTCGGATATAATTTAATTCACCATATAGTATATATGATTTTTGCCGATTTGTCAAGAGGTTTTGATGATTTTTGGCGAAATCCCCGAATTTTTCAGCATTTCGAGGTGATTTTTTATCTCGTCGGTGACTACCTCGCCGGGCAGAAGCAGGGGGATGCCGGGGGGATAGACCCAAAGATAGGCGTTCGAGATATCTTCGCCATCGGGTAGATCGAGCCAGACCGCGTCACAAAGCGGAATTGCGACGGGCGGAAGTGAGGTGATGAACGAGGGATAAGTTCTGTTTTCCGAATACTCGGCTTCCGCATCGAGTGCCATTATCGCACGCGAGAGGGCGGTGAGGTTTTCGCGCGTGTCGCAGACAGATGTCATACAGAGAAGGTAGTCGGAGTGAACCATTTCGGGCTCGATATGAAAACGCGAGCGCAGAGTGTCGGCAAGTGAGGAACCCGTAAAGTTCGTATTTCTCGTCGAGATCGAGATCTTTCCGATATCGTCGGTTTTGATCAGCTTTAGCTTTTCGGGGGTAGTCGATGCGTAAAATTCGTCGAGCATCGCGCGGTAATTATCGAAAAGCTTTTCCGAGTCGGACAAAATATCCGCGCATTTTGCGATCGAGTTCATTAATATATATGAAGGACTGCTTGTTTCGAAGATGCCGAGATTGCGGGCAAAGCGTGAGGAATATTTCTCATTGAAAACAAGACCGAGCGCGGTCTGTGTCAGCGCGGGGAGGGTTTTGTGCAGACTTGTGACAGCAATATCCGCGACTCGCGGGAAATCGGGGAAATGCTCGGAAAAACCGAGGTGCGCACCGTGAGCGGCGTCGACGAAAAGCGCGGCGCCGTGTTTTTTGCAGACCTCCGCAATAGCCGCAATATCCGATATCACGCCTTCGTAAGTCGGCGAGGTCAGAATGACCGCAGATGCTTCGGGGGCGCGTGAGAAGGCTTCCTCGACCGCCGTCGGTGTGATAGCACCGCAGATGCCGTATTCCGGGGTGATGGGCGGAAGGATGCAAGTGGGTGTCAGACGGCAGATCTCGATCGCGTGCCAAACCGACTTATGACAGTTGCGCGCGACGATGACGGAGTCACCCGGCTTTGTCAGCGTTCGGATGCCCGCGAGAATACCGCAGGTCGAGCCGCCAATGAGTGGATACGCCGACTTGGCTTTGTATAAACTCGCGTACTTTTCGCAGAGCGAGCCGATAATGCCGCCCTCTTCGGGATCGTGGAGATCGTCCGCGCCGTCGATCTCGGTGACGTCGACGGAGTAGGGAAGATCGGTGCCGAGTAGAGCCGTATTCCTCTTATGCCCCGGCATATGCATCGGGATCGCAGAGGATGTTATTTCTTCAATCTTTTTTTGAAAGTTTGTTTTCATTTTTCTTTTTAATTATGCGGTAGCATACGTAAACGGCGACGCAAACGAGTCCCGCGATATATGTAGGCCAATATATGAAGGAGTAAAGGACGAGCCAATCGAATAAATTCCACGACTCGATGCTCATTCTGTATATACCTAAAATAAAGGGAAGAACAAAAGGAATTATTCCGATTATTAATAGAATGTTCCAGATAAAGGATTTTTTCATTTTTCTCCTTTTGTCTATAATCATAGATTTTCTTTATTTGTCAAAGGGGGGACATAGTCAATACTTCCCTACATTCGGGAAGTATTGACTATGTCCAAAATGGCGAAGCAGAGCTTCGCCATTTTGAAGCGCGGTGGGGCGAGCTTAAGCTCGCGCATTAAATCGAGACGCTGTCTCGAGCTCTGCTAAAGAAACTTTTTGAAAAAAGTTTCTTTAGAATCTTCCAAAACTTTTTAATTTGTGTTTGCGTAAGCATCGAGTGCTGCGGGGACGTCGCCGTATTCTTTAAGCAGACGTTCGGCGGTCTCTCTGTCTGCGTCCGAAAGTTGCATTATGATTCGTGTTGCACGCTCAACGAGCTTTTCGTTTGTCGGGCGGACGTTTACCATAAGGTTCGAGCGCACCTTGCCCGTTTTTATCATCGCGCAGGTGGAGAACATATTAAGTATCAGCTTCTGCGCCGTGCCGGCTTTGAGTCTGGTCGAGCCCGAAATGACCTCGGGGCCGACGTAGACCGAAACGGCGACATCACAGTGATTTTCCATAAGCGAGCCGGGGTTGCAGGTGACGGATATCGTCTTGCAGCCGAGTTCGCGTGCCTTTTTGAGTGCGCCGATGACGAAAGGTGCGCGTCCCGATGCCGAAAGTCCCACAACGACGTCGCCCGGCTTCGCACCGTCGGCTTCGATTGCGGTAATACCCTTTTCCTCACTGTCCTCGGCATTTTCGGTCGCGCGGAAAACGGCTTCCTTGCCGCCCGCGATAACTCCGCGGAAAAGCTCGTAATCAACACCGAATGTGGGCGGGCATTCGGATGCGTCAACGATGCCGAGTCTGCCCGAGGTGCCGCAGCCGACGTAGATAATGTGACCGCCGTGTTCTATGGCTTCGCTTATCATATCGATCGCCGATGCAATCTCGGGGAGTGCTTCGTCAATTCCGTCCTCGACGGCGCGGTTTTCCTGATTGATCAGGCGCACCATTTCGAGCGAGGAGAGCTTATCAATGTCCATTGTGCGAGGATTTCTGCCCTCGGTCTTCAGAATGTCGTAATTATCTCTCATATCAATATCTCTTGGGTTCGAAGCCTTCAAATACGGGGATGTCGCCCTTGGCTTTGGCTTCACCGTAAAGCTCGGGGGTGTTGACGGTCCAGGTGAACGTCATTACGTTATAAAGCTTCTTGCAGATAACGAGGGGCAGAAGCTTGGGGTGCTTGCAGTCGTAGGAGATGTAGTCGGGCTTTGCGAGGCAGTTGAGAACCATTGTTGTCGCGAGGAATCGGGTGAAGATATTGCCCTTATGACCCTTTGCAAGGAAATTGGAAACGAGCACGCCGCGCACCACGCGGGGGCGGTTGACGCGGTACCAATTGATAAGCATCGGGTTGAAGGATTTGACCGAATAAAATCTGTCTTCCTTATCGAGAAGCTTTGCAAGCTCAACGCAAAGGCGGGTGTCGTTGCCCTTGAGCTCGATGCAGAGGGGAGTGGTGGGGTCGATGCCCGCGAGGACGTCCTCGAAAAGAGGGATCTTTTCGTAAGTGCCCTTGATCTCGACCCAGGAAAGCTCGGATGCCGTCTTCGAATCGACGCGCTCGGTGCGGTCGCACATACGCTGAAGTGTGTCGTCGTGGAAAACGACGACCTGATTGTCCTTCGAGAGGCGGACGTCAAGCTCGATGCCGTAGCCCTCGCGCTCGGCGGCGTAGAACGCCTGCATCGTGTTTTCTACGGCGAAGTCGCCGTGGAGTCCGCGGTGAGCGTAGTCTACCTTAAGGGGCTCGACCGAGGTCTTGGGCTCGGGACGGGGACGGAGCAAGAAAACGTAGAGCGCGGAGAGTGCGATAAGAGCGAGAAGAATATAAACGATAATCATTTTAATTTACCTCATTTCGTGGGTTTGGAGTCGCCGTGGCGAACGAAGATCATTGTGATGAATGCGCCGGCTGCGAAGATCGCGGCGTAGGGGAATAGGGTCTTCATACCAAAGCTGTCCATGATATAACCCGAAAGCAGGGGAGTGAGTGTCTGCGCCGCCATACTTGCGGTGTAGTAGAAGCCGGTGTACTTACCGACGTTGCCGCCGCGCGCAAGCTCGACGACCATGGGGAAGGAGTTGACGTTGATGGTCGCCCATCCGATACCCGCGATGGCAAAGAGGATCATCATAACGGGCAGGGGTGTTCCCGCGTCAAGGAAGGAGGCGGTGAGGAACGCTCCGCTGAGCATAACGACGCCCGCGAGAATGGTCTTCTTTCTGCCGACCTTGGTCGCGATCATACCGACGGGGAGATATGCGATCAGCGCGGCGATGTTTGCCACGAGAAGGGTGGAGTTGTAGTCAAGCTGAAGGACGCGTCCCGCATAGACCGAGTACTTGCTCGTCACGGCGTTGTAGCCGAAGAACCAGAGAACGACCGAGGCAAGCAGGAGGATGAGGGATGCCATTTCCGCCTTTGAAAGCTTGCGGCTTCCCGACGCTTCGTCCTCGTCGTTGCCCTCCTTGATATTTTCCGCGCGGCTGATCTCCTCCATTTCGGCAACGAACTTGCGCTCGCGGACGGTCGAAATGAAGATGATGAGGCTGACGAGCATTATGCCCGCAACGATGCAGAAATAGCCGGTGTAGGGCATATAGGTGTTTTTGGTAGATCCCGTGGAGAGTACCATACCGAGTCCGAGGATAAGGCTTCCGCCTATCGTGCCCATCAGGTTGATGACGGCGTTAGCCTTGGAACGCAGGGGACGCGGGGTGACGTCGGGCATCAGCGCGACTGCGGGAGTGCGGAAGGTCGCCATCGAGAGAAGAAGGATGAAGAGTACGGCGATGAAGGTTATCAGCACCGAGGGGTCCTTGCCGACGATCTCCTGCGCGATATAAGCCGAACGCGCGGGGACGACGTAATTGGTGTAGTCGGGGTTTGCCTTGCCGTTCTCAAGCTC
The DNA here is from genome assembly GCA_045636385.1 of Eubacteriales bacterium. Classification (GTDB taxonomy): domain Bacteria; phylum Bacillota; class Clostridia; order Oscillospirales; family CAG-272; genus CAG-390. The sequence continues at coordinate 37,998 of JAZTXK010000044.1, forward strand.
CGCGGGGATCTTCATAAAGTTCTCGCGGGTGAATTCCGCAAGATCGTATTGGGCGCCGTCGGGAGTTGCGAGGGGCGCGTCGTAGTCGTAATCGTAAAGAACGGCGCGTGCTTCCTCGGAGTTGATGTCAGCGATATTGCCGAGACGGTCAAGCTGCATCGAATCTACGAAGGAGAGCGAGATGAGGGCTGCCGCCGCGATCAGAGTGCCGGCGATGATGAAGGGTGTGCGGCGTCCGAGCTTGGATTTTGTTTTGTCCGAGAGGATGCCGAAGAGGGGGAGAAGGAAGAGCGCGAGGATATTGTCGATCGCCATGATCGCGCCCGAGGTGAATTGTGACATACCGAAGCGGTCGGTGAGGATTTTCGGAACAATGGTGTCATATGCCTGCCAGAAGGCACAGATCAGGAAAAATGCGAATCCCACGCAAAGCGTGCGCTTGTAATTGAGTTTCATTTTTGGACTCCTTATATCATTTTAATAAAAACTAAAGACAACAGCAGCGGAAAGTTTTTTGAAGATTCTTAAGAAACTTTTTTCAAAAAAGTTTCTTAAGTCGACCTCCGCAGAGGTCGAAACTCTCTCCGTGCTTCAAAATGACGGCGCCCCGCCGGCATTTTGGAAGGAGTAAAATCTCCCCTCGGGGAGATTTTTGCTCCTTCATTCCCTTAAATTTACTTTCTTCTATCAATAATGTACTGCGCCTTCAACACCGCCGCGATCGTCTTGCCGTCCGCAATCTCGCCCGAAACGCACATTTCGGCGAGAGTGTCAAGCGGGATAGCTTCAACGTCGATGAATTCATCGTCATCGGGATCGGTGTCGCCCATCGAAAGTCCCTCTGCGATATACATCGAAATCACCTCGCCGAGAATCGCGGGAGAGGGGATAAAGTCGCCGATGTAGGTCAGAGTTTCGCACCGAGCACCCGTTTCCTCGCGCAGCTCACGCAGAGCCGCCGCGGGTCGGTCGGTCTCGCCGGGCTCGAGCTTGCCCGCGGGGATCTCAAGAAATACGCGCCCGTGCGTGTAGCGGTATTGGCGCACACAGAGCACCTCGCCCTTTTCATTTATCGGCACGACGCATACCGCGCCGGGATGTCCGACGTATTCGCGCGTCGCTTCTTTGCCATCGGGGAGAGAAACGCGGTCAACCATAACGTGCAGTATTTTGCCCGAATAGACCTCGCGCCCGTCAATGCGGCGTTCGGTCATATCAATATTTTGCATTATAAGTCACCTCTAAAATATTATTTTATATTTATACAGAATAATTATACACTATTTTTTTCCTCTTGTAAAGATTTTTTTGCAGATTGCCGCGCTCTTTTGAATTTTCTATTGCATATTTGTGTGAATTGTGATAGAATTATATCAATTAATCAATCGAGGTGACAAAATGCAACTTGACGATACACGCACTCGGGCTTTGCTTGGCGAGGACGGTGTAGGTAGGCTCGCGGCGGCGCACGTTGCGGTCTTTGGACTTGGCGGAGTCGGCGGACATCTTTGCGAGGCGCTTGCGCGCGCGGGAGTCGGCGAGCTGACCGTAATCGACGGTGATACCGTATCGACCTCAAACGTAAACCGACAGATAATCGCGACGCAGGAAACAGTCGGCAGACCGAAAGCCGACGTTATGGCGGAGCGAATCCTCTCGATCAATCCCGAATGCAAGGTGCACGCGGTCAACCTCTTTTATCTGCCCGAAAATGCCGACGAGATCGACCTTTCGCAGTTCGATTTTATTGCCGACGCGGTCGATACCGTTGCGGCAAAGGTCGAGCTTATCTGCCGCGCCGATGCGGCGGGAATTCCCGTTATAGCCTCGATGGGCGCGGGAAACAAGCTTTATCCCGAACGCTTCCGCATATCCGATATCAGCAAGACGAGCGTTTGCCCGCTTGCAAAGATCATGCGCAAGAAGATGAAAGAGAAGGGAATCAAAAAGCTCGACGTAGTCTGGTCGGATGAAGAACCGATGAAGGCGCAAGGGCTCGGTGCGGAAAACGGCAGAAATATCCCGGGAAGCCTGTCCTTTGTGCCGGGAGCAGTGGGACTGATAATGGCGGGACATATTATCAGAAAGATAGTGCAGAGTTAAGAGTGCAGAGTGCAGAGTTAAGGTGAATTTTCGCCGAGGCGAAAATTTTCGATTTTAATAATATTTCACTTTTCTAAAAGAAAGGAACATAAAATGAAATTCGACAGAGAAAAATATTTATCTTATTGCTTTGACACAGTCAAGCGTCTTATGGACGTTCCCTCGCCGAGCGGATACTCGCGCGAGATCGCTTCGCTGCTCGCTGATATGGCGCAGGAGCAGGAGCTCGGCTTTGAGGCTACCAAGAAGAGCTGTTTTCTAATGACTTATGAGGGCAAGAGCCACGAAAGCTCGCTCGGAGTTGCCGCGCATTGCGATACTCTCGGCGCGATGGTTCGTTCGATCGACGGAAACGGTAATCTTAATTTCGCGCCCGTCGGCGGAGTTCTTTGTAACTCGCTTGACGGCGAATACTGCTTCGTTATCACCCGCGAGGGCAAGAGATACACGGGAACTATCATCTCCCGTTCCCCCTCGGTTCACGTTTATTCGGATGCGAGAAGCCGCGCGCGCGATGCGGACAATATGTATGTCCGCCTCGACGAGAACGTAAAGAGTGCGGCTGACACTCGCGCGCTCGGCATTGAAAACGGCGACTACATATGCTTCGATCCCAAGACCGTCGTTACCGAAAGCGGATACCTCAAATCCCGCTTCATCGACGACAAGGCAAGCGTTGCTTGCATTCTCACCGCCTTCAAGATCATGAAGGACGCGGGCATCGTTCCCGAAAAGGATATCAAATTCCTCATTTCGATGTATGAGGAGGTCGGTCACGGCGCGGCATTCGTTCCCGCGGGACTCGAATCGATGCTTGCCGTCGATATGGGATGCATCGGCAAGGATCTCAAGTGCGATGAGCACACCCTTTCGATCTGCGCCAAGGATGCGGGCGGCCCCTATGACTATGAATTGACTTCGAAGCTGATCGATATGGCAAAGGCGGCGGAGCTTAACTACTGCGTCGATCTCTACCCCTATTACGGCTCCGACGTCGGAGCTATGTGGCGCGCGGGTCACGACGTTCCCGGTGCGCTGATCGGTCCCGGTGTTCACGCTTCCCACGGAATGGAGCGCACCCACGCCGACGCCCTCGTTGCAACGGTTGAACTCATTTTAATGTATTTGGGAGTATAAAGCTATGGAGAAGATCAAGGTTGGTATAATCGGTCTCGGTTGCCGAGGCAATACGATGGGAATGCTTGTTGCCGAGCACGAAAACTGCGCGGTCACCGCTATTTGCGACGAATATCAGGACAGATGCGACGCGATGAAGGAAAAGGTCGCGCCACTCGGACACGATCCCAAAATCTTCTTGAACTATGAGGAGCTTATCGCCTCGCCCGACGTTGAGATGGTCTTCGTCTTCTCGGCTTGGGAAAACCACGTCCCTGCGGCGGTCGCGGCTATGAGAGCCAAGAAGCCCGTTGCATTCGAGGTCGGCGGTGCTTACACCATCGACGAGTGCATCCAGCTTTGCGAGGCGCATCGCGAGACCGGCACTCCCGCGATGATGCTTGAAAACTGCTGTTACGGCAGAGTGGAGCAGACTCTTTACTCTATGAACGCTGACGGATTCTTCGGTGAGCTCGTTCAGCTTTGCGGCGGATATTGTCACGATCTTCGCGAGGAGATTTCGATGGGACTTGTGAACCGTCATTACCGCCACCGCAACTACCGCAGCCGCAACTGTGAAAACTACCCCACCCACGAGCTCGGCCCGCTCAACGTCCTGCTCGGCATCGGTCACGGCAACAAGTTCACAAGTCTTTCGTCTTTTTCGTCCAAAGCGGCGGGACTTGATACGTATATTAAAAATCGCCCCGACCGCGACCAGACCTACGCTGACGGCAAGTGGGCGCAGGGCGACATCATCACCACCATTCTTACCACCGAATTCGGACAGATTGTTCGTCTGACTCTTGATACAACTCTCCCTCGTCCCTATTCGCGCGGACTTGAGATCCACGGCACCAAGGGCTGGTTCTCGCAGGACAATATGTCGGTTTACAGCGACGCCGATCACAAGGAAAGTGACCACTTCAAGTGGAAGAATTTCTGGGGTAACTATGAGGAATACGAAAAGAAATATATGCCCAAGCTCTGGCGCGACTACCTCGATGCAGGTATCAAGAAGGGACACGGCGGAATGGACTTCCTCGTTATCGACTCCTTCATTCAGGCGGTCAGAGAAGGCGCACCTATGCCGATCGATATCTACGACTCCGCAATTATGATGGCAATTACTCCTCTCTCCGAGCAGTCGATCAAGCAGGGCGGAGCACCCGTCGAGTTCCCCGACTTCACCAAGGGAATAGAGAAGAGAGCGGTTGCGGGAGGAAAGTACAAGCTGTTTTAAGGGCAGAGGTAAGAGGGCAGAGGGCAGAGGGAAGGTGGATTTCCTCGCTTTGCTCGAAAATCAGCTATTGTGATAATTTAATTCGGCATTAATGAGCCTTTGCTTAGCGGTATAATTTAATGCCTAAATAAAAAATCTCGGATATTGAGAAGCGTTGCTTCAAAATATCCGAGAATTTTTATTTGAACATTTTAGATTTTCACCCAATTAAATATTGTTAGCACAGCACAAAATTATTGATGTAAGATTTTTGCTTGCAAAAATCTACCTTACCTCTGCCCTCTGCCCTCTGCCCTCTGCCCTCTACCCTCTGCCTTCATTCAAGTCCTCCGCTTTTGACGTATTCCGCCAGCAGATCTCTCGCAAAGAGGTCATCCGCAAGCGAATCAACTACCGTCAGGCGGTTCGGTGCGTAAGATGAGGTGTAGGAATCGACTACTATATAATAGGTGGCGTTGTCGTCAATGCTGAAGCGCACGGACTGTCCGTAGTCGCCGTAATAAACGAAATAATTCGAGTTTGAGGTGTTGATGAACTTGGATTTCAGATCCTTTCCCTTGACCGTACAGAGGTCGAGGCGGTTGTCGAAGGGGAAGAGCGATTGCAGATCGGAATATTTGACCTCGCCCGAGGAAAGGGTGTACGGCGCGCGGACGGAAATATATCCGCCGCCGAGGACGATGTCGTATTTCTCGCCCCAAGCCTTGAAGCCCTCCTCAAAGTAGAGCCGCGCGACGAGAGAACGGAGCCAGTCGCTGTTTCTGTAGACCTCGTTACGTCCTAGCACCTCATCAGCCTTCGCAACCTCGTCGGCGTATTTTTTCATAAGTGAATCGACGAGGGCGTCGGAGGGATATTCCGAATAAACGCGCGCCGATATGATCTCCGCGGTAGTGACGGTGCTGTCACCGGTCACAAAATTGATCACAGCCTCCGCGTGCGTGATTCCGTCATTGTCGCCGCCGCCCTGAAGATGGTAAACTCCGTTTGCATCGGGCTTGACGTAGCTTTTGTGCGTGTGACCTTCAAATACGAGGTCGATCTCCTCATCCGTAAGGCTGACGTCTGCCGAGCCGTCGTGGATCGAGAGGATGACGAAGTCCGCGCCCTCTGCGCGAAGACGCTCGGATTCCTCGCGGATGAGGGATGTGAGCTCCGAGCCCGTTTTGAAATAAATATTTTCTACCTTATCGCCCGAAATTGATGAATAACAGTTTCCGATCGCGCCTATAATAGCAATGGTAGCGCCGCCGCATTCAACGGTGACCGAGGGCGTGCAGTAGGGAACGCGGGTGTCGGTCGCGCGATCGTATACGTTGATGGCGAGGAAGGGAAAGTCGGCGAGTGCGAGATTTTCCTCAATAGCACTCTCACCCCAATCGAATTCGTGGTTGCCGATAGTCATCGAGACGAACCCGAGCGAGTTCATCCAATCGGTGATGATCCTGCCGCGTGTGAGATTTGATTCCGACGTGCCCTGCCACATATCGCCCGACGAGAGAAAAATCGCGTGATCGTCGCTCGAGCGAACGGTCTTGAGGTAGGATGTCAGCTCGTCGATGCCGGGCTGAGAATCGTTGTCGAGCAGCTTGCCGTGAAGGTCGTTGAGAGCATAAAGGTCGAGCGTGACCGTGACGGAGAATGCGCAAAGATCGCAAAAGCCGTTGGCATCAGCATCGGCGTGCGAGCAGTCGGGGGGCGGTGCTTCGGTGTTTTCAGCCGTAGACGTAACGTCGGGCAGAGCCTCGGTACAGCCGATGGAGAAGAGTATAAGTAGAGCCAGAGAGATGGCAAAAATTCGTTTTTTCAAGAGTGATCCTCCGAGCGTGAGATAAGTAATTATACCATAACGGGGTAAAAAAGTCAACAAAAACGAAAAACGTCGAAAGATTTATAGAGAAAAACGAAATAAAATTTCAAAAAGGTATTGACATAAGAGATTTTGTATGTTATAATATATAAGCACTATGAGTGCACTGTTTTAGCCGGTGTGGCGGAACAGGCAGACGCCGCGGACTTAAAATCCGCTGATACGAGAGTATCGTACCGGTTCAAATCCGGTCACCGGCACCATGCAGTGCCGAAGGAAGAACCGGCAAATTCAATATCGCGGAGTGGAGCAGATGGTAGCTCGTCGGGCTCATAACCCGGAGGTCAGGAGGTTCAAGTCCCCTCTCCGCAACCAAAAATAAAAGGAATGACTTTGGTCATTCCTTTTATTTTTCGTCTTCCGAAACGACGCCGAACCTCCTTGTCATTCGCAAAGCGAATGACAATAATTTGCGCGCGGCCGCCAAATTGAATTATCAGCTCAAATAAAGCGCGCAAATGCGTGGTTACAAGTCCCCTCCCCGCAACCAAAAAGAAAACGGAACGCATAGCGTTCCGTTTTCTTTTTGGTTGCGATCCAAGCCGCAGACTTGTCATATCATCCGCCTTACGGCGGATTCCATACACGCCTTTGGCGTGATTTGGATGCGAAAGTTGCAAGTTGTGCTTTTCCTCCCCGGCTCGAAAGCGGTCGGTGAGGGCATTTAACGGCAGTGTTTATTCATCCTCGGTGACTGTTGCAGAGGCGTTGAGCGTTAGGGGGGCACTTTCTTGGATAAAGAGAAAAACAGAAGTTGATTTTCGCACTAATATTGCTTTACAAGTGCCGCATAATAGAGCTTCTGCCAGTGGCTTTTGTTTTCGCAATTTTATATTTTCGGTTGAAAAGCATCGGTATTTATGCTATAATTAATATAACGACATATAAAACGGGAGATGCTGTATGGACAGATCTTATTTTTTCAAAAACGCGGCTTGGGTGGGGTTGGCTGACAGGACGCCGAAGACTTTTTCGGTTCTTCGCGGGCGCTTTGACGTTGATTCTTTCACAAAAGTCACCCTCAACGTTCTTGGACTTGGCTTTTTTAAGTGTTACATTAACGGTAAATGTATTAATCCCGATACCTTTTTGCCGCTTTCTTCTGATTTTGAGGCTTCCGCAGATCCTAAGGGCGAGGTGCTTGCGGGGCACAGGGTGTATGTTCCGAGCTTTGATATAACCCCCTTCACCGCCCCCGGTGAGAACGTCATCGCGATCCACTTCGGCGGCGGTTGGTATACGCACCGCTCGCGTGTTTTCGGGCTTCCGAAGGCGATCTATTGCATCGTTGCCGAGGGCGTCGATGGCGCGGAGAAGTGCTTCGTTTCGGACTCTTCCTGCCGTATTTCGGAAAGCTACGTTTCGGACTATGATTTCGTAAGATATGAAAATCACGATTATTCCGCTTCGACCGAGCTGTTCGGCGCAGAGGTTGACGATAGCTCTTGGGCAAACGCGACGCTGACCGAGGATCTTGATACTGATTATTTATCGACCGATTGCCCCGCCGACAAGCTTATCTGCGAGCTGCCCGTGAAGGTTGTCGGAAAGAGCGAGCGGGTCGTCATCTACGATTGCGGCGAAAACACGACGGGCTATCCGTTGTTCGATCTGCACGCGAAGCCCGGCGAGACGGTTACGGTGCGCTTTGCGGAGGATCTGCTCGCGGAGGGAGGTCTTGACCCGAGACATATCCACAACCAGAGCTTTAAGGTGGTGTCGGACGGCTCGGATCGCGCCGTTCAGCCCGATTTCACTTGGTTCTGCTTCCGCTATTTTGAGGTTGAGGGCGACGCCGTGCCGAGGTGCGTGAAGGTGATCTATGCGGATGTGCCTCCGTCGTCGACCTTTGAGTGCGACAATGAAACGCTGAATTGGACATATAATACCTTTATCCACACGATGCTTTGCAATATGCACACGGGTCACCCCTCAGATTGTCCGCATCTTGAACGCCGCGGATACACCGGCGACGGTCAGCTGACCTGTCACGCCGCGCTTTCCGTGCTCGATGCGAGAAGCTTTTACGAAAAATGGCTTTGCGATATCGGTGACTGTCAGGATACGCTGAGCGGTCATATTCAGTACACCGCGCCATATATCAGAAGCGGCGGAGGTCCGGGCGGTTGGGGCTGCGCTATCGTCGAGGTGCCGTATCAGCTATACAAGCATTACGGCGACGCGGACGTGCTTCGCAAATATTACGGCAATATGCGTCGCTATATCGACTATCTGGAGGATCATTCCGAGTTCGGACTTGTCACGAGCGACAAGGCGGGCGAATGGTGCCTTGGTGATTGGTGCGGTCCGAATATACTTTATCCCGACCGTGATATCACCTCCCATAATCAGCAGGTCATTATTCCCGCGCCGTTCGTTAACACCTACTTTATGGTGAAATCGCTTGAAACGATGCGCGAGATCGCTATGATAATCGGCAAGGAGGGCGACATCGCGGAATACGATGAGAAGATCGCAACCCGAAAGAGGGCTATTCAAGCCGCGTATTTCAATACCTTTGACGGTAATTTCGTTATGAACGTTCAGGGCGCAAATTCCTTTGCCGTGGATCTCGGTCTCGGAAATGCGACTACTTATGCCAATATGGTATCCTACTATAAAAAGCTTGGGTATTTTGACACGGGAATCTTTGCGACCGACGTGCTTATCCGCACGATGTTTGAGCGTGGCGACGCCGAGCTTGCGGTGGATATCCTCACAAACAATGGCTCTCAGGGCTACGAGCATTGGCGGCAGAACGGAGCAACTACCTTCCATGAATATTGGGACAGCAACCGAAGCCGCTCGCATTGCCATCCTATGTTCGGTGCGCCCGTGGCGTACTTCTTTGAATATCTTCTCGGTATAAAGCAGACGAAGGAGTCGGCGGGATATAAGGAAATGATCATCAGCCCCGTTGCGATCTCGAAATTCGGCAGAATGTCGGGAAGTATGCAAACTCCGAACGGCAAGGTCGCGGTCGCTTACGAAAGGGAAGAGGGCGGCGTGAGATTCATCATCACGATCCCGCGCGGTTCGTCGGCTATACTGCGCGTGTTTGGTAACGACTATGCGCTTGCCGAGGGCGAGCAAGAGATTTTGATCGCCGAGTGATAAATATCTTGACAATCGGCACTATCTGTTATATAATTAACGTAGTAAATCTAAAAATCAATAAGGAGAAATCAAAATGGCAAAAATTCTTATTTGCCCTAACAAATACGTTCAGGGCGCAGGCGAAATGGGCAAGATCGCCGATTACGCGCGAGTCTACGGCAAAAAGGCTCTCGTAGTTATCACTTCTTCCGGTTACAAGAGAATCGGAGCAACTCTCGAAGCAAGCTTCGGCGCGGGCGAGGTTGGCGTGGTTTACGACTACTTCAACGGCGAGTGCTCCTGGAACGAGATCAACAGACTTATCGAGGTTATGAAGACCAACGAATGCGATATGGTTATCGGTATCGGCGGCGGTAAGATCCTCGACACCTCCAAGGCTGTTGCGCACGCGTGCAAGACCCCCGTTATTATCTGCCCCACCATCGCATCTACCGATGCACCTTGCTCGGCTCTTTCTGTCGTTTACACCGACGAGGGCGTTTTTGAGGAGTATCATTGGCTTCCCGCTAACCCCAATATGGTTCTTATGGACACCTCCATTATCGCCGCTTCTCCCGCTCGTCTTACCGTTGCGGGTATCGGCGACGCTCTCGCTACCTACTATGAGGCAAGAGCGACAAAGGCGAAGGATGCAGGCACCTGCGCGGGCGGCAAGGTTACTTGCGCGGCTATGGCTCTTGCGGAGCTCTGCCTTAACACTCTGCTTGAAGAGGGCGTAAAGGCTAAGCTCGCTCTTGAATCCGGCGCTTGCACCGAGGCGGTTGAGAAGGTTATCGAGGCGAACACCCTCCTTTCGGGTATTGGCTTTGAGTCGGGTGGACTTGCAGCGGCTCACGCTATCCACAACGGTCTTACCGTTCTCCCCGAGTGCCATCATATGTACCACGGCGAGAAGGTTGCTTTCGGCGTTCTCACCCAGCTTATGCTTGAAAACGTTCCCACCGAGGAGCTTGATGAGATCGTAAACTTCTGCATCGAGGTAGGACTTCCCGTGACCCTCGGCGAGCTCGGCGTTACCGAGGTTACCGACGAGAAGCTTCTCGCGGTTGCAAAGGCTGCAACCGCCCCGGGTGAAACCATCCACAATATGCCCTTCGAGGTTACCGCGGAGAAGGTCGTTGCCGCAATGAAGGCAGCCGATGCTTACGGAAGATATCTTCTTTACGTTGTATAATTTATATTGATAAAACAAGGAGCGACTGCGTGTCACTCCTTGTTTTTGCTTCTAAAAGCATTGACTATGGAGCAAAATTGTGGTATAATCATACCGTAAAGTGAGGTAAACCGATATGAATGACTACAAATATAAATACGAAATGCACGTCCACACCTGCCCTTGCAGCGGCGGCGGTAACGACATCCGCGAGCATATTGACGATCTGATCGCGAAGGGGTACACCGGAATGGTGGTGACCAACCATTTTTACGCGGGCGATAACCGAATCGACAGAAAATTACCGTGGGAGGAGTTCGTTGACGCATACCGTCAGGATTATCTCTACGGTCTTGAATACGCTCAAACGGTTGATTTCGACCTGCTTTTCGGACTTGAGGAGAACGTCGGATACGGACGGGAGATACTTCTTTACGGAATCACTCCCGAGCTTATAGAGTCGCACCCCGAGCTTAAGAGGGCGTCGGCGGAAAAATATGCCGAGGTCGTTCACGCGGCGGGAGGTCTTGTCTATCAGGCGCACCCGTACCGCGCCAGAGATTATATCAGAAACCCCTTCCCACTCGAATGTCTTGATCTGCTTGACGGAATTGAGGTATACAACGCGGGCAACGAGCCCGAATGGAACGAGAGCGCGCGGATCTTTGCCGAGGAAAAGGGACTTGCCTGCATCGCGGGCTCGGACGGACACGAGATCGGCACGGCGGGTCGCGCGGGAATTGCGACGAGGGAGCGCATCAAAAGCAACGATGACATCGTCCGCGTGCTGAAAAATAAGGAATACGAAATCTTCATAAACGGAGCAGAATAATGGAATACAGAGTTTTAGGAAAAACAGGACTTGAAATCTCCCGCCTCGGCTTTGGCGGTATCCCGATCCAGAAGATCGACGCAGAGGGCACGAAGGCTCTGATCGGTGATATGATCAAGGAAGGCATCAACTTCATCGACACCGCGCGCGGCTATACCGTCAGCGAGGAATACCTCGGCTACGCGCTCGAGGGAGTGCGCGACAAGTTCGTGCTTGCGACCAAGAGCATGGCGCGCACCAAGGATGCGATGGCGAATGACATTGACGTCAGCCTTAAGAACCTCCGAACCGATTATATCGACCTTTATCAGGTACACAATCCCGGCGCGGCGGATCTTGAAAAGGTAATGGCTGAGGGCGGCGCGCTTGAGGCACTTCTTGAGGCTAAGGCGGCGGGAAAGATCGGACATATCGGAATCACGCTCCATTCGGTCGAGCTTTTCCGCGAGGCGATCGAATTCGATTGGGTCGAAACGGTTATGTTCCCCTACAACATCGTCGAAACTCAGGGCGAGGAGCTGATCGCGAAGTGCGCGGAGAAGAATATCGGATTTATCTGTATGAAGCCTCTCGCGGGCGGTGCGATCGAGGACGCGACCGTTGCTCTGCGCTTTATCGTGAGCAATCACGCTGTAACCGTGGTCATCCCCGGAATGGCGGATTCCGCAGAGATTGCGCAGAACGTATCGGCGACGGCTGATACATCTCCCCTGAGTGCGGATGAGCAGAAAAAGATCGCAAAGATCAAGGATGATCTCGGCACAAATTTCTGCCGCAGATGCAATTACTGTCAGCCTTGTACTGCGGGGATCAATATCTCGGGTGTTTTCCTCTTTGAGGGATATTACAGCCGCTACGATCTTAAGGATTGGGCGCTCAGCCGCTATTCAAGTATGCCGAAGACCGCATCCGACTGCATTGATTGCGGCGTTTGCGAAACCCGCTGTCCTTATAATCTCCCCATCCGTCAGATGCTTAAGAGAGCCGCAGAGGTAATGGGCAAATAAGGAGACTGATCATGATACTTGTTACGGGCGCGAGCGGATTTGTCGGTAGTAAGATCATGCAGATATGCCGTGACGTTGTTGCGTGCCCCTCTCTGCGGGGGGCGTCCGAGGACGATATCAAGCGTATCGTTGCCGAAAGCGGCGCGGATACGATCGTGCATACCGCCGCAATTTCGGATATCTCTGCCTGTCGGAAGGATCCCGAGGCATCATATATTGCAAACGTACAGATTCCCGTTTTTTTGGCGCGCGCGTCGACGGGCATAAAGCTCGTATGCTTCAGCTCGGATCAGGTTTACAGCGGAATGGATGAGGACGGACCTTACTTTGAAGACCGTGTGAAGCCGGGCAATCTTTATGCCGAGCATAAACTCGAAATGGAGGAGCGCGTGCTTCATATCGATCCCGATGCCGTTATGCTCCGCGCGGAGTGGATGTACGATTATTATTTGAAAAAATCCAATTATTTTATGAATATCATTAACGCCGAGAAATCGGTCTGTTTCAGCTCACGGCAGTACAGAGGCGTCACATATGTCAAAGAGGTTGCCGAGAATATGCCGAGCGTCATTCGCCTCCCCGGCGGTTCGTATAACTTCGGAAGCGAAACGGCGAAATCTATGTATGCGATAACCGAGGGTTTTCTGTCGGCTATCGGCAAAAGCTTGACCGTCGAGGATCAGCCTCCGAGGCACAATTTGTGGATGAATTGCGATAAGGCGCGCAAGGGCGGCGTGATATTCAGCAGCGTCGAGGACGGACTGAAGCGTTGCGCGGCTGATTACGGCTTCTTGAAATGATAGAATTCGCAGAAACCGTTGAAATTCGTATATTTTTATGATATAATTTTTATATAACACCGAAAGGCGGCGAGCAAATGACTAATATTCAAAAAATGAAATCATACCTCGCCAAATATGTCTTTCCGAAACTTTACGAAAAAGGCTTTACGGGTAAATGGCCGCATTTTCGCAGGGAACTTGGTGATTGTGTAGAGCTTATAAGCTTCTATACCAACAAATGGGGCGGGGCGTTTAGCGTTTACGTTTCTGCCATTTTTCCAAATTCAGAAAATAAGAATTATACGATACATAAGTGGATGGACATAACCGAAGACCTGCTTTCGGCAGGCGATGCCAACAGAGGTTACCGTCTGAAAGGTATGTATGACGGAGAGTTCCATTATCGCGATCTGTATAGGAAGCTTATGATAGGTCTCGGAATGGTTTATCTCCACGCCCCTGAAAATAAGGGAGAGTCATTTGTTCCACCTAAAGGCTACAAGTTCGTCCGAAAATTCGACGACGAAGCGGCGCTTGCGGTCTGCGAAGAGGTCAATAAACAATTTGAAAAAGCTTATAAATGGCTTGACAAATTTGAGAAAAAACATCAAAAGAAATATAATAAGTCGAAAGGCGGTACACAGAAATGATCATTAAATCCGACTGGCATATTCACAGCGAATATTCATACGACGCGGAAAATCCGCTTGAGCTGATCGCGGAGAGAGCGACGGCGCAGGGGCTTTGCCGCATTGGTATTACCGACCACGCAAACTTTAACGATACAAAATTTATAGGCGACCTTCATGCTTCCGTCGCGGGAGTCCGGGAGATGCAGAAAAAGTATCCCTTTATGATACTCGGCGTTGAGCTGACACCTATCGAGAAGCCCGAGTTCGATCATATCGCCATCACCGGTACGCGTGAAGGCTACGAGCCGCCTATCTCCGACAAGCCTTACGATATCGAGCTTGCTTGCAGTAAGGAAGAGCTCGTAAAACTCGGCGTGCGCTACGCCATCGGCGCGTCGCATTGGAGAGTTGATTCCCCGAACGCGAAAAAGCTTGATCCCGATCTTGATGCCTGCATCAAGGAGTGGTACCGTCAGCAGATGTTCCTTGCCGCCGACGAGAGAGTTACCATCCTCGGTCACCCCTGGTATATGGGCAAGGCGATCTGGTACGAGGATTTCGACGTCATTCCGCGCTCGATGAAGCTCGATATCGCAAACGAGCTCAAGAAGAACGGAAAGTACGTTGAATGCAATTCCCACTTCTTCCTCACTCCCAAGGCAAGCGAGAAGTTCCGCCGTCAGTATGCGGAATATCTCAGAGAAATGTTTGAGATGGGAATCCCCGTGACCTACGGCTCGGATTCGCACAAGAACTATCCCGACGCGCGCGAGGCGGTTGAAGCCTATCTGCGCGAGGCGGGATTCGTCGAGGGCGATTTCTCCGAGATCGCGGAAAAGGATCTTTGGTAATATATTTCGGCCTGCTCAAATCGGAAATTTGGGCAGACCGATTTTTTATTTTCTATTGAAATCAAGACGGAAAAATGATATAATAAAATCAATAAAATACTCCCTTGGAGGTACATTATGAAACTTGCAACGACAACAGGCGATTTTTACGGTTACACTCATTCGCAGACAAAGGCTCTTGAGCATATCCGCGCGGCGGGATTCAAGTATGCGGACTATAACTTCGGCGGCGATTACCGCGACCGCGCGGGTGTTTATTCAGACGATTATAAGCACTATTTCGGTGAGGTCAATGAGGCTGCGGAGAAGATCGGCATCAAGCTCGTTCAGGCGCATTCGCCGATGGGCAAGCCTCTCATTGATGATGGCGGCGTGTTTATCGCCGACACTATCCGATGCGTTGAGGCGTGCGGAGCTTGGGGAATTCCCAATCTCGTCGTCCATTCGGGCTACGTTCACGGTCTGACACCCGAGGAGACCTTTGAGCAGAATAAGCTCTTCTTTATGCCCATTTTGCGCGAGGCAGAGAAGTGGGGCGTCAATATCCTCGTCGAAAATTTCAACAAGATGCACCACGAGGGACTTTATTGGATCGACAACGCGACCGACCTCCTCCGTCAGATCGAGGTCGTTGACCATCCGCTTTTCCACGCCGTATGGGATGCGGGACACGCGAATATGCAGGATATGCCGCAGGACGAGGAGCTTCGTCTGCTCGGCAGCCACGTTCGCGCGCTCCATATTCAGGACAATATGCAGGAGTCGGATACCCACCTCGTCCCCTTCCTCGGCACGATGAATCTCGACGCCGTAATGAACGGACTTCTCGACATCGGCTACGACGGATATTTCACCTTCGAGGTCGGCGGATTCTTCACACCCGCATCAAAGCGACGTAAATACGAGCGCGAAACCCGCCTCGCGGGCGCACCGATTGCGCTCAAGGATGCCTTCGAGCGTTATCTCTACGATCTTGGCAGAGTAGTCCTTGAATCCTACGGGGTTTACGAGGAATGAGAATACTTTTTATAGGCAACAGCGCGACCTACGTTCACGATATCCCCGAAAATCTTGCCCGTCTTGCCACGGCGGCGGGGTATCCGACCGAGTGCGTGCGCATCGTCAAGGGCGGATGGAAGCTCTCGCAGCACGCCGAAGCGGGAAGCCGCGCACTTGCGGAGATCGAAAAGGGATACGACATTGTCGTTCTTCAGGACAACGGCAACTGCATTGAAAATGACGAACGCCGCGCGGCATCGGTTGCCGCATCCGAAATTCTCGGCAAAGCCGCGCGAGACAGCGGAGCGAAGGTGTATTATTACGTCCGTCCGCCGTATGGATACGAGGCTTTCGGCCGCTCGCCCGTGGAGCAATGCCGTGAATTTGACCGCTTTTTTACCGAAATAGCCGATCGCGAGGGCGCGGTCTGCGCATACGTTAACCGCGCGTTTGAGTACGCGATCGAAAACAGCGATATCCGCCTCTGGGGCGACGATAACGCCCACACGAGCGACGAGGGCGCGTACCTTGCCGTTTGCGTGATATTCGCTACAATTTTCCGCGCCTCGGCAACTTTGCTCGACGGCGACGGGATCGAAAATGCGAAAGTATTGCAGGAGATAGCCGATAAAATAGTTTTTGGAGGTTAATATATGGACAAAGCCGTACAGGTTTATAAAAAATACAAATCGCAAGTTCAGGTCACTTGTTTTATTGCATTCTTTCTTTATATTGTTATATCCGCAATTCTCAATTTCATAGGTCTGTTCCCGCTTGTAATACCCGCGGCTGTGATCGTGACGTTGAGTTCCCGAAAAAGAGTTCTGTCTCTTGTCCGTAAGCACATTATGGGAATCATGCTTGACGATCTTGATGCCCACCTCTACCGCGAGGTCATCACAACGTCGGGAATCGGCGCGAAAAACATCTTTCATATTATGGAAAGTGAATTTTACGTCGGAAATGTTCGCGGCGCAATAGCGATCGGCGAAGCCGTTTATACCAACAGTTCGATATCGGAAAAGTACAGGTATTCGACACTTGCTTTTCTTGCGCAGTATTATTATTGTCTTGGCGACGATGAAGGATTGGCTTCCGTGTGCCGACGTTTCCGCGAATTCAAGCTTCCGAAGCGCGGCGCACGTATTCGGGATACGGAAAAGATCATCGGAAAATACGAAAAGTTTCTTGCGGGCGACTACGATGCCTTCGTCCGTCCGATAAATCCGAAGCTCAAGGGAACTTTATATCCGCTCGTGACTTCCTTCAATGAGGCGCGTGCTGCGCTGAAAAAGGGAGATGCTCGATCTGCGAGGGCGATCTTTTCCTCGCTTTCCGTGTCGGCTGAAAATACCGTTTTGGGTATACTTTCGCGCCGCGCGGTCGAGGCAATCGACGGCGGCATAGACTACTCCGAAGCGGTAGCGCAGAGCGCGGGCGATCAGGTTGACGCCGAAGCGACGGTTAAAAAATTCATTGAAGAAGACAAAAAATTCAAAAAGGGCAGAAGGCTCTTGCTGATATTCATAGCCGTGATTTTGGCTATTGCGCTTCCGAACTCTATCCGCAGTTGGATTCGCGAGGTGGACGAGAAGATCACGCTTCGATTGCTTGACGAGCACTACGACAATATCGAGATCGTCGATATGTTTTGGTTCCGTGTGGACGGAAAGAGAAACGAGCTGACGTTTATTGCCGAGGGCGACGGAGTTTTGTACCTCGGCGGCAGATATCGGGATGAAAACGGCGACTTTACAGCGAGCATTTACTCGATCTGCAGGCTTTCCGAGCTTGATGAAAACGGCAAATTTGTGCAAGCCTTTTCCAATCACGATAACGTCGCGCTACTGTATTTCCACGTCAACAGCGAATTTTTCTACGTCGACGAAGACGAGGTGCTCTTATACGGCAGATACTATGTCGGAGAAAAATTTGTTACGGTTATCATTGATGACGAAGTAATTGAATAAAAAATAAGGACAGAGAATGCAAATTCTCTGTCCTTTAAATTTAGGTTTATGCAAACAAAGTTGCTACTGTAAGTGCTACCAGCACCGCCGCGCCTGCGATAGTGCCGACGTTGAGAATCGCCGCGCGGCTCTTTTCGGCGGCGGTCAGCTTGGGGCAGTTGTTCTCAATCTTCGATTTTTTGAAGTTGATGAGAAGGATTATTCCGCCCGCGATATTGATCGCGCCTATGACGAGCGCGTAAAGGAGATAGGCGGCAACGGGCAGACCGTATTCGGTGAGAAGCGCGAATATCTCGTCGATCTGTATCTCGGCGGTGGTTTGGTTGATCTTATTGAGAAATTCAAGAACCTTGGGCAAGAGAAGTCCTGGGATAACGCCCATTACCGTGTTGAATACCATATGCATCAGCGTTACGGTGAGGTAGCTTCCCGTTTTGCAGTAAACGTAGCCGAAGATGACACCGAGCCCGAAGGCGTAGAAGAACTGGCTGAAATTCTGATGGAAAAGCCCGAAGAATGCGGCGGAGATGAGGATAGCAGTAAGCTCGCCGTATTTATGCGTGCGATCGATGAGCACCTTGCGGAAGAAGAATTCCTCAAGTATCGGCGCGAGAATGCCCGTGCAGATGAACATCTGGAGGGGCTCGGTTTCAAGGATGATGCCCGTAAGTTGATTAACGACCTGATTGCCAGTTATCGTATTCCATACGAGAAGTCCGACGGCGCCGATCATATTTCCAACCCAGCCGGTAGCGAAGCAGATGCACATCAGCTTCATAAATTTGCCCGCACCGATGCGCTCCCCCGTGGGCGCACTTTTTTTCGTGCCAATAAGAGTGCAAAGACCTACCGCAAGCGAGAGTGCGATCAGGACCTCGTTGAAGTAAAGAAGGTATTTGTTGTATATTTCCTTGACTGCCGCGTCGGCGTCTTTGAGAAATACTCCGAGCGCAAGCGACAAAAGAACCATAAACAGAGATATTCCGAAGAGCGCCCAGCCGCACCGCGAATATGCGCGGCGCATGCCGTTCAATTTTGCCTCTTTTTCCTCGGGAAATACGAAAGCAAGTTCATTTTGGGGTGTCTGAATGATTTCCTCTGACATGATTTTCTCCTTACTTATGCTGTTTTTCCTATTGTTTTGTATACGTTCAGCCACTTGCCGCTGAAATAACGCCAAGCGAAGAGGATGGTTCTGAATACCCAGTCGACGGTCATTGCAACCCAGACTCCGAGCGGACCCATACCGAATCCCGCGATGGTGAGGCCGAAGATCTCAACTGCCTCAAGCGAGAAGACATAGCAGAGTCCAACGCGGAAGGTCCACATCGAGATCATCGAAATGACGAGCGGGAATTTTACGTCGCTTGCCGCGCGGAAGGCTGAGGGAAGCGTAAACGCCGCGGGCCAGATGACCGCCGCGCAGATTGCGTGGTAGATGATGAGCTGATACGCGATATCCGCGCCCTCGGCGGAAAGCTCGTAGAATCCGATGACGGGCTTTGCGATAAAGAAGGTCAGGATGACGACCGCCCAAAGGCAGACGTAGGTCGCGCTGATAAGTATGTTCGAGTAACGCTTCGCCTGCTCCTTTTCCTCCGCGCCGACACAGCGTCCGACGACGGTTACCATCGTGTTCGAGAACGCCGTTCCCGGCATATACTGATAGTTCGCAAGCGTTGCGGCAACGGCGTTTGCCGCGATGGCGGCGGTGCCCATCGAGGAAATAAGGCTCTGGGTTATCAGCTTACCGAACTGGAACATACTGCTCTCGATTCCGTTCGGCACGCCGATGCGGAGAATTTCCTTGATGATCGGAAAATCGGGGCGGTAGTCGAGGTAGCGATCGACGTAGACCGTGTTTTTACGGTTGCGCAAGAGGTAGAGCGTGATAATCGTACCGATTATACGCGATACGAGCGTCGAAATTGCCGCGCCCATCGCGCCCATGCCGTAGCCGTAGATAAGAATAGCATTTCCGCAGACGTTGATGATATTCATACCGAGCGAGATGAGCATCGACATCGTCGAGTTACCCATAACGCGGTAGAGCGCGCCGCCCGCGTTGTTGATCGCGAGGAAGGGGAATGAGAGCGCGACGAAGACGAAGTAATCCTTTGCCGCGCGCATAACGTCGGGTTCAACGTCGCCGAAAAGTAGTCCCATAAGGAAATCCTCGAGGATTATGACGGCGATCGAGATAAAGAGCGCAACTGCCGTTGTGGCGTAGGTGAGCTGCTTTGCCGCCGAGAGCGCGCCCTCGCGGTTCTTCTGTCCGAGGAACTGCGCTACGACGACCGAGCCACCCGAAACAAGCGCGCCGAACGCGATGACGAGCATCGTGTCGAGCGAGTTGACGAGCGAAACGCCCGAAACCGCGGCTTCGCCCGCCTTTGCCACCATCAGCGTGTCGACCATACCGATCGTGACGGCAAGGATCTGCTGAATTATCAGCGGGAGCGCGATTTTAATGAGATCGCTCCTTGAAAAGAGCGGTTTTTTGTTGTCCATAGATTTTTCTTTCTGTTAATTAAACTTCAGATCCGCCATAACGGGGTAGTGATCGCTCGCGTCGTCGCTTATCTTGTTGACGACGACCTTAAACGCGAGGGCGTTTAATTCCTTCGTATACCATACGAAATCCTCGGAAATACGGTTGGTCTCCCTTGTTCCGATCTTATGGAAGGTGCCGTGGGATTTGTTTTGATTTCCGTTGAGCTGTGCGTTTTGCTGAGAGTCGATATAGCCGTTTGCAACGAGGTGCTTATACGCGCTGTCCGGAGAGGATTGCGTGCGTCCGGTATACAGGTCGCCCGTGAGAATAACGGGGAGCGGGGATGAAAATGCAGACTGTGCATCCGCAATGGCGGCAAGCTGCTCCTTCGCCCACTGGCTTGATGAACGGCTGTCGGCGTAGTGTGCGGTCGAGAGGATGAAATTTCGTCCCTTATAGGAGAATACCGCCGTATGCGAGCCGTGGTAGTAGATAAATCCCTTGGGATTTGCCGAGGTGGTGTTGGTCTTCTGCGTTGAATAACGCCAAGCGGACGAGATGACCTCAAGGCCGATATCCTTGCGGTAGATGATGTTGGAATTTATCGTTTTGCCCTTTATTGCATCCGCACCCTCCTCGGGCTTGCCCTTGTCGTAGGGCGAATCGAGGCAAACGTAGTATTCGCCGAGTTCGCCCATAACGGCATCGAAAAAGACGGTATTTCCGTTGTGGCTGGCGTAAAACTCGTTGGTCGTGATGATATCGGGCAGGAATTGCAGTATCATA
Organism: Eubacteriales bacterium; assembly: GCA_045636385.1. Lineage (GTDB taxonomy): Bacteria > Bacillota > Clostridia > Oscillospirales > CAG-272 > CAG-390. The sequence continues at coordinate 58,953 of JAZTXK010000044.1, forward strand.
TCCGCAATATCCTCGCCGCGCGTGACGTTGTCGGTATAAACTACGGGAGGCGTTGTGACGTTGGGATCAAGATAGGGCGCCGCCATATTCCAATGGAATACGCGGAGATCGGTGCCCTCGGCGCGCTCCCACATACTGTTTTTGTTCTTATTGACCGTGTCGAGAATGTCGCCGCTTATGACGGTTCCTTCAAGTGCGGTCGGCGCGGGTGCGAGGGAGGAGATGTATGCGGTCAGCTCCTCGGTGAGCTTTTCAAGAGTGGCTCTGCCCTCGCCCATAACGACGAGCTTTTCGCCGATAACGCGGACTTCGTAGTACACGTTCGGGCGGGAGAATGCTCCCCTGACCTCGGCACTTTCGTCGCGGTTGGTCTTACCGACGAGGATCTCGCGCTCGCCTTCCTTTGCCGTGTGGCTTTTCACGGGAAGACGGCATCCGACAGCTTCGTTGATCGCCATTTTCAGCTCGTTTGCACAAGCCAAAGAGGCTTTCGAGCCGTTGTGGATTATTGTGTATTCCGAAATATCCGCGCCCGCGATCGATATCGAGAGCACTTCGGGGATCGCTTCGGTGGTTTCGGCGGGGAGAGTGGTTTCGGGCAACGTGGTTTCTGCCGGAATCTCCGCGGGGGCGCAGGAGAGAAGGATGAGGGGCAGAAGCGCAAGTATTAAAATAAATCTTTTCATATTATTGGCATTTCGGTCATACGGAGCTTGGCACAGCCGTAGGGATAGAGCTCGATCTCCGCTTCATCAGAGATGGGCGTGCGCGATTCGGGCACCTTGGCGCAGACGTTTTCGTGTCGCTCGGCAAGTCCCCAAGGGATCTGCTTCATCTTTGCCGTCAGCGTTACGGGCGGATGCTCGGAGGAGAAGGGAATATCGGAGAGGGATTTTTTATTGAGCTTCAATTCAAGCGAGGAGAATGCGTAGTTCCAATCCGACTTCGGGATGTATTCGTAGTCGCAGTAGGGGAACTTGCGCTCGACGCCGTTTCTCTCGTATTCGTACATCTTCTTTTCGTACTTGATGGGGAGCGAGAAGACGAGCGAGCCGCAACGGACGCTGGCAAGATTATGCGGACGGTTGAAAAATTCGGGATTTGTGGTAAATTCGATGTTAAAGATCTTCTTTTCGCCCGCCTTGACGGAGAGAACGAGCATAGAGCCGTAGGCGCAGTTTCCGTTTACCTTGACATCCTTCGCGAAGGAGGGGACGCGGACGAGAAGCTTGAAGTCTTCCTTTGCCTCGAGTGTATATTCAAAAGAGTTTTCAAAGGGATAATTCGTCTTCAGCTCGACCGAATAAGCGTCGGTTTTGACAGAGGACGGTACGGGAACGACCGAAATGACCTCGTCTTCCGCGTGCATAAACGCGGAGAGCGCGAATTTAGGCCAAGCCTGACCGAAGTTTGCGGTGCAGCAGCCGTACTCGGGCTCGAGTCCGAAAAGATGCGCCTCGCGCTTGTTCGTGCCGAAGATGGGCTTGCCGGGGAAACGGATGCAGGCGATCTGGTTGCTCTGCTGATCGTACTGATGCGTCCACATATCGTCGCTGATCGTCGCGGGGAGGGCGTTAAACGCAAGTACTTCGAGGCGTTCCGCCCACTTGAAGTCGCCCGTTGCGGCGAAAAGATGCTCGTAGGAGTACATCTGCTCGGCAACGGCGCAGAGCTCCGTTCCCTGGATGGGAGAAAGTCCCGAGAGGCATTCGTCGCCCGTGAAAAGTCCGACGGGCGTGCCATTGTAGTTTTTAAGTACCTCGGAGAGCTTTTCCGCAACGTCGGAGTATTCCTCGCCGAGAAGATCGTGGCTGACCGCCTCGTATTTCAGCATCATTCCGAGGTTGACGATGTGCGTTTCGTAGGTCCACTTGTCAAGCGGACGCTTCCAAAGGTGAGTCAGACTCGGATAATCCGTGCCCTGATCCTTTAAAATGCGGGCGAGGTCGGAGAGCCATTCCTCGTTATAGCGTTTTTTGAGGAAGTCTATTGCGATAAATGCCTCGAACCAACGGGCACGTCCCCACTTAAAGAGCGAGATCGTGCCCGAGGAGAGCAGATCGTGGTAGTTTTTCATCACGCGGTAAAGTACCTCGGGGATGCGCTCGTCGCGCGAGCATTCGTAATATACGACAAGGACCTTCGATATAAGCTGTACCGCCCAGCTGTCGTATGTAGGGATCTCTTCCTCGGCGCAGGGGCATATCCATCCGCTTTCCTTCTGATAGGAAAGAATTGCATCTATATATTTCTTCGCGCGAGCGATCATATCCTCGTTTTCGAGGAGGTATGCAAGTGGGATGAATCCGTCGAGCCAATAGGGAACGCGCTCCCAACCCTCGGCGTCGCCTCCGATCCACGCGCTGTCGCGAACGTCGCGCCAGACCTTATCAAGATTACCCGCAAGTGACTCCGCCTGAATCAGGAGCTGACGGCGAAGCCATCCCTCGGGCTTTATTTCATTTGATGTGTAAAAATTCCATTTTTTCACGGCAGTTTCCTCCGTTTATTTTATTTGAGTTAATTATAGCACAGATGGGGTTGAAAATCAATCTTTTTTATGATATAATGGAAACGAAAATATGAAAGGAGCAACATAATGATCGTTTTCTTGATTTGCTGTGTCTGCGAATTGGCGTGGGTATTTGGATATGGATTATTGCTGAATTCGTTTTTACCTATGGAATTCTTCTTTTTTGTAGCTTTGGGAATTCCTTTTTGCGTATATATGATATTTTGTAAAAAACTTTCATTTAACAATAAGGTGAACAAGATGATTTTTGTAGCGATTTGTTCTCTTATCTTGGCTGTGTTGTCGATCTTTCTGTACGATGGACTTAATCGGTTTTCGAGCGAATTGATTACAGAATACGAGGTTGAGGTTGAAGAAACATCTGCCCGAATAGATAAATATGCATATTTTACAGATCCTGCCGGGCGTTATGTGAAAGTTGCGCTTAATGATTATCGTCCGATTTTAACAGACGAATATATTGCTGAAGGCGACGTAATCAAGGTGCGTGAATACGTTGGGTTATTTGGAGATGCTTTTTATGTTTTTGTGGAAAAAGTTATATTACCGAAAGATTAGATATGTGAAGGGAAAATATTTTTTCCACTAAAGCGAAGTTTAAAGATTAAATAAGCAAGCAAATACGATTGTCATGTATGCAGTACAGACTTCGATCTCCTCATCCACCACTGCCGTGGTCCCCCTTCCCCGCTGGGGAAGGCTGAGTGGTTTCTGCTATAATTTTGTTTCATACATCGAATATCAATCAAACTTATAATTTTCATATAAAAAGGAATATTTTATTGAAAAGGTTTGCAAAAACTCTATCTTGAGTGCAAATTGATTTAAATAAAATATTCCTAATTGCTTTTTATGGGGTAAGTTAATACGATATTTGCTGAATGTCCGATGAAGTTCGATTTCACTATTAGCCTTCCCCAGCGGGGAAGGGAGACCACGGCAGTGGTGGATGAGGAGATCGAAGTCTGTACTGCATAATACTTAAGCGCACTTATTATTTTAATAAAATTGAAAATTTTCGCTCTGCGAAAATTCACAGTGTTTGCTTCCACACTAATAATTTGGGCTGAGAACGCTGTAAACAGCGACTCAGCCCATTTTTATTTGAATTATTTAGTATACTCAGTCGCCGAGAAATTCTCCGCGATGTATTTGCACATCATATATCCGTAGTTTACGAGCTGGATGTTGATTCCCACGTCGTAGAGCTCACCGTAGAATGCGGTGGATTCGCAGTTTTCGGGGTAGGCGGGGTTGGTGTTGTGAACGTCGGCGTAGATTCTGATCTTGCCCTTGAAGCCCTCGAATCTCGTCTTGTTCTCCGCGAGGAAGTCCTTGTAGCTGTACTCGGAGAAGTTGCAGGTCAGACGCATCATATAAGAGAGATCGTAGCTCTTGATAGAGCGAGCGAGAAGGTCAGCCTTCGCCTCGTTCTTCATAAAGTTGAGGATGGGTCTGCCGCAGAGAGCGGTGGTTCTTTCGCGGAGCTCACGGGTGAATGCGTATCCGCTGCTGACGAACGCGGAGTGCCATGTGCAGATAACGGTGGTGTAAGCCTTATACTTTTCAAGCAGAGGCCAGATGTCGCGGTCGAATTCCCAGAAGATAACGCCGTTTGCGTCTTCCTTTACGTCAAGACGGATAAAGATGCGGTTCGCACAAACCTTGATCGCCTCGTCGAGAGTGGGAATCTTGTAGGGAGTTACAGCCGCGCCGTCACCGCCCTGACCCATCTTAAGATTGAGCTGCATAAGCTGCTCGTAGGTCCAATCGGTAAGCTCTGCGGAGTTGGGGAGTCCGTTTTTACCCATCTTATCCGCAACGTCGGTGGTTCTCCGGAGGTTTGCGTCGTGAAGAAGGACGAAAACGCCGTCCTTGGTCACGCGGGGGTCGATCTCGACCATATCGCCGCCGAGCATTATTGCGCTGATAAGACCCTCGATCGAGTTTTCGGGGTAGTAGACCATCTCGCCGCGGTGCAGGCAGGACATAAGTCTGCCGTCAACGTCATTGTATGCCGCGTATTTTTCATCGAAATCGAGCATCCATTCGGGAGTTTCGTGGTAGAATTCCCAATGGAGCGCGAGCTTCGAGAAATCGTTTATGTATTCCTGACGGTCGGGGAGGGTGTAGGAGATCGCTACGTCGGAATACTCATACTTATACTTGTCGGGAGTGAAGAGCTTTGCAAGTCTTGCGCAAGCTGTGTCGGTAGCGTAAGTGCTTCCGCCTGCGATGGTGAGCGAGGTGCCGTTCAGAACGATCTTGAAATCGTCCATTCCGAGACCGTCGGCAGATGCGCCGCGGGCGAAGACTGCGATCTCGTAGTCGGTTGCCGCTTCGGATTCGCTCTTGACGGCGATAGTAGAGCCGCAGATAGCGCCAAGTCTTGCCGCAAGCTCTTTGGCGGTTGCCTCGTAGCCCTCGCCGTAAACGACGGTGTACTCGGAAAGGGGTGTTTCACCGATTCTGACGGTTGTATCGGGCTCGGTTTCGGGTTCTGTTGCGGCATCGGTTGCGGGAGCGGTGGTGAGCGCCTCTTGTGCTGTGGTTTCTGCGGGTTCAACGGTGTTGCAGGATGCAAGTGCGCCCGTAAGCATAATGAGCGCGAGGATGAGAGATGCGATTCTTTTCATTGCCATATTCCTTATTTAGTGTATTCTGTTGCCTCAAAATTTGCGGCTATGTACTGGCAGAGCGAAAGTGCCTTGTTTACGAGCTGATAATTGATGCCTGCTTCGTAGAGCTCGGCGTAGAACGCGTGGGATTCGTTGTTGCCGTTATGAACGTCGGTGTAGGTGCGGAGCTTGCCCTTGTAGGAGTCGAGCTTCGTTTTGTTGTTTTTAAGATATTCCTTGTAATCAACGTCGCCGAAGTTGACGAAAAGGCGGATTCCGGGGTTGAAATCGTGACCCTTGATGACCTTGTTGTTTGCGGAGAGGGTATTGGCGTCACCCATGAAGACGATGCCGGGCTTGCCCGAAAGCTCCTGCGACTTCGCGCGATAGGTGTCGGTCAGGCTGTAGCTGTTTGCCTTAAACCAGCTGTGCCAAGTGTAGATGACGTTGGAATAGCTCTCATACTTCTGCATAAGAGGCCAGATGTCCTTTTCAAAATCCCAGTAGGGAGTATCATCGGTCGGGCCCTTTACGTCGAGACGGATGAAGATGCGGTTCGCGCAGACCTTGAAAGCCTCGTCGAGGGTGGGGATCTTGTAGGGCGTCAGCTTTGCGCTCGCGCCGCCGGTGCCTGTCTTGAGGTTGAGCTGCATAAGCTGCTCGTAGGTCCATTCGGATACGTTAGCCGACTTGGGAAGACCGTTCTTGCCCGCCATTTCCTCAAAGTTGGTGGTGCGGGTGAGGGTAGCATCGTGAAGGAGAACGAAAACGCCGTCCTTGGTGAGACGCGGGTCGATCTCGACCATATCGCAGCCCATCATGATCGCGCTGATGATGCCCTCGATCGAGTTTTCGGGGTAGTAGACCATATCGCCGCGGTGGGCGCAGGACATAAGTCTGCCCGCGGGATCCATACTTGCGGCGTATTTTTCATCGTAATCAAGCATCCACTCGGGAGTCTGGAATGCAAGCTCCCAATGGAGGGGGAGGGATTCGATATCGTTTACGTAATCGCGCGATGCGGGGAGCTCGTAGTGAAGGGTGAGATCGGAGATCGCGTATTCGGTCTTATCGCCGTCCGCGATCATCTTGCAAAGACGCGCGCAAGCCATTTCGACCGCGGTTTTGTTACCTGCGCTGATGTAGAGGTGCGCGCCCGCACCGCCGTCGGTGATATAGAAATCGTCGATGCGCTCGGTGGAGATCTTCGAGATGAAGCGGGAAGCAGCACCGATCGCGATTTCGTGTGCGGCGGGCTCATCCTTTTCGGTCTGTGTGCGAATGACTGCACCGGTCAGAACGCCGAGTCTGTTGGCGACCTCTGCCGCAGCGTCCTTGTAGCTTGAGCCGTAAACGATGACGTAATCGGTCAGCGGAACGCCACCGACGGTAACGCCGGGCTTTTCGTATTCTGCCGCCTCAACCACGCGGAGCGTGGAGTTTACGGTAAGCTCGCCCTCGGTGAGGTATTTTTCGATAAAGAGATCAACGGCGCGGACGACAGCCTCGTCGCTGTGTCCCGTGATCATAAGGCGGTTGCCGATGAAGGCGATGACGGCATCGTTGTATCCAACGCCCTCGAGAGCCTGCGCGGATTCCTCGCGGTTTACCGTGCCTACGGCGATCTCGTAAGGATGCGCCTCCTTGTTCGGCATAATGAAGTCGTCGCTGACATCGATCTTTACGCCGTATTTGTCGCTGAAAACGTTTCGCAGACGGACGAAGGCATCGGTTACGGTGCTCGAAGCCTTCTCGGAGCGGATGAGCTTATATTCGGTCGTGCCACCTGAGGTGATGGCAACGGGAGGCGCGTCGGGAGTGGTGGTTTCGACTACCTCCGGGGTAGTGGTAACGTCGCTTTCACCGCCGTCGCAGGATGAGAGGATCATCAGCACGGCAAGCAGAAGCGAGAGAAGAATGATTGATTTTTTCATAAATATTTCCTCGCGAAAAGATAATTTCTTATATAGTAGCATAAAAGACGAAAAAAATCAATCTTTGTTTGTAAATTTTAATAAAAAACTGCCCCTCGGCGCGGTACGCCGAGGGGCAGTGGAGCGATCAAGACTTGGTTTGATCCCATATAATAGAGCCTATGAACTCCTCGTCAACGATTCCGAGCGAGTACGCTTCTTCCAAGCGGTAAAAAGCTCCGTCTTTATAGATATACATCACCTGACTGTCGGAAAAAGTGAAGGTATATCCCGCAACACTTTCGGTACGAACCATCTGTGCATACATAAACGGACCGCCGACCATAACGGCATACGTTGAATAGCGTGCGGCATAGCACCGAACACTCCATGAAGCTTCCAAAGGATTTTTTACCTCTTTTAGCTGTATATAATCCCAAACTACCCTGCGTATTTCATCTTCGGGGAGAACAATGGGAGATGGCTTATAAGTAGGAGTGTGAATAATCAGCTTGTCGCGCAGAGAATCGTCGGCTTTTATTTTCAGATCATCCAGATAATCATTGTACGCAAGATGCCTTTGATATACAAGCGCAACGTCATCGGCTGTGAGCATTCCGCGCTCGTAAGCCTCCGCGAAATCGGTAAATTCGCCGTCCGCATATACAACGAAATCCTTTATAAGCGTTGTGAAAAGCAATTTCTGTCCCGCCATGTTCAGCGTTGTCAAAAATTCTCTTTCGTCCGTGACAAAAAGAACGTATTTGTTTCCGAATTTGCCGTAGTAACGGTATTCGTCAAGATATTTTTCTCGGAAAAATCTGTGAGGATCACATCCTATACTTGCGCGCACTTGTTTTTCCGCTTCTTTTTCGGGATTTATCGCAGTGTTCTTTACCGCCGCTTTTTTGAATTCCTCGAGAAGTCCGGGATATAACAAGTCAAATTTCCAAGTGTCATACGCCTTATTTATATTCCGCATTTCAGCCTCCGAAAGGAGCTCGATACCTTCGGTGAATTCGGGACAAATATGAGGATCGTAAGCGAACGGTACATAATAGTCAACATACAGCCCATAGAAATAATCTATCTCATCGGAGGTGAGAAGATCCGCTTCTTCAATTTCCGATTGTTTATAAAGCACACCATTATTGAAAAAGAGCATCGTTCCCGTATAGAAATCAAACGAATATCCGCCAAGCTCAAAGCAGCAAAGTCCGTCTATGCTGACAGAGTTCCACAAAACGATCGTATCGCCGTATTTTCCAAAGTAATAGTTGCGGTATTTTTCTTTTCGCATCGCGCTTTCAACCGAATCGAATAATTTATAAGTTGCGGGCAGATCAATTTCTTTTCGGTATGCCTCGTTGATCTGCGCGAGGTCTTTCTCGGTCAGAACGTAACTGTCATACGGCTCGGTCTCGGCTTCGGTGATTTCCACTGTCGTTCCCGACGAAGCATAGGAATTGATCACCTCTGCGATATAGCCGAAGACAGGAAAAGCCATTGAAAGCAGAAGCACGCAGGCAACGAGGGCGGCGTACTGTTTCCAGTACTTGAAGGGGGAGGGCTTAGTATAAGTTGCGCTCTGCGGCTCGGCAACCGACCGCAGTTTAAGGCTCTCGCCGACCTCGGCGATGTATTTCGGGTCGATATAGTCAAAGGCTTCGATCAGCCTTAAATCCTTGAAATTGCCGTTCATACTATGATCCCCTCCTTTTCGAGTTCTTTTGCCAGCCGCGCGCGCAGGCGGGCTAGCATTGATTTGATCTTGCTCTGCGAAAATCCAGTTTCCTCCATTATGCTTTTGTCGCTCGCGCGGTACCAATAGCGCAGGACGAAGACCTTTCGCTCGCTTTTGCTCAGCTTTTCAATAAAATCGTTGATCACCTTGCCCGCAAGACGCGATTCGTAATATTCGGATAGCGTCTGACCGTCGGAGAGCAGTGAGAGTATCTCGTCGCTGACGGTCTGCACGTTGCCTCCGCGCTTCCACGCGTTGTTTGCCCGCGACTTGCTGATCGCGATATTTTTCGTCCGCGCCGATATGTATGCCGAAAGCGGCTCGGGCTCGTCGGGCGGTATCGAATTCCAGAGTGCGAGCCACGTATCGTTGACGCACTCCTCCGCATCCTCGCGCGAGGATAGGAAATTTTGCGCTATATAGCGGCAGAGCTTGCCGTATTTCTTTTCCGTTTCCTTTATAGCTTCTTCGTCGCGCGCGAAGAAAAGCTCAATTATCTTTCTGTCGTTCATAGGCAAGACCTCCTTTCACCCTATATATCGCAAAATGCACCCGATCGGTCGCGTCGGAACGTAAAATTTTTCAATATTTTGTGCGGTACAAACTCCGCATTTTATCAAGTGAATTTACTTTTCATTATAATAATACCATTTCAAAGCCCTTTTGTCAACCAAAAAGCGATCTGTATTGCCATTTTGCTAAAAAATATTGCACTCAACTCAAAAAGATATTGCATTTCGCACAAATTTGTGGTATAATAGACTCGAAAAGGTATATTTTGAGGTCATTTGCCGCAAAAAATGCGTGGAAATGACTCTTTTCGCCGTATCTTGAAACTATTTTATTCCAATACAGAGAAAGGAACACAAAAATGAACTCTGAAAAAGTAACCGAGATGAACACTGAAGTCTCCGCTCCCTCCTTCGACGTTAAGGAAAATCACGCAAAGGTGCAGGCTATTATGACCGAGATCGAAAAGGTCATAGTCGGCAAGCGCTCCGAGATCGTGCTTCTTCTTACCGCGATGCTCTCGGGCTCCCACATCCTTATCGAGGACGTTCCCGGAACGGGTAAGACCACCCTCGCCGCTACCCTTGCGAAGGTAACGGGTCTTGACTTCAAGCGCGCACAGTTCACCCCCGACATTATGGCATCCGACATCACCGGCTTCAATATCTATAACCGCCGTACCGAGGAATTCGAGTTCCGTCAGGGTCTCGTTATGTGTAACCTTCTCCTTGCCGACGAAATCAACCGAGCCTCCCCGAAGACTCAGTCCGCGCTTCTTGAGGCGATGGAAGAATCCAAGGTCACCGTTGACGGCACGACCTACGCCGTTCCCGATCCCTTCACCGTAATCGCTACCCAGAACCCCACGGGTTACGTCGGAACCTATCCGCTTCCCGAGGCACAGCTCGACCGTTTCGCGCTCAAGATCCGTATGGGTTATCCCTCTCCCGAGGAAGAGCTCAACATCCTTCTCGCGCGCCGCGGCAAGAACCCGCTCGATCAGGTCAACGCCGTCATCACCCGTGACGAGCTCCGCGAGCTCCGCGCAGGCGTTTCCACCATTACCATTGATGAGGAAATTTACCGCTACATAGTAATGCTTATCGGCGCTACCCGCCGCCACTCCGCTCTCGCACTCGGCGCATCTCCCCGTGCATCCGTTGCTCTTATGCGTCTTGCACAGGCTTACGCGTTCGTCCGCGGCAGAGATTACGTTCTCCCCGACGATATCGCGGCAGTTTTCCGTCCCGCTATCGGACACAGACTTATGCTCCGTCAGGACGCGAAGCTCAAGGGAACCTCGCCCGACGAGATCCTCGGCGAGATCCTCCGTACCACCCCCGTTCCCTACAAGGGAAAGAGAAAATAATCACCCCCACCTTTGCCCCAAATGTCTAAAGTCAAGAACAAAAAGGCAAAGCAGGTTGAGAATACACACGAAAAAGACCGTTTTCCGATATCCTTCACCTTCCGATTCTGGATCTGGTGCGGAATTTGGATCGCCAGCCTGATCTTCACGCAGGCTCTCCGCGCACCCGCGTCGGCGATCGTCTTCGGATTCGTTTCGATCGCGCCCTGGGCATCTATGATCTACGCGCTTATCGCAAGAAACTCGCTGAAGATCTATATGCTCTCCGACACGACCGTTACCGAGAAAAACAAGCCCTTTTCGTATGAATTCCGACTTATCAATGAGGCTTTTCTGCCCTATCCCTTCATTGACGCCTATATCAAGCTCCCCCGCCGCAGCAGTGTCCGCACCACCGAACGCTGCGTGCGCATCGGCATGCCCCCTATGTCGAACTACACCGTTAAGGGAACGGTGCAATTCCGCTTCCGCGGAACCTACGAGATCGGTGTGACGTCCTTCTACGTTTACGATTTCTTCCGCATCTTCCGCGTGCGCTCGCCGATCAACACCTTTACCACCGTTTACGTTCTTCCCCGTAAGCTCACCCTCGACGCAGGCGACGCGTTCTCGGTATCCGACTCCGCGCAGCGCACCGTCAAGGCTCCCTACGCATTCGACAAGCTCGAGGTCTCGGATATCCGCGACTATCAGCCCGGCGACTCGCTTAAGAGCATACATTGGAAGCTTTCCTCTAAATCCGAGGAATTCATCGTCAACGATTATAACACCGGCTCTGCCGATATTTCCTATATCTTCTGCGATATGTCGGCTCATTTCCCCGAGTACGCGCCCGACAAGCCCTTCGTCAATCCCTTTGAGGTAAAGGATGAGGCTGCAGAGGCGACTCCCGAGGTTGAAAAAGCCGAGGAGGCAGAAGCTCCCGCCGAGGAAGCTCCCGTTGAGGAGATCGCTGCCGAGGAAGCTCCCGCTGAGGAGACCGAGCCCAAAAAGCAGAAAAAGGAAAAGAAGAAAAAGAAGAAGAACGAAGCAGAGGCACTCAAGCCCGATATCCACGCCCTTATCAATGACGAGGCTTACGAGGATATGAACGAGTATTGCGCGGACGGCGCAGTCGAGCTCACCATCGCGGTAATTCTCCGCGAGCTCCGCGCGGGACGCGACGTTACCCTTATGTGGTACGATACCCGCTCCGAGATCGGCGCATTCTGCTACGATATTCATTCAATGGACGATTTCGACGTGGTTTACAGACTCTTCTCGTCCGCGCCGACCGTGCCCTCGGATAAAAAGATATCCCGTCTCGCCGCAACCGCGGGCGACACTCAGGATGCGAAGGTGATGGTCGTTCTCCCCGTACTCGACGACAACATCATCGACGACGTTGCCGAGATCCCGAGAATCACCGAGGTCATCGCTTACTCCGCAGAGGAGCGTTACCTCTATCCCGAGCTTCGTCGCGCATTCATTGATCAATGCCGCGAGCAGTTCAATGCAAGAGGCATCAAGCTGATCGACGGTAAGCTCGATGAAAAATCGATACTCTCTTCCGAAAGTGCCCTCAAGGACGGCGAGGAAGAGGTCGGCGGCAGCGTCGGACTCGGAAATATTTAAGGAGGTATTGTTATGACCGAAGAAAAGAAAAAAGAACAGACCTCCGCGAAGACCGACGTTACTATCGCAGAGAAAAAAGCCGCAAAAAAGGCGGCAAAGAAACGTAAAAAGTTCGAAAAAAAGGAGCTGAAGCGCCTCAAGAAGGAGTACGAGCGTCGTGCCGCCATCTTGCCCGCCGCAAAGCGTCCGATAATCTGTCCTCCCGATTGCTCGGATTCGTCAAACAAGCACGTCATAATCGGTATGATACTGCGTGTATTCGTGCTGTTTATCGCAGTTGTAGGTTTGACAATGTTCGTCACCGAAGCCTTTGGCTTTGATATGACTCCCGAGTACCTTGCTTCGAAGGAAGTAAAGGAATACGCGGGCGTTGCCGCAGGCGCGGATTTCGGCTACGTTGCGCTGTGGTCAGCCGTCTTCGTTACACTTTTTGCGCTGATGTCACTGTGGAAATACGGAGCTCTTGTCTCCATTCCCGCGATATGCGCAATCGCAGTTGTATCAACGCTGCCCAATCCCGTACAGTACCTTTATGAAACCGCGCTGACCGTCTATAACGGCGCGCTCGGACATATGAAATTTATGGGCTTCTACGCGATGGATCTCAAGCAGGTGTCCGTGTCGCAGACCATGGGAACGCCCACCGAGCTCGTCCGCACCGCGGTTATGCTCTTCGCGCTTATCACGGCGGCTGTATTCGTTCCCACCTTCATCAAGCGCGCGCGTATAGTCCTGCCCGCTGTATATTCTGCGGGAATTATGATCTTCCTTTTCGTATATAACCTTTCGCGTTCAAACTGGGCACTCGCTTTCATCATTATGGGCTTCTGCTCGCTTATCGTTATGTACGTTTACGATCGCGTCTTCATCGCCGCTCCGAAGCCTGATGAGACCGATGAAACGGGCAACATTTTCGGTGAGACCGGCGCCCCCGAGCTTCCCGAGCGACTTCTGAAAAAGGCAGAGCTCAAGCAATCTGCAAAGGACAGAAAGCTCGCGAAGAAAGCCGAGCGCAAGGCTCGCAAGAATGGCAAGAGGATCACGGTCGATCAGGAGATCAGCGAATATTTCGCAGACTCCGATCAGAAGCCGAAAAAGGAAAAGGTTCACCTCACTCCCGCCGAAAAGCGAGAGGCTAAGAAGGCTAAAAAGGAAGCCAAAGAACAGAAAAAGGCAGAGCGCCGCGAGGACCGCGCCGCTTATGCCAAGGTTCGTAAGTTCCACGACAACATTCTCATCCGCCGCGCCGCTATCGGCGGCTTTGCGGGAGCCGGAATGCTCGTGCTCGCTCTGATAGTCGTTGCGCTCCCCGCGCTTGCGACCAAGGGCAGCTTCGAAACGATCCCCGCCATTGATGAAAAGCTCGAATACTACCGCGAATACGTCACCGCATACCTTATGGGCGACGATCCCGCGCTCGATATTCTCGCTTTTGAGGGCGATGCAAATAATTTCTCGCCCCACAACACAATGGCAACCCCCCGCTACTACACCCACGAGATCCTTATGGACGTCGAATCGAACTACACCTCGAATATCTATCTCCGAGGTTGGATCGGAACAGACTATGAGGACGGCTTGTGGATGACAGCAAAGCCGAACAGCGATCTGCTTGAGCGTTACCGCTCGCTCTATGCGATCAACGACGACTCAACCGAATCTATCTACTACAACTTCTTCAAGGTAATGACCGACGACGGCTACTTTGCGCCCGACCGCGACGTTACCGAAAGCATCAAGCGTCTTGACAAGTATGGCTACACTATCGCGCAGGTCAATATGAAGCGTACCGAGGAATTTGACGATAACATCCTCTATATGCCCTCATTCCATATCCGCGCATATTCGCCGAGCGGAGTCAGCTCGACGGGTAACGCGACCAACTTCCTGCGTAAGTACGGCTCGTCCGAGGCGAGTGAGATAAGCTACGCAAACTACTTCGACGGTCTTTACACCAGCTATCGCGCCGCGCAGAACGGCACCGAGGGCTATGCTGCCGTTTCGATGATAACCAATATGCGCAGCGATTCCTTCCACTACAACCTCGCCACCCTCATAACCGAGTTCAACCAGACACGTCTTGCGATCAACAACGGTAAAAACAAGGTTCTGGTCAATACCGAAGACGAGCGTCTCGGAACATTCTCGCTGACTCTCCACGACGGCAGCGTATTTGAATACACCGTTCTGTCGATCGCGGAGGACGGCACCAAGGTCATCAGCGTGGCACAGCCCAAGGGAACGGCGATCTACACTATCGCGCCCAACGGCGAGGTAGCGCGTGAAATGATCGACGTGCCGCTTGAGTACGACGAATACGGCGAGGTGATCGAATACTACGCGCCGAAGCTCATCAAGGCAGTTCTCTACTTTGAGTATATGGACGCGACCGCGCAGTGGCAGTTCCGCCGTCAGGGCGAGCTTCTTGACAAGTACACTCCCTTCGTCTACGAGACCTATACGAAGAAATCGGGCTCGAAGATCATCAGCGACCTCTATAAGCAGATCGTCAGCGAAGCTGTTGTGAAGGAGGACTATCAGGAGCCCGTTCCCGCAGATTTCTCGCTTGCGGCTGAACAGTCGGTTTATAAGTACAACAAGAATAAGGAAACCTACACTCTCACCTCGCTTGTAACCGACAGAAACGTTTACATTCAGCGTCACGAGCTCGTTATGGAGATCGTCAACTATCTCTGCAAGGATGAGAGATATAAGTACACCCTCTATCCTCAGGTCCTCGGAGAGGAAAACACGCTTGACGGCGTTGAGACCTTCCTCACCAAGACCAAGGAAGGCTACTGTGTTCAGTTTGCATCCTCCCTCGCTCTCCTTCTCCGTGAGGCGGGCATCCCCGCGAGATACGTTGAGGGTTATATCGCGACAGGCTTCTACAACCACAGAGGTGACGACGCGGTAAGCCGTTATAAGACCTCCGTCCGCGATTCGAGCGCACACGCTTGGGTCGAGGTTTGGTACGACGGAATCGGCTGGGTACAGTACGAGGCAACCCCCGAGTACTACGAGGCTATGTACGTTTCCTCCCGTCCTTCCACAGGCGTCACCCGTCCCAGCGACTCGACAGAGGAGCCCGAGGAAGAGGAGCCCTACGAGGGACTCACCGAATATGAGATCCAGCAGATGCTCGAGGAGCAGAGACGCGAGGAGATCCGTCAGCTCATCATCAAGATCTCGATCATCGCGGCTTCGGTACTTGCTTTCGCCGCAATCGTTATCATATTCTTCGCAATCGTCATCAAGCGCGCTAACAAGAGAGCGGAAATTCGCGAGAAGCGTCTTGAATCTCTCTTTACCGCCGACGAGGAAACGGGATCTGTTCCCGAGCGCGAGGACGTCCGCCTTGTAGGCGAGATGATAATGAGTATGCTCCGCGAATGCGGATTCGTTCCCGCCGACGGCGAGTTCAGCGCAGAGTTTGCAAGCCGTATCGCATCCGAATGTGAGCGCGAGCTTTGCGTCGCCGCACCCGAGGAGGGAATGAGCGAATTTGAAGCGCACCGCCATCCCATCCGCGAGGCAGAGGCTATCAGGATCTTTGAGGCGATCGCCGCCGAGGAATTCGGCAACGGCGCGCCCGTCCGCGATATGCCCTCGATGTCGAAGCTCTATTACAGACTGCGCGTGACCGTATATAAGAGAAAGGTATCTATCTACCGTCGCGCCGTGATCTATCTTTTTAAGAAAGATAACTAAATAAAACCGACAGCACCCCCTCGGGGGTGCTGTCGATGCCTTTTGAGATAGATTTTGATGCGATTTTTGAGCAAAGTCGGAATTCGTTTATAAACTTTTCGTTAAAATCTTTATAACCTATTGCATTTTTGAATGAAATTTGATATAATAGTAAGGTAAATTGATTATTTTACGGCGTTGGCTGTGAAATAAGGCCATACCAGCCGGGGAGTTAGCGGTGTCCTGTACCCGAAATCCGCTATAGCGGGGGTTCATTCCCCTTTTGAGGGCGGATCCGATGCGGTCTGCGACTCTTTTTCTGTGTTGAAGGGTGGGTCTTGCGCAATCGTGCGCTGTGAACCATGTCAGGTGGGGAACCAAGCAGCATTAAGCGGTTAGCTCGATGTGCCGCGAGGTCGCCTGCCCCGAGCAGAGAAAGGGACTAACGCGCAAAAGTGAAGTTCGATTTAGGGGTGTATGGTCTTATTTTGCAGCCAATTTTTTCTTGATCGGCATAAATTGTGCAATACTTCGTTGCTCCTCGACTCATCCCTCGACTATCGTAAAGATAGCCTTCGGGAATCGTCTGCGGTGCGCCTCGTCTTGCGCAATTTCTGCTCGATCAAAGGTTGAAAATCGGCTGCAAAATAAGAAGTTAAGAGTTAAGAGTGCAGAGTTAAGAGTGAAGGAAACTTTTCTCGCTGCGCTCGAAAAGTATTTTTAATAAAATGATTTCCGAACGAAGTGAGGAAATTTTCCATAACTCTGCACTCTGCATTCTGCACTCTGCACTTATGAAAGGATAAGCGTATGCATCAAGCTCTATATAGAAAATGGCGACCGGTGGACTTCGATTCCGTCTGCGGTCAGGAGCATATTACCGATATTCTCAAATACGAGACCGAGCGCGGTCTTTTTTGCCATGCCTATCTTTTCTGCGGTTCGCGCGGAACGGGTAAGACGACCTGCGCGAAGATACTTTCGCGTGCGGTGAACTGCGAAAGTCCGCGAAACGGCAACCCTTGCGGTGAGTGCGCATCCTGCCGTGCCATCCTCGACGGTACGACGACAGACGTTCTCGAGATGGACGCGGCGTCGAACAACAAGGTCGACGATATCCGAAATATCCTCGACGAGGTCGTTTACAGCCCCTCGAACGTCAAAAAGAGAGTTTACATCATCGACGAGGTTCACATGCTCACGACCTCGGCGTTCAATGCGCTCCTCAAAACTCTTGAAGAGCCGCCCGAGCACGTTGTTTTCATCCTGGCAACTACCGAGATGCAGAAGCTCCCCGCGACCGTTATCTCGCGCTGTCAGCGATTTGATTTCAGAAGAATCGCCACACCAGTTCTCGTTTCGAGACTTAAATATATAGCTGAAGAAGAAAATATCACCCTCACCGACGATGCCGCGCTGATGCTTGCGCGACTTGCGACGGGAGGAATGCGCGACGCGATCAGCCTTTTCGAGCTTTGCGCCGCCGCGGGACGCGAGGTTACCGCCGCAACCGTCAGCGAGACCATCGGTGTTCGCGGACGCGAGGCGATGAGCGAGACCGTCCGCGCCATTACGCAGAAGAACTGCGCCCGCCTCTTTGAGATCATCGCGGAGATAGATGCCTCGGCATCCGACCTCGGTGTTTTCTGGCAGGAGCTTATCGAGTATTACCGCGATATGCTCGTTATGAAGACTGCTCGCGCGTCTGCGTCTAAATATCTTGACCTTACCGACAGCGAAAGCGAGCGCCTTGCCGCAGATTCGGCGGCGTTTACCCGCGAGATGCTTTCATATCATTGCCGTCTGCTTGACGACGCGTATTCCGCTATGCAGCGCCCCGGCGCATCGAGAAGAACGGTTGCAGAGCTCGCGCTCGTCCGTCTTTCGGATGAAAAGCTCGGAGCAACCCCCGAGGCACTTCTTGCGAGAATTGCGGCACTCGAGGCGAAGATCGCGATGGGAATTCCCGCCGCGCCCGCGCCCGCGCCGACACCCGCACCGACCCCCGCGCCGCAGAACGACACGCCCGCATTCGACGATTTCGGCGAGCCGCCTCCATTTGACGAATACGACATTCCCCCCGCGGACGATGATTTCGTTCCCTACGTTCCCGCGGATGCCGCGCCTGTCAGAAAGAGCGAACCGAAGAAGCCCGCTCCGAAGCCGACGCCCGCGCCCGCTCCTGCGCCCGTGAAGCGTGAAGAGCCGAAGCCGGCTCCCGCACCGACACCCGCGCCCGCGCCCGCGACAAAGTCGCGCACGCTGCGACCGATCCGTCAATGGGCGGAGATTCTCGAAGCCTATGAATCGACCGCACCGATGATCTCGGCACTTCTTCAGACCGAAAACGCATACCTCGACGAGGAGGGCAGAATAATCATCTGCTATTCGCAGTCGCTGACCAAGACTATGCTATCCCTGCCCGATAAATTCCGCGCGTTCTGTATGGCGGCGTCATCCGCGCTCGACAGACCGATTGAGGAAAAGAGCATCATCTTTGAGCTCGTCAAGAAGGGCGAGGCTCCGAGCGATGCAAAAATACTTGCCGACGAGCTCAATGAGCTTGCCGGAGGCAATAACGATTAAGACATATTATTTATTAAGGAAGGTAAATATACAATGAAAGTCAGACTTCCCAAGGGAGTAGGGGGCGGACCCCAGAATATGGACGCTATGATGCGCCAGGTACAGAAGTTCCAGGAGGAGAGAGAGGCTCTCGCGGCTGACCTCGAATCCCGCGAATACGACGTTGCTGCAGGCGGCGGCGCGGTCAATCTCAAGATCGACGGCACCCTCCGCGTAACCGAGATCAAGATCGAGCCCGAAATCATCGATCCCGACGATCCCGAGACTCTCGAGGATATCATCGTTGCGGCTGTCAACGAGGGTATTCAGAGAGTTCAGGATGCATCCGCAGCAGAGATGTCGGCACTTGCCGCTAAATTCGGCATTCCCGACGGAGCGTTCTGATCATGTCCGAAAGTATAAAGTCGCTCGAGCTTCTTGCCGAACAGTTCGGCAAGCTCGGCGGTGTCGGCAAGCGCACGGCGATGCGTCTTGCCTTTTCGGTCGTTGATATGACCGAGGCGGAGGCGGAGAGATTTGCCGAGGCGATACTTGAAGCCAAGCGCAATATCCATTGCTGTCCCGTCTGTCAGAATCTGACCGACCTCGAGGTCTGCCCGATCTGCTCCGACCTTTCGCGCGACCGCACCACCGTTTGCGTGGTTGCCGACACGCGTTCGCTTATGGCGATCGAGAAGGTGCGCGAGTACAGCGGCGTTTATCACGTGCTTCACGGAATGCTCTCGCCGATGCAGAACATCACGCCCGACGATATCAAGCTCCGCGAGCTTATCGAGCGCGTTGCAAGCGAGGATGTCCGCGAGGTCATCATAGCCACCAACCCGACCACCGAGGGCGAGGCGACCGCGATGTATATCTCGCGCCTTCTCAAGCCCGCGGGAATCAAGGTGACGAGGATCGCGAACGGTATCCCCGTCGGCGGCGAGCTGGAGTTTGCGGATGCGCATACGCTTGCTTGTGCGTTTGATGGACGGAAAGAGTATTGATCAGAAAAAATCCGCGCTTTGGCGCGGATTTTTACGATTAAAAACAAATATCTCGGGATTTGAAGAAGATTGGTCTTCTTCAAATCCCGAGTTTTTTGTTAGTTAATCAAGTGTTATCAGCTCTTTGACGTTTGCGATGTCGCTCTGTTTGACGCTTATTGAAAAACTTTGGTATTTCATATCTGCAGTTCCGCCGCCTCCGGGCTCTACTGTTTTTACAACAACGTAAGCCTTATCTCCCGAGGTATATACGTTATTGACGCTCAGTTTTATTGATCCTGAGCCGCGTGTGATTATCCTTGTGACGATCAGTGCATTCTCGGCAAAGAAGGCGTTGTCATAGAGATCTCTTTGTTTTTCAAGCAATTCCAAGTGATAATCGGTGTTATAACTGCTCTTCATCCGGTCAATATACCGATCGTATTCTTCCTTTGATCTGAATATAAGATCTGTGCTGTCCTGGGAAACGAGGATGGGCGAGAGCGCGGTGTATTCTATTGTCGCGGCATCCTTGCAATGATATTCGATATTCGGGATATAAGCGAGGTTAAAGCCGCCCTCTACGCCTACGCTCAGCGTTTCAATCAAAGGATCTGCGTTTTTGATCTCTTCCATTTTATCGTAGAGTCCTTGCGTAAAATCCTCCATAGCAAACTTGAGCATTATCATTTTGATGGAGCTCAGCGGATTGATAACAGCATGAGGGAAGAGATTTTTCATATTGTGTTTTGCTATGAGGGAATCTGCGATATTTTTCTCTTTCAATGTGTAATAGCAGACGACAAATGGCTCGTCATCCGGTTCGTTAAAAAACAGTTTGTCGGGGTACTCCTTCCTTTTTTGATCGAGATAATTCTCTATTGATTTTTCCCAATCGAGGATAAACTGAGCAACGTCGATAGGTTCGTTATCTGTTTGTTGTGCGGTGTCGGGGATAAACTGAGTAGTTTCGGGAGTTTCATGGCGTGTTGGCTCATCGGTATGCTCCGCGGTTTCATCCGCGGTGCTGTCGTTGCAAGAAATGCAAGATAAGACGGTGAATATACACAAAAATAATAAAAACAGCCTTTTCATATTTACCTCCGATTTTTGATGATTGATGTTGTTGTTCGCTGTAATTACGGCTCAACGATATTATTGGTGATCGCCGTGCCAAGCGTATAGGGCAGCGGGAGCGTTACCGTATTGCCCTGCCAGCCGGCTACGTAGAGCTCGGCGTAGTTGGGGTTCTTGCCCTCGAGGAGGACGTGGTTGTATGTGTTGGCTTTAACGGTGGGGAAATAGTTTGCTCCGACGGGCCAGAGGATTACCGAGGGCTTCATCAGCGAGTATGCGGACTGTGTTCCGCTGTTCGAGCCGCCTGTGCCGCCGCCGTGGTGCGCTACCTGAAGGATGTCGCACTTGAGCTCGGTCTTATACAAATTGTTGCAGATGTTGAAAGCGTGGCCTGTTGCGTCGCCCGTGATGATCGCGGTGGTCGATTTGCCCGACGCATCGGTAGTTATCGAGCGGAAGACGATCGAGGAGGTGTTGAATGCGTTTGCAACTGTGGGAAGGTAAGCGTCGAGGGTGTAGAGGATCTCGAACGCGGTGTCGCCGAACCACCAGACCTGTCCGATGTGGGGAACGACGTAGTCAACGCCGATTTCGCGCGCAACGCTTACGGTCTTGTTATAATTGACATATTTGCCGGTTGCGAAGCTCGAGGTAGTATTCTGCGCGGTATTGAATGCCGCTTCGGGCCAGAAGTTGCACATAATGCGCTCGAAATTGAATTTCGTGAACTGTCTGTACTCGTTCATC
This sequence comes from Eubacteriales bacterium, assembly GCA_045636385.1. Lineage (GTDB taxonomy): Bacteria > Bacillota > Clostridia > Oscillospirales > CAG-272 > CAG-390. Next base: position 80,319 of record JAZTXK010000044.1, read on the forward strand.
AGCGTGCCGAAGTGGTCGGTGTGGGGGTGCGAGATGATCCAAGCCGCGATGGTGATGTCTTTGTCGGTCTTGGCGTAGTCCTTCGACTGCTCGCGGAGTGCTTTGATTATATTGTTAGCGTAGATGCCGGAATTTCCGTGGTGTCCGCCGTCAACGATGACGAAGCTTCCGTCCGAGAGGCGGTAGATGATGCACATACCGTTCTGCTGATATTCGCCGCTGTAAATGCCCTCGACGCCGATCATAGATATCTGCGAGGTGGTTACGGGCGCGGCATCGCTCTTCTTGGTGGGGAGAGTTTTCTCCGCGAAGGGCTCGATGATAACTCGTACTTCCTTGAGGCTGTTGTAGTAGCCTGCGTTAACGGTGTATTTTTCGGTGTAGAGAACGGCAAACTGGCTGCCGACTATTTCGTTTGTGGAATACGTCTGATAGCCGATATCCGCAAGCTTTTTAAGGTAAGTGCTGTATTCATCGGGGGTCGTGTCCTTGATGATAACGCCGTAAGTGCCGTCGCCCATATCGGTGACGGAGGAGAACTTACCGCCCTCGTATGTGGGCAAGCTTGCCGTCATAGCATCGTTCTGCTTGACGAAATCGAGCTCCTCTGCGGGGATGGCAAGTGTCTTGGTGCCGTCAGCCTCGTCGGTAACCGACTTGCGGATAATTGCGATAAGATCGTTCATCGCCTTGGTGTAGCCCATATCGGTGTAGGAGAAGACTACGATTTTGTTGCCGACCGCCTTGACGGTGTATTCACCGTAGGTGAGATCCTTTGTAGCCTCAGCGGTTTCGGGATAATTGGTGTTGCCGAAAAGGATCTCGAGGGTCGAGCTATCGTGGCTTGCGCCGTCCTTTATCCAGTCGTCGCCGAGCTCGGGGGAAACGCCCGTGACGTTGTTTATGATCTTTCTGATCTCGATAGCAGTCTTGACGGGCATATCGTCGGTCTTGAGGTTCGAGGGACGGACGATCTTTACGTTTGCAACTCCGCCCGAGACGAGAGTGTAAGTTGTCGGTGCAGAGGGAACGGACTCGGTTTCGGGTGCTTCGATTCCGTCAATGACCGCGGCGGTCGTTTCGTCCGCGTTTTCGTCGGGAGTGCATCCCACGAAGACGGAGAGGGTAAGCACAAGCGCAAAGAGGAGCGCAAGAAGCTTCAGATTGAATTTCATATTATTTTTCCTTTCTGAAAATGGATTTTTGATCAAGGTTCAAGAACGACCTTTTTCTCCGCCGTTCCGAGTGTGTAGGGGAGCGAGATCGTTACGCTGTTGCCCTGCCAGCCCGCAACGTAGAGCTCGGCGAAGTTGGGGTTTCTTGAGTCGTAGAGAACGTCGTTGTAGGTGTAGGTCTTGACCGTCGAGAAATGCTTATCTCCGACAGGCCAGAAGAGGACGGAGGGACTCATAAGCTCGTATGCCTTCTGTGTACCGCCGCTGTTACCGCTTGTTATCGAGCCGTGGTGCGCGAGCTGAACGACGTCGGATTTGAGTGCCTTGCCGAAGGTGTCGGCTATGATCTGCATCGTGTAGCCCGTCGCGTCGCCCGTGACCATAACGGTGTAATCCTTACCCGCGGCGTCGGTGGTTACGGTTCGGAAAATGAGGGACGAGGTATTGAAGGTCGGGGTAGTGCGGGGAAGGAAGGATTCGAGCGTGTAAAGGAATTCAAACCTCGTTCCGCCGATCCACCAGACCTGACCGACGTGGGGAACTATGTATTCCGCACCGAGCTTTTCGGCAATCGTGGGCGTTTGCGAATAGGTGGTGTATTTGCCGGGAGCGAACGTGTCCTTCGCGGCCTTGAAGGATTCAAAGGTTGCCTCGTCCCAGAAGTTAGCGAATACGCGCTCGACCTTGAACTTGGTAAACTGAGTATATGCCTTGACGAACGTGCCGAAGTGGTCGCTGTGCGGGTGAGTGATTATCCACGCGGCGATGCGGATATCTGCGTCGGATTTCGCGTAGTTCTTCGACTGCTCGCGCAGGGTGTTTATAATGTCGGTCGCCGATACAGTCGCGTCCTCCGAATGACCGCCGTCGACGATGACGAAGCTTCCGTCCGCGAGGCGGTAGATGAGGCAGAGGCCGTTGTTCTGATACTCCGCGCCGATGAGGTTGTCAAGACCGATCATCGTAAGCAGGGGCGTGGTTACAGCTTTAACGTCGGTTTTCGCGAGAGGCAGAGTGTTTTCGCTGAAGGGCTCGATGACGATACGCACCTCTTCCTCGTTCTTATAAAATCCCGCGTTGACCGTGTATTTGTCGGTGTAAAGAGTGGAGAAAAGATTTCCCGCGAGTTCATTTGAACAATGAGTTTTGTAGCCGCCGTCCGCAAGCGCGGTAAGGTAGGACTTGTATTCGCTCTCGGCAGTTTCGCCGATGACGATGCAGTAGCATCCGTCACCCGCGTTTGAAACGGTGATGATCTTTCCGCCCGCGTAGAGAGGGAGAGAAGCAGTCATTTTCTCGACGGTGCCGACGATATTGAGCTTTTCGGCTTCGAGCGTGAGCGATTTCTGACCGCCCTCGTCAGTGATACTGCCGCGGAGCAGAGAAGTGAACTTTGCCAGCGCTTCCGCATATCCGACGTCGGTATAGGAGAATACGACGATCTTGTTTCCGACCGCGCGGATGGCGTAGTCGCCGTAGCCGATCGAAGCCATTACCTCGTGGCTTTCGGGGTGAGTGGTCGGACCGACGAGGATCTCGAAGGTTTCCGCATTATGCTCCGCGCCCGCTGCGATCCAGTCGTCGCCGAGCTTGAGGGAGACGTCGGTGCGCTCCTTGATGAACTTTCTGATCTCGACCGCTGTGGTGACCGCGATATGAGTCGAATCAAACTCCTCGGGACGGACTATCGAGAAAAGTCCTTCCTTGCCCGAGACGATATTGTACTCGCTCGGTGCGGGGGCTTCAGTCTCGGGTGTGGTTTCGGGAACCGTTTCGATGACCTCGGGCGCTGTTGTTTCGGCCTCGCCGCCACAGCTCATCAAATAGCATGACAAGGTCAGCATCAGCGACAAGAATATCAGAATAATCTTTATATTGCTTTTCATCTTATTCTCCTTGAATAAAAGCATACACATATTTATTTTACCACAAAAATGAAAAAAGGTCAATAAAAAAGTTCTTCTTCGGGGTGCTGAAGAAGAACTTTTTTATTTTTATTGAAATTTGCCCGCAGCAAATTTCTTCCTTAACTTCGCCGCAGGCGAAATGTCACTGCGAGAGCAGGGTGCCTCAGGGCTCAAGAACCTCGTTAAGTATTGCGGTGCCGAGAGTGTAGGGAAGCGGAAGTGTTACCGCGTTGCCCTGCCAGCCCGAAATGTAGAGCTCCTCGTAGTTGGGATTTCTATGGCTCGTAAGTACCTGATTGTATGCCTTTTTTGCTTTGTCGGCGTAATTGTGAGTGCCCGCCGGCCAAAGGATAACGTAGGGCCTCATATTGGCATAGGCTGTGGAGGTATGTGTGTCGGCGCCGCCGGTTCCCGCGCCGTGATGCGCGACCTGAACGACGTCGGATGCCATTGACTTGCCGTACATTTTGTTGCAGATCTCAAATGCGTGTGCGGTTGCGTCGCCGGTGACCATTACCGTGGTCGACTTGCCCGAAGCATCGGTCGTAGTCGTGCGGATGACGAGCGAGCAGGTGTTGAAGCCGGTAGCGACGTTCGGCAGATAGCTTTCGATGGTGTAGAGGATCTCAAATGCTGTGTCGCCGTACCAGAATACCTGACCGACGTGGGGATTGATGAAGTCGGCGCCGATCTCCGCCGCTATGTCGCGGGATTTGAGGTATCCTTTCCAGGTGCCCGAGGCAAAGCTCGCGCTTGCGTTTTTAGACTCCATAAAGTCTTCCTCGGTCCAGAAGCTGCACATAATGCTGTCAAAGGTAAAGGAGGTAAACTTCTTGTATTCCTTGAGGAACATTCCGTGGTGGTCGGTATGAGGATGAGTTATGATCCAGCAGGCGATGCGGATATCCTTGTCGGTCTTGGCGTAATCCTTTGACTGTTCGCGGAGCTCCTTGACGATCTGCGCGGCGTAGATGGCGGAGTTTTCGGCGTGGCCGCCGTCGATGACGATGAAGCTGCCGTCCGAGAGACGGTAGATTAAGCTCATTCCGTTATTCTGATAACTGCCGTTATATATTCCGTCAACGCCGAGCATGGTGATCTGTGACGTTGTGATGGGTGCGGCATCGGATTTCAGCGGTGCGAGGGTATCGTCCTCGTAGGGCTCTATGATGATGCGAGCCTCGCCGAGATTGTTGTAGTAGCCCGCATTTACCGTGAATTCCTCGGTGTAAACGGTGGCGAACAGCGAACCCGCGATATCGTTTGTCGCGTGGGTCTTGTAACCTTCCTCGGTAAGAGCGGTAAGATAATTCTTGTATTCCTCGGGTGTCGTATCCTTGATTATGATACCGAAGCATCCTTCGCTCATATCAAGTGCGGTAAATTCGGAGCCGCCGTCGTATACGGGAACGGCAGATGCCAGCTTCTCGAAGGTGAAAACGCTGTTCAGGTGCTCCGAGCTGACGGTGATATTGCTCGTACCGTCCGCGTTTTCGGCAACCGCGCTGTAAAGGAGCGACACGAAGCGGTTGACGGCGTTCGTGTAACCCTCGTCGGCGTAGGAAAGAATGACTATCTTATTGCCAACGGCGATGATTCCGTAGTCGCCGTATCCGATATCCCCTGCCGCCTCGGCGGTTTCGGGATAAGCGGTCTGACCGATGAGTATTTCAAGGCTTTCGCTGTTGTAGCTCTCGCCGTCCTTGATGAAGTCGTCTCCGACCTCAGCGGGGGATGTCATGAAGCGTTCGAGCCCCTTTCTGATATTGAGAGCAGCTTTTACCTCGGCGGAATCCGCGGGAAGATCTGCGGGGTAGACGATTTTAAATAGCGCGTTACCGCCGATTACGAAATCGTATAATTTGGGTGCGGGAGCTTCGGTTTCGGGAGCTTCGGTGACGATCTGCTCTGTGGTATCGGGGGAAGCCGTGGTTTCTGCGGGAAGATCCTCCGCACAGCCATAGGCGAGGAGGGAGAGGATGCAGATAACCGAAAGCAGGATCAAAAGCTTTCTGATAGTTTTGTTCATAATAAACTTCCTTCTTGAATTGATACCGATATTTTATCACATTTGCAATTTAAAGTCAACGAATAATTAAATTTTTTTCAAAAAAGTGGTGACAAGCGGAGGATTTTGTGATAAAATATAGGCAGAACAAAAATCCTAACAAAAGGAGAAATAAAAAATGGCATTCAATCTTATGAAAGACGCTTCCGAGCGCATTATCGTTGCCGCACACCGCGGCGAGTGCGGAGGTAACATCCCCTGCAACACTATGGCTGCATACGAGATCGCAGTTCGCCACGGCGCGGATATGATCGAGGTCGACCTCAACAAGTCCGCTGACGGCACTCTCTGGATCCTCCACCCCAAGATGGAGTATCGCCATCTCAACTACCTCGGCACCGAGGGTAAGGTATCCCTTCCCCAACTTACCGACGAGGAGATCCGCAAGCTCCGCTACGTTAACTACGACCGCGACTACACCCAGTTCGGTCTTTGCACCTTTGACGAGGTTCTCGACACCTTCAAGGACAGATGCTACATAAACGTCGACAAGTTCTGGGAGCATCCCAAGGAGATCTCCGACGCTATCCGCGCGCACGGAATGCTCGATCAGATCGTCGTTAAGTCCTCCCCCAAGACCGAGATCCTCGATATCGTTGAGGAATACGCTCCCGAGGTTTACTACCTCCCGATCGTAAAGAAGGACGAGGGCATCCACGAGGAAATGATGCGCCGCAATATCAACTACGTTGGTTGTGAGGTCGTATTCACCGATGAAAACGAGGGCGTTGGCTCTACCGCATTTATCGACAAGCTCCACGCTGATAACAAGCTCGTTTGGGCGAACGCTATCATTTATAACTACAAGGCACAGCTTGCGGCAGGTCACTCTGATGATTCCTCCTTCACCGTCTCTCCCGATTACGGATGGGGCTGGCTTGCTGACCGCGGTTACGATATCATCCAGACCGACTGGACTCTCGCTATGTGCACCTACCTCAACGAGACCGGCAAGAGATTCAAGAAGTAATGCCCGCAAAGATTCAGCTTAATCCCGATGCGGAGATGGTAAAGATCGTCCGCGAGGGACTTAAACAGAGGGGCGGCTACTGCCCCTGCCGCCGTGAGCAGAGTGAGGATACCAAATGTATCTGCCGCGAGTTCCGCGAGCAGATGGAGGATCCTGAATTCGAGGGCTTCTGCCACTGTATGCTCTATTACAAGCCGAAAGGATAAAAACAAAATACAGGAAAGGAATCATCCGAAATGACAAACAAAAAAATTCTATTATTCTTTTTGATATTTGCCTTTATGGTCGCTATGGTCTCATGCACCGTGGGTAATTCGGATGATTCCGAGCCTTACGGTAAAACTTCGGATGTGACCGAAAAGCCGGACGCTCTTCCTGAAGCACTCGAGCTTCTTGATCAAGCGGAACGCCTTTCAAAGGATTACGAATCATTCGTTCAAACCACCGAGACCACAAGCTCATATGACGGTAATGTCATCAGTTCTCTCCGTAGCGTAATGAAAAAGAGCGGAGAGAGCTACAGCTTCAGCCAACTCACAGAGGCTTTTAATGAACACGGGCATCTTACCGCCGACAGCCTGATCGAGATGATGTACGATGGGGTCGGTATTACCTATTATGACGATTCCATCAAACCCGTCAATCGCTCGTTTGGCGCGATCGCCATTCTCAAGGCGACAGAGGAGGAGTATCTTTCGATGCTTCTCAGTGCGGACAGCGGTATGCTCGGTCTCAGAGAACCCGAATATTTCAAGAGCGGAAGCATAACCGAGAAAGACGGTTTCCGCGAGATCGTTCTTCAGTATTCCGATGCCGGAGAGAGCGCGATATTCGAGGCATTCGGTATGCCGCTCGGCGAGGAAATTGAGGTTATAAGGCTCGGTTTCACCGCCGTTATAGACAGCGAGGGCAACGCCGTCAATACTTCCGCAGAGATAAGAATGGCTCTGTCGGTCGGAGATACAGAGGTGAAGATCACGGCACTTACCACCTCCGAGTACACCGATATCAATTCGAACAGCTCGGTCGATAGCGTATGTACCTCTGAGGTCAGCCTGCAATTCGAGGATTTTTACGAATTCTCGACGGTCAGCAACACATTCAATATCTTGAAGCTGATGTCCACGGGCAATCTTGCCTTTGAATATGAGCGTAAGTGTGAGCTTACCGTGAATATGCATCCTCCGCATAATACGGAGGCTGTCGTAGGCGTCTCCGAGCACAGAGGAGCATATGATCCTTTGCGCGGATACAGCTACAGCAGAACGAATGCTGCCGGCGATACCTTTAAGCAGTACGGCGATTTCAAGCGCTTTTACAGTGACACCGGAAACGGGATCGACGGTCCTGTGGAATATTATTACGACGTTACCGCTCTTGTTAATGTCTTCAGAGAGATACGCCCCGATTTCTTCTCACTTGAGCATATCAAGGGTGTTTCGGCAATCGAAAAAGCAGATAACGGAGTAAAGATCATCCTTGACGTCGATGACAAAATGCTCGTCTGGCGTATGGCTTCGTCGGAGTACGATCTCGCCGGTGTGCAGTTTATCATCAATCCCGTGAGCAAGGCGCACGTGAGTGCAAGATCTGTTGAGATAGTCCTGTCCCCCGACGGACTGCCTCTTTCCTTCAGCGTTTACTTTGCCGCTGCGTTCGATTCCGATGGATGCGATGAGATCTATAGAGATACCGTAACATTTACATCCTACAACAATGTCAACATCGAGGTTATGCCTTGATATTTGGCAAGAAAGGTCATAATAATGGAAGTTAAGATCACACTTGAAAATTTCGACGAAGAGGTTCTGAAGTCGGAAATTCCCGTAATCGTTGATTTCTACGCCGATTGGTGCGGCCCCTGCAAGATGCTCGCGCCCGAGCTTGAAGCGGTTGCCGCAGAGCTTGACGGAAAGGTCAAGATCGGTAAGATCAACGTCGACGAGCAAGGCGAGCTTGCAAACGCTTTCTCGATCAACGCAATCCCCGCGCTCATCGTCTTCAAAAACGGACAGGAAGCGGCGAAATACGTGGGATATTGCAAGAAGGATAAAATTCTTTCGATGCTTGAAAATTGAAGGGAAGGTTTATGCAATGTCTTGTCTCGGTAATCTGATTTGGATCCTCTGCGGAGGTATTATTTCTGCATTTTATTGGTTTTTTGCGGGCGTGCTGCTCTCGGTCACCATTATCGGAATCCCGCTTGGCAAGCAGTGCTTCAAAGCCGCAAAGCTCACCTTTGCACCCTTTGGAAAGAGCGTGGTTACGCACTTTGATAAGCATCCGATCGCTAATATCGTATGGGCGATCGTGGCGGGCTGGGAGATTGCCGTTTACTATTTTGTAGCAAGCGTCGTCTGTTGTGCAACGATCGTTGGAATACCCTTTGGCATCCAGGGCTTTAAGCTTATGCTGCTCGGACTCTTCCCTTTTGGCGCTGAAGTGAAGTGACCCAAAATACGAAATCCGCCCGATTTTCGGGCGGATTTTTGCATCGTCATTGAAAAGTAATATAATATACAAATCAACCTTTCAATGGGAGTAAAAATATGGAAATTTGAAACGCAAATTTTAACACACTTTTGATTGATATTTATACTGTTTCTTCAGTCACCATTTGCATTTCAACGTATTTGTTGATAAATTCATTCCATTTATCTCGGTCGCAGCTTTTGAAATCTACGTCGGTTCGTTTGCCGTCCTGATATGAGATCTGCAGGTTTGGCGCAATTATTTCGGCGCTTCCGTCGGAATACGTTATTCTGACCGCATAGCCGTTTATGTTGATGTCGGGATCGATTGCGGCAGGAAACAGCAATACAAATTGCTTAAAACCAATATCTTTCAACCCGTCAATGATTTCACCGTGCAGTCCTTTTTCGATCACTGCAACCGGAGCGGCGGATAAGTCGACCATAGAGTATTCGGCTTTATAGTAGCATATTTCGATTAATTCTATCTCTTCTTCGCTGTGACTGCTTTTGTAAGGTGACGGTATGTAAAACATACACGATGTCAAAAGAAAGGTCAAAGCGAGCAGAAGAGAGAAAAATGCAGCTTTTTTCATTGCTTTCAGTTCCTGTAAGCCTCAAGCTTATCGGGGAAATTACAGGTCATACCGTCGACGCCGGCGTCGTAGGCGAATCTCATAATTTCCTCGTCCTTGACGCCCCATGCGCGGACACGGAAGCCCATCTTGTGCCATCTTTCAACGTCCTCTGCGGTCATAAGAGTCGCGCGGGGGCAGATCTCGGTCGCTCCGAGCGCGAGAAGCTCGGCTTCAAGCTCGGGGGTGACCTCCTTGGTCAGAAGTCCGAATTCGAATTCGGGCGCGTAGGCGATAAAGTTTTTGAGGTATTCGAGACTGAAGGACGTGATAATTGCCTTTTTCTCAAGTCCGTACTTGCGCAGAAGGTCTGCGGTGTCCTTTTCAACGCCCTCGCCCTTGAGCTCAATGGCGAAAAGAATATCGCGGAAGGCGAATTTTTGGAGAAAATCCTCAAAAACGACGATCTTGTCGGTGTAGCCGTCCTTTCGGACGTCAAGCTCCATAAGCTCTGCGAGCGTGCATTCCTCAACGCTTCGGGGGTCGCCCGTCACGCGCTCGAGGGTGTTATCGTGGAAGAGGACGAGAACACCGTCCTTTGTTCGGCGAACGTCGGTCTCGATGCCGTTTGCCTTCATATAAACACCCGTATAGAAGGAGAGCATGGTATTCTCGGGCAGATATTCGGACGCGCCGCGGTGCGCGTAATTTATAAAGCCTTTTTCGTATTTCTTATAGTCGGACATAGGAAGCTCCTTTCGGTTAATAAATATATTATACCATATTTTCTCGAGAAATGTCAATGCGCGATATTGCTCTCTATTGACATTTATATTGCTATTGTGCTATAATTAAATAAAAAATGCGGAGGCTTCCAATGGCACTTTTTCACGTCACGTTCAGATCAAAATGTCTTAATCACGATACGTCGATAAACGTCATCATTCCCGAGGATTGCGATCAGGAGAAGATCCCCGTGCTCTGGCTTCTTCACGGGATGCACGGCGACCATTCCTGCTGGTGCCGAAAGACGAGCATCGAGCGTTATGCGAACGATTACGGAATAGCCGTTGTCTGCCCCGACGGAGAAAACAGCTATTACACCAATATGGCGTACGGCAAGCGGTATTTTGATTACGTTTCGGACGAGCTTGTGAAATTTGTCCGCAAGACCTTCCGATTCAGCGAGCGCCGCGAGGATAATTTCATCTGCGGTCTTTCAATGGGCGGCTACGGCGCGCTTCATACCGCGCTGATGCGTCCCGAACAATACTCCGCGGCGGCAAGCCTTTCGGGTGTTGTCGATATCGTTGCAAGAGTTCAGGTCTGCGCGTGGACGCACGAGGCGAGAATGGTCTGGGGCGACGATTTCAAGGAAAACGTCAAGAATTGCGAAGCCGATATTATGTGGCTTGCGGAAAACTTCCCAAAGGACGCAGAAAAGCCGAGAATCTTCTCCTGCTGCGGCACGGAGGACGGACTTTACGCGAACAATATCACCTTCCGCGACTTTATGCAGAAGACCGATTTTGATTACACCTACGACGAGGGCCCCGGAGTTCACAATTGGGCTTTCTGGGATAAATGGGTCAAAAAGGCGATCAAGTGGATGCTTGAGGGGCGAAATTAATGCAAGCCAGGGAAATTCTCACTGACGGCAACGTCCTGAGCGATCTGCTTGAGGCGGAGATACTGCGCCACAAGAAGACTACCGAGGGGAACAAATACAGGATCGCTTCGTTTTTGATGTACGCCGTCGTCGTTGGAATACTGTCAAAAACGCTGTGGATCGGGCTTGTGATATCGCTCGGCGCAGTTTACCACGCGGTCGTGCTCTCAAGGAAGATCAGGGAGCATAAAAGCAACATGGCGTCGCTCCGTCGCGGTGGCTTTACGGTCGATAGCGACTTTTTAAGCCACATAGCGGACGAGAGCATCGTCGAGCCGCACCTCGGCGGTCTTAGCAGAAGCAAGAAAATGACCCGTTACAGACGGGTGACGTACTTCTACTTTGATAACTGCAGATTCCGTTTGTGCTTTTTCAGAGGCTTCGGCTGGAGCCGTAAATATTATATGAGCCTCGGCGGACTCAAGAATATTTCTATCGCAGGCGACGAATTTTACGTTGCCGTCAGAGCGTCCGACGGTGAGGTGGGACAGATATATCCGAAAAAGCTTTTTGAATACAAGAGAGAAGGGAAGAAATAAATATGAATATCAAGCTCAGCCGCGAAACCCTCGCGCTTCTTGATGATATCGAAAATCGCATCGATCCCGCAACCGAAGATGATTACGTAAATCAATGGCGCGATTTCTTATTTGATCGCTTCGACGGAGATATTTTTGTGCCCGAGCGCAAAAAATGCTCGTTGCCGTCGGTCGAAATTCCGAGAATGGACAACATCAACGATGCTCTCGAAAGCTACGACAATATGCTTCGCCAGCAGCTCGAGGGTGTTTCGGATGCTTTGGGGAAGAAAAAGGGCAATCTTTGCGTTCGCGCAAATTACGGTACGGGCATCCTCAGCTCGCTTTTCGGCGCAGAAATATTCGTTATGCCGAGAGAAATGAACACTCTGCCGACCACCCGCGCGTTCAACGACACCGAGATTATTCGCGCAAAGGTCGAGGCGGGAATGCCCGATCTTATGAGCGGCTTTGGTAAGCAGGTCTTTGAATTCGGCGAGCTTTGCGCCGAGGTGTTTGAGAAATATCCGAAGATCAAGAAGTACGTAAGCGTCTATCACCCCGACCTGCAGGGGCCGCTCGATATCTGCGAGCTTCTTTGGGGCGGCGAGATCTTCTACGCGATGTACGACGAGCCCGAACTCGTTCACGCGATGCTCCGACTCGTAACCGATACCTATACCGCCTTTATCGAAAAATGGTTCAAAATGTTCCCGCCGAGCGAAGAAATGAATGTTCATTGGGGTTTCCTCCGACATCGCGGCGCGATAATGCTCCGCAATGACAGCGCTATGAACCTCCAACCCGATTTTTACCGCGAATTTGCTATGCCCTATGACGGCGAGTTGCTCGCGAAATACGGCGGCGCGGTGCATTTCTGCGGCAGGGGCGACCACTATATCGAGATGCTTTGCAGTCTGCCGGGACTTTACGGAGTGCAAATGAGCCAGCCCGAGTATAACGATATGGAGATCATCTATAAAAATACCGTTGACAAGGGTATCAAGCTTCTTGCATTCAACAAAAAGACCGCCGAGGCACACCTTTCCCGAGTGGGCGGATTCAGACACAATCTCAGTATTTAATATAGCAAAAAGCACGCCACCCTTTCCCCTTCGGAACGGGCCCCGGCTTGTTTTTTAAAAAAAAAG
>JAZTXK010000045.1:0-6966 GCA_045636385.1 Eubacteriales bacterium
CGGGAGCTTCGGTCTCGGGAGCAAGAGTGGTCTCGGGCGCCTCGGTCTTTTCGGGATATGCCGCAGCGAGACGGTCATGGATGCCCTTAGAGTAGGTAGCTACCTTTGCCGCCGCATCCGCGGTAAGACCTGCCGCGAAGATCTGGTCAAGTCCGGCATTTCCGCTTCCTTGGTCGCCGAAGAAGAGAACGTCGCCAACAACCGTTACGTTACAGAAGGAGTTAACTCCTGCATTGATAAGGATATCGTCGCGGTCGATGGGGAGCGCGATATTATCCACAGTAACCTCGATCTGTGCAACGGGAGCGAGGGTTGCCTTATCGTATATACCGACCTTCCCCGAGTTCTGTGTGGTTACAAAGAGGTAATTGTTCCAAAGCGCAACACCGTATGCAGTATCGTGAACAACCTCGTTGAGGATCATAGATCCGTCGGAGGAAATAACGATAACCTTCTTTCCGGAGGCGGCATTGCAAGCGAGGTAGATGGTTCCGTCGGTATCAACGTCGAGATAGTTAGCGTCGCTTACGTTGTAGGGAGCGGGCTTGAGGTCGATCATACCGTTATTACCGAATGAGGTATCAACAACGGGATTAGCGGGATCGTTTACGTTAAGACGGACGAGGTAGTCAACGTCATAGTTTACAACAACGTATGCATAGTAAGTACCGTTGACTCTTTCGACGGTAACTCCGTTGATACCGGTCTTGGTGTTCGCGTCGGTCATAATAACGTTGCCATAGCCTACCTGAGTCAGCTTGCCGTCAGCGAAAGAATAGGTAGCGAGATCGGCGCGGGTATTGTTGGGGTTGTATGCAAGTCCGGCGTAGAGGTAGCCTCTGTCATCGGTTGCAAGCCCCTTGGGATAGGAGGATTTGCTGTTTTCGGGCTGGATGAACTGAATTCCCGCAACTGCCTTACCGGTTGCGAGCTCGGTCATTTCGATAGCCGAGGAGCCGCTGGGATTGAGGTAGCCGCCGAAGGCGTACTTACCGTCCTGCGAAATTGCCATTCCGCGCATCTGATATTTACCGAAGAAAAGAACGTCATCTCCGGTATAGCTCAAGCCGTTTGAGGACTGCATAACAAGAGTATACTTGAGCGCGGAAGCCTCGGCTTCGGTGAGTGCTGCGGAGGGCATTACGAAAAGTGATGCAAGAAGCGCAAGCGTGATTACAAGAGTGATTAACTTTTTCATTGATTTTCTCCTTTCAAAATCAGGTTATGTTCATTATATTACTTTTTTTACCGATTGTCAATGCTTTTTCCCGCAAAGTCTTGATTTTTTGAAAGAATTAAGTTATAATAAGGCAGATACTTACGAAAGCGAGAAACAAAAATGAAATTTGCTTCGTCCTTGAATTTTGCAGAGCGTTCCCGCGAGGGTGCTCTTACACTTGAAGAAAGTCTTGATCTCATCAAAGCCGCGGGTATGGATACGGTCGAGATCGACCTCTCGCGCGGTATCGGACACGAGCTATTCTGCGACGAATTCGCCGGAATTCGCTTCACCGAGCTCAGAAAGAAGATAAACGCGGCGGGAATGACCGTTTCCTCGGTTCACGCTCCGCACGATCCCACGCTCTATATGCCCGAGCGCGGCGCATCGAAGGAAGAAATAGAAAAGGCGCGCGCCGATGCCGTCGCTGCGGCGAAGATGGCGCATCTGCTCGGTGCGGAGGTGCTCGTCATCCATCCCGTTGACGACCATATAAACGGCGAATACGACAGAGAAGTCAATATGAGCACCAATCTTGAGCACTATAAGCCGCTGCTTGACTACATTGAGCTTTTTGCGGAAGCGCTCACCTTCAAGCTTGCGGTCGAGAACGTATATTATTCAAGCGAATACCGTCTGCGCCGCCGTTTCGGCGAGAGCGCGGAGGAGGTCATTCTCCTTGCCGATGCCCTCGGCGCGGGAGTTTGCTGGAACTGCGGCCACGCGCATCCCGTAACGATGGATCAGGCTCGCGCTATCGAGAAGATTGGCGACCGCCTCGTGCTTATGCATATCAGCGACAGCCGCGGCCACACCGACGCGGGGCTTCCCCCGATGATCGGCGGAGGCAATATCAAGTGGGAGACCATTATGCCCGCCGTCGCACGCATCGGCTTTGACGGCTACGCAGTTCTTCAGGCAGATCAATACCTCACCAATATGCCGAAGGCACTCCAAGCCGACGCCGCGGAGTTCGCGGGAACGGTGTGCGGGAGATTGGTTGAGTTGTACGAGAACGCGAAATAATCAAAATGCAAAAAAGTTCCTCATCTGAAACAGGTGAGGAGCTTTTTGTATTAACTTATTTTGATTTCGGTGCGCATACTTCAACGGGAACCGTTACGGTATAGCTCTGCGGTCTGCCGCTCTCTGCTTTTTCATCTATAAAGCGGAGGACGTATTTGTAATCGCATCCAGCTTCAAAAAATGAATTATCCGCAAAATAGATCAACTCTCCCACGAAGCTGTCGCCCTTGTTGAGCGTGATCGGATATTCCCTGTCTACGCGAAAACCATTGAATTCTTGTGGATCGGCATACTGAAAAGTCTTACGGTCACTATCGTTCTTAACAAAGCAACCTGCAAAGTATTCATCGTATCCAATCACTGTATATATCGGATAATCGTTCGTATTTGTATATGTAATTCTTGCTTGAATAAAAGAATACATAGGATATTCTTCTTGGAAGAACTCGATCTCAATAGTCACTCCATCAACGGTTTCTTTATGCAAAGCAGGAACTTTTATATAAGTATTTCTTGCCTCATCCGACCAATCCGGACTAAAAAAGCTCGGATCTGGTGTCATATTGATATTAAAGCTTGAAAACGCATCCAAATAACTCGTCTGCTCCGGCATAGGCCACTCAAGATGATTAACTGTATCCTCAGTGCAAAGCTCTGTTGATTGCTCATCTTCCATCAAATCAGAGGAGATCTGTATTAAAGAAGTGTCAGAACTGAAATTTTCAATACAAGCTGAGCATATAAGAATCAACAATACCACCAAAAAACACAGTACAAGCCGTTTCATTGATTTTATCCCTATCTTTATGTGAAACATAAAAAATGTCATCATCACTCACATCTCCATAATAGAGTATAGTATGTATCAATTGCAACGTTATCGCAATATGCCGGTGTCACTTGCACAATGCGAATTGTATAGTTTCCCGATAATCCTTGCGGTAATCTTATAATTTCGACATTGCTATTTGTTGTTGACGAAATACTGATTGGTGTTGCACCGGTTCCGTAAAGTTCAATATTTAAATTAGCAATACTGCATCTATTATCAGTATCGTGTTTATGCTCACAGCACTTTTCAAACACTAAAACTATGTGTGCATCGGAATTTCCTTCACCGATAATCGTATACTCTCTATTTGATATTGTTGGCGCAATGCTATTAAAAACATAAGAGTCATTCGTCAACATCGATGCGATCATCGCGCAGTTTATAACGCCTGCACCATAAATTTTATAATTATTACTATCAGTACTGTACTGCCTCATTGTAGTACCTGCGCACATAATGGCTTTAATATTTGATGGCAAACACCTAAATATATCTTGCGTATCCATATAGTACGAAACAATCATCGCAGCCAAAGACGCTGCAACAGGTGTAGCATAGCTCGTTGCAGAATACAATAAACCGGTAGTTGCAAAGCTTATGTTTCCCGGAGCACATAAATCAGGTTTATTTGCCCATTCTGTACCTGTATAGTATGAAGAATCAAAGGCAATTTCGTTCTCTCCCAAGTTAAAATTTCCCACAGTAATTACATTATATGCCACAGCTCCGCTAGACATAGAATAACTACCTCTATTCCCTGAGGATTTTAATATTGTTATACAATAATAATAACTAACATAATCCAAATATGCCGCTACACTACCGTAATCGTTAATATCGTCTATATACTCATCTGAATTTGTGTAAGACAGATTCAAACTAGTACTTATTACATTAACATCATTATCTATAAACCAATCAAACTCACTAGTAAGCGTAGGACGTTTGTCAGGGGGGATAAAACCGTTTTCGGCGCTGGTTGCGCGATAGGTAGAATAAAAAAATGTAGCATCTGGAACTAGCGTACATAGTATCTCTAACACCTCAGTAGAATGTGTATCGTACATCGTATAAGTCTCATTAGGTGTATAATGCTGAGTTAAGCTCACTCCACTAAACAATGGATTCGTTAGTTGAGGATATCCCGAATCATAAACACCAACAATAGCACCTTCGCCTTGACTTCCGGTCAAATTATATAAAGACGAAAACGACAACAGATTCTTTATTTGCGTGGACGTATAATAATAATCAGCTTCCCCTGGTTCACGAATGCTGCTTATAGCTAAATCATCATTCAACATATCATCAACACTTCCATCGACATAATAGTCTAATGAAGTTATATGCTGATCTTTAGATAATTCTGTTATTCTATCACAAGTCAACTCTGCGATAATTGTCGGCGTATATCTACTCAAATAAACAATCTCGCTTTCCCTCAAATACTCTTCTGCAAAACCTTTAGTGTAAGTTGCATAACAATCCCTCAGAGTTTCTTTTCTAACAGACATATACTTTAAATACATATCTGCATTTGTTTCGGAATTCTCACAAAAACCATAGTCAAAACGAGTCACTTTATCAGTCCCGAGTATATCATAGGTAGAAGACAACACTTCTTGCGAGGTATCAATATCCTCTAACCATATCATTACTTCGATCATTTCTTCTTGACTGTTTTTCATCACACTTTGCAACGTATCAGAAATTCGAGACACCGCGACTTCTTCGTTGGCTGCGTGCACTCTCAAAATCAGACACATAGGGTTCAATAGGAAAGACATAACTAAAATGGTCAACAAAAGCTTCTTGATCTTTTTCATTACGAGATCTCCTTTTTATTTTTTTTCGGGAATATATTCCCATAATAATATTATATCATACCAATATTTTATTTGTCAACATTTTTCTCACATTGTGCATAATTCCCACCATTTTCACAAATTCATCCATATAATTTTATTCATCTTACACAAACCCGATCTCTGATTTCCTTGGCACCAAAAAAACGAATCCCCACGCCACCCGCTGCAACGGATGATGTGGGGAAAATACAACGTTCGCACTTGCAATTAAATTGCATTATGCCTTTTTTATCGTCTCGTAGCTCTTCATAAACCTCTCGCGGAACTCCTCATCCGCGCGGATGCCGATGTCGTAGAGAGCCTCGACCGAGCAGCCGTAGACGGGTGCGACCTCGCCGAAGGTGATGCGCATATCCTTCGGTGCGAGTGCCTTGACGGCATCTGCGTATTCGGGATAGTTGCGGAAGATTCCGCCGTTGAAGATGAGGTCGAAGGGGCCGCCGTTTTTATTGTACTGCGCCCAGATGACGTCGGCAAGCTCTGCCGCGCCCTCGTTGAAGATGCGGCGCGCGACCGTGTCGCCCTTGTTTCGTGCTTCAAAAAGGACGTGCGCGAAGGATGCGATATAGGAGCGTCCGCCCTCGTAGACCTTGTCGAGTCTGTACCAGAGGGGGAATCCCGCGGCTTCTTCAAGCATTTCGACGAGCATCGTCTGAACCTCGCTTCCGTCAACGGCGCGAAGCGCGGCGCGGATGGCGCGTCTTGCGAGCACGTAACCGCTTCCGCAGCTGTCGATCATATGTCCTCCGCCGCCGATGTGGTAGTAATCGTCGCCCTTGCGGACGTAGAGCGATGAGCCCGTGCCGCAGATCATACCCGCGCCGTCGGTATGTCCGAAAATACCCGAAATGAGCGCGGGGCCGTCGCCCTCGATGCGTGTTTTTTCAAAGCCGTATTTTGAAAGTGCCGCGTTGAACTGCGGCATAAAATACTCGCAAGCCGCCGCGCCGATATATAGGCTGACGGGCATCTCGGGTGAGCCCGCAATAAGTCCGTCAATGCACTTGCAAAGATTAGCGATCGAGTAGTCAACTCCGTTGTCAAAGGGAGCGCCGCCCTTTTCGACAACGCGGCAGACAACCTCGCCGTCCTCTCTGAAAACAACGCCCTCCGCCTTTGTTCCGCCCATATCAACAGCGGCAAGATATCTATATGACATTTGATAAAACCTCCGAGGTGTTATTACGTCAAATTATAGCACAGAACCGCACTGAAGTCAAGTTTTTATTAAATTTTGTTTATGATTCCCCAATATTGTTGACATCACGGGTAGATAGTGATATAATGGATACAATAATAAATTAAGGAGTGTGGCAATAATGCTTCCAACCGTAACAAACTACCGCGTAGTACCCGCAGTCGTAGAGCAGAATAAGGAAACCGAGATAAAGATCGTTCCGAACGAGCGCGCGTTTCTTTTCTTCGACGGCGCGGAATATACCGTTCACATTATCTGCGCAGATGATGACGAGGTCTGCTACTTCACCCCCACGACCAAGCATTCCGTAGCGGTCACTGCCGCTGACGGTATTCTTAAATTCAGCTACACCTTCGACCGCGAGCAGGAATACCTCCTCATCCTTGAAAAGGATGCAAAAAAGGTTGCCGAGTTCTTCGTCTACTCACTCGCCGAGGATCTTTACGAGCTCTCTCCCCTTCGCGGAGATTTCCACGGTCACAGCTACCGCTCGGACGCAAAGCGCGATCCCGGCGCACTCCTCGGTCATTACCGCGAGCAGGGCTACGATTTTATGTCGCTGACCGACCATAACCGCTATTACCCCGGTCTTGAGATGGACGAGGCTTTCGAGGGTGTCAAGCTCGGAATCACACACATCCCCGGCGAGGAGATCCACTTCCCCGGATGTATGATCCACACCGTTCACGTCGGCGGTAAGTCGAGCGTTGCCGCGCTCTACTGCAAGGACGAGGCAAAATGCCGCGCCGAGGCTGACGAATATATCAAAAAGGTTCCCGCAGACGTGCCCGAGCAGTACCGCGAGAGATATTCGCGCCAGATG
>JAZTXK010000046.1:0-18021 GCA_045636385.1 Eubacteriales bacterium
AAATAATTACTGTTACCAAATACTCTATCGTGCATTAGAAAAGCCACCGACAATTTTTCTTATCGGTGGCTATTTTCATTTCTTACTATTAAAGTTGGGATACTCAAATAAAACAAATAATCCGAACGCTTCTCCAAGTAAAAGAATGTTCGGATTATTTTCATGTGGTCGAAGTGACAGGACTCGAACCTGCAGCATCGTGCTCCCAAAGCACGCGCGCTACCAATTGCGCCACACCTCGATTTCTATTCAATTTTCCGTACCCGTATATTATACCACGAAATCGCCCCGTTGTCTACATTTTTTTGTAAAATCGTGCGAAAAATTCTTCGTTTATTTTTCGGTGCGGCGGGCATTTTTGCGCCTTCTCGCAATTCACGGTTGTTGTCATCAATATTTCATAATTTTCCCTTGACTTTTTCCTTAATTTATGTTATATTATAATAGTAATAATATGCTCTCTTATTGGATTTTAAAATTAGTTTTATATAGAAGGAAAAAATTATGGCAAATTACAGACGCGGCAGGATCAATGACGAGGTCCGCAAGGCGCTCTCGGAAATTCTCCGAGAGGTCAAGGACCCCAGAGTCAGCTCCGCCTTTATCAGCATCACGGGCGCGGACGTTACGCCCGACCTCAAATTCGCAAAGATCTACTACTCTCTCCTCGGCGCGGACGGCAACGCCGAAAAGGAAAAGAAGGTTGCCGACGGTCTTCGTTCGAGCAACGGCTATATCCGCCGTGCGCTTGCTCGCGCGGTTGATCTCCGTCAGACTCCCGAGCTGACCTTCGTCCTCGACCGTTCGGGCGCGAACGGCGCACACATCTCCTCCCTCCTCCACAAAGTTGAAACCGACAGCGCAGAAAGAGCCGCAAGGCTCGGCATCACCACCGACAAATCAGGCGAAGAAGGTGACGAATAATGCGCAATCTGACCTTCAAGGCCGCTTGCCGAAATCTCTATGAGCTTTCCAGGCGCGGCAAGCTTGCGCTCCTCGTTCACGCACGTCCCGACGGCGACTGCATCGGCTCGGCGTACGCGACAGCCGTGCTTCTTGAGGCGGTCGGATGCCGCGCGCACGTCGTTTGTGCCGATCCGCTCCCCGCGCGCCTGCGTTTCATCGCGGAGGCAGCACGGCAGGACGGCAACATAACGCTTGACACGATCCCCGAAAATTTTCTACCGGGCAACGTAACCGCGGTCGCGCTTGACATCGCGGCATCCACACAGCTCGGATGTCTTGAGGGCAAGTACGACATTGCGCTCTCCTTCGACCACCACGCGCGTTCGACCGCGTTTTGCGACCGTTATCTTTCCGCAGACGCATCCGCGACGGGCGAGATCGTATGGCGCATCGCTCGCGAATGGCTCCGAATGGGATACCTTGACTCGATCCCCGAGGGCGTCGCTCCGGCTATCTACGCGGCGATCAGCTCGGACACGGGCTGCTTCCGTTATTCGAACGTAACCCCCGCAACTCACCGCACTGCGGCACAGCTCATCGCTCTCATCCCCTCGCACGCCGACATCGACCGTCTGCTTTTCGAAACCAAGACCCCCGGCAGACTTGCTGCAGAAAAAGCGGCACTCGACCTTCTCACCTTTGCGGGCGGCGGCAAGATCGCGGTTTGCTCGATCTCGCTTGAACAGATCTCTGCTCACAACCTCGCAAGCGAGGATCTTGACGCTCTGATCGACATTGCAAGATCGGTAGCCGGCGTTGAGATAGCATTCTCGATCCGTGAGGAGGCGCGCGATCTTTTCCGCATTTCAGCGCGATCCAATTCGACCGCAGACGTTTCCGCACTTTGCGCCTACTTCGGCGGCGGCGGCCACGTCAAGGCGGCGGGATGCACCGTTTCGGCAAACAGCATCGAAAAGGCGCGCGAGCTGATAATCGAACGAGCAGAAAAGCTGATTTCCTGAAAACGAAAAATCGAGTTGTTATAAGCCGTTTTTACTTATCAATCGTTCCGATTTTGGAATTATTTTGGTATTCGCATCAACACGCGTGGTGCGAATACCTTATTTTTTCCATTTTCGGAATTTTTCTTTCCAAAAGTACTTGACAAACGGCTTCTTTGGATGTATAATATAATAAAATAATTCCAAATTTCGTTTTATAAGAGGTAAATAAAAATGGCAACTAAGAAGAATGCTGCGGCAATGCCCGCTGACGGCGACGCAAAAAAGAAGGCTCTGCAGACTGCTATCTCGCAGATCGAGCGTGATTTCGGTGCGGGCGCGGTAATGCGTCTCGGCGAAAACGCGCACATGGAGGTTCAGGCTGTTCACACAGGCTCGATCTCGCTCGATATGGCGCTCGGAATCGGCGGACTCCCCAAGGGACGAATCGTTGAGATCTACGGTCCCGAGTCTTCGGGTAAAACCACCGTCGCGCTTCACGTTGTAGCCGAGGTTCAGAAGACGGGCGGCGAGGCTGCCTTTATCGACGCGGAGCACGCGCTCGATCCCGACTACGCGAAGGCACTCGGCGTTGATATCGACAATCTTCTCGTTTCTCAGCCCGACTGCGGTGAGGACGCGCTTGAGATCACCGAATCGCTCGTTCGTTCGGGCGCGGTTGACATCGTAGTTATCGACTCGGTTGCGGCACTCGTTCCGCGCCAGGAGCTTGAGGGCGATATGGGCTCCTCGCAGGTCGGCGTTCAGGCAAGACTTATGTCGCAGGCTATGCGTAAGCTCTCGGCGGCTATCTCGAAGTCGAACTGCCTTGTAATCTTCATCAACCAGCTCCGTGAAAAGGTCGGAGTTATGTACGGCAACCCCGAGGTCACCACGGGCGGACGCGCGCTCAAGTTCTACGCGTCTGTCAGAATCGACGTTCGCAAGTCAGAGCAGCTCAAGAACGGCAACGATATTTACGGCAACCGCGTAAAGTGCAAAGTCGTAAAGAATAAGGTCGCGCCTCCCTTCCGCAGCGCGGAATTCGATATTCTCTACGGAAAGGGCATTTCACGCGCGAGCGAGCTCGTTGATATGGGCGTAACCCTTGAGGTAATTCAGAAGAGCGGATCGTGGTTCTCTTACAACGGCGAACGCATCGGTCAGGGACGCGAAAACGCGAGAAAGACCATTGAGGCGGATCCCGCGCTCTTTGCAGAGATCGAAGCAAAGATCCGTTCACTCGCAGACAAGCTTTCGGACGAAGACGGAGGCGATTTCGAGCTTGACGACGACGATCTCGATATCGACCTTCTCGGCGATCTTGAATGATTAAAATAACCTCACTCCGAGCCTCGGATGGGGGCGGAGCATACCGAATTGACGTAAAGCGCGAGGATGCGGTGAAGGCGGAAAGCTTCTACATCCTCGCGGCACATCAGCGCGAATATGAATTTGCCAAGGGCGAGTATCCCGACGGAGCATACGACGTATTAAAAAAGCTTGACGGTATCTGCCGCGGCGTTAAGTCGGGCAGACGGATACTCGGTTACGGCGCAAATTCGCGCTCGGCGTTGCGAATGAAGCTGATCGGCAAGGGCATCACGCCCGAAAACGCCGACGAGGCAGTCGAGATACTTATAGACGAATCCGGCTTATCCGAATCGAGCGACGCGCAAAGGCTTTGCGAGCTTCAGATCGCTAAAAATGTCGGCGCGCGGCGGATCCTATCCTATCTGCGCGGCAGGGGATACGGCGACGATGCGCTTGACGAGGTCAAGGAGTATCTCGCGGAGATCGACTTCGTTCCGATATGTCGGCGTGCTATAGATAAAAAATACGGTGGCATCCCCGCCGACATTGACATAAGAAAAAAATGCATTGATTATCTGTTGCGCCAAGGCTTTTCCTACAACGAGATCAAAAAGGCTTTTGACGCGAATTACGGTGAATAATTATGCCTAAAATTACAAAAGCGGGAGCAGTGACGCTTTCCTCTCCCGTCACCGTTCTCAACGGTGTCGGACCCGCGAAGGCGGCATCTTATGCAAAAGCAGGCATCGAAACGCTCGAGGATCTGCTTTTGCACGTCCCCCGCGCCTACGAAAACAGAGGAGACATCCGTCTGCTGTCCGAATCACGCACAGACGGCGGCAAGACTGCCGTCGTTCTGACCGTGGCGACAACTCCACAGATGGCTAAGCTGCGCGGAGGACTCACAATTATCAAATTCCGCGCCTTCGACGAAAGCGGAAGCGCGGAAATCGCGTTTTTCAATATGCAATTCTTGCGCCAGATCTTCACGGTAGGATCCGAGTGGCGCTTTTTCGGCGTTGTCGAGGCAACTCCCGTTCGAGGTGGAATGAAATACAAGCTCTCCTCGCCGGCTTATGAGCCCTATGCGGAGGGTGCGCTCCCCGATTTCAGCGCGGTCTATCCCCTTTCGGAGGGATTGACGCAGAAAAATCTCTTCGTTCACGTTTCCGAAGCGATGCACCTCTGCACCTCTCTGCCCGACGTCGTTCCCGACGAGATCAGGCGCAAGCGCAGTCTTTGCACCATGCCTTACGCAATACGAAACATCCACAACCCCGAAAGCTACACGGCTCTCGCAGCGGCGAAACGCAGGTTGATCTACGACGAATTTTTCCTTTTCTCGCTCTCAATGTCGATGCAGGGAAAGAAAAAGCGATCGAGCGACGCCTTTCCGCTAACGAAACAAAATATCTCCCCGCTCCTCTCTGCTCTGCCTTATGAGCTGACGAACGCGCAAAAGAAAGCGGTCAAGGAGATCGCAAACGATCTGAAGTGTGAAACGCCTATGCGCCGAATGCTGATCGGCGACGTCGGATGCGGAAAGACGGTTGTTGCGGCGGCGGCGATGCTGATCGCGGTCTTGAGCGGGCGGCAAGCCGCGCTGATGGCGCCGACCGAAATACTCGCGCGTCAGCATTACGAGGATCTTTCCGAGCTTTTCGGCAAGCTCGGCATCAAATGCGAGCTTCTTATCGGCGCGACACCTCTCAAAGAAAAACGCAGAATTTACGCCGCGCTTTCGGCAGAGTATCCCGCCGCTCGAATTCCAATAGTTATCGGAACACACGCACTTCTCTCGGAAGGAGTGCAGTTTGCGGCGCTCTCGCTTGTTGTTACCGACGAACAGCACCGTTTCGGTGTAAATCAGCGTGCCGCGCTGACCGAAAAATCCAAAGGTACACATCTGCTTTCGATGTCGGCAACGCCCATCCCGCGTTCACTCGCGCTTGTAATGTACGGCGACACCGACATTTCACGAATCGACGAGATGCCTCCCGGCAGACAGAGGGTTGACACCTTCGTTGTTGACGAAAACTACCGCGAGCGATTGATCGCGTTTATAAGAAAAACCGTTGCCGAGGGCGGTCAGGTCTACGTCGTTTGCCCCTCGATCGAGGAATCCGAGAATCGCGACAGTTGCGAGGTTTCGCTTTACGATATCGGCGATGGCGGTATCACGAAGCGCCCGCCTCTCAAGGCTGCGATAAAGTACGCTGACGAGCTCAGCGATGCTCTGCCCGAGTTGACGGTTGCTTTTCTTCACGGCAAGCTCAAGAGCGAGCAAAAGGACGCGATAATGACCTCGTTTGAATGCGGCGACATCAACGTGCTTGTTTCAACCACGGTAATCGAGGTCGGCGTCAACGTGCCGAACGCCTCGCTTATGATAGTTGAAAACGCCGAGCGATTCGGTCTCTCCCAGCTTCATCAGCTTCGCGGACGAGTCGGACGAGGCAAGCGAAAGTCATATTGCATTCTCGTTTCCGACGATTCCTCGGAAACCGCGCGCAAGAGGCTTACCGTTATGAAGGACAATTACGACGGCTTCTCGATCGCGGAGGCAGACCTTGCGGCGCGCGGCCCCGGCGATTTTCTCGCTTCGAACTCGAACGAGATCAGGCAAAGCGGCGGCTTGAAATTCAAATTTGCCGACCTTTGCGGCGACGCCTCGATCCTTGCACACGCGACCGAGGATGCCAATTCAATTTTAACGCAATCCCCCACTCTCGAAGAACATCCCGCACTTTTGGGGGCTATCTCAAAGCTCGGTGCGGGCAAAAATACAGATTAAGAGGTAAAAAAGATGAATAAAAACCGCGGAATTATCGTACTCGACCCCGGACACGGACAGTTCGGCAATAAGCACACCACTCGCGACGGATTTTACGAGGGCACACAAAACTTCATTCTCGCATCCTTCCTCAAAGCAGAGCTCGAAGCACTTGGCTTCGATATCAGAATGACCAGAAATGCGGTCGAGGAGGATATGGGACTTGTCGAGCGCGGCTCTATGGCGGGCAATCTCGGCGCAGTTATGTTCCTCTCGATCCATTCGAACGCACCCGGAGGAAATCCTGCCGATGAAAGATATTCAAAGGTTCGCGGCGCGGAGACCTTCTATTCGGTTTCCGATTGCGAGGGCAACGCCCCCATCGCGCGCGATCTGACCGACGCCGTCGTCCGCACGATGCAGACCGAAGACCGCGGCATTAAAACTCGCCGCTACCCCGATAACGAATCGGTCGACTACTACGGCGTTCTCCGCTCCGCCGCCGCATCGGGATGCAAACGCGCATTCCTCATCGAGCACGGCTTCCACACCAACCCCGAGGATTCGGCATTCCTCCAGAATTCCGAGTGCCTCGCAAAGCTTGCTAAGGCAGAAGCTGAAGTTATTGATAAGTGGTTTTAACTAAAAAAGCTCTCGCAACTAAGCGAGAGCTTTCATTTTTATAAAGAATCAACGTACTTGCAAGCCGCAAGAGCCGCGCACGCTCCGTCGGAAGTTGCGGTTGAGATCTGGCGGATAGACTTTTTACGGCAATCGCCTGCCGCGAAAACTCCAGCGCATCCCATATCGCCGTCATCGCTTGCAATGAGGTAGCCATAGGGATCGATGGGCGCGATATCCTTGAAGATCTCGGTTGCGGGTGCCATACCGACGGCAAGGAAGATGCCATCGATCTTCATCTTGGTAAGATCGCCGCTTTCGGTATTCTTGACGATGATACCGGTAAGCTCGCCGCCCTCGGAAACGTACTCCTCAACGACGGTGTTATAGATTATTTCAACGTTCTCCATCGACTTGAGCTCCGCAGCGGTGCTCGCCTCGCAGGTCAGGTCGGGGAGATTCTGCACGATGGTCAGCTTCTTGACCACCTTTGCGAGCAGGAGTGCTTCAACCGCCGCGCTGTTGCCGCCGCCGATGACCGCTACCTCTCCGCCCGTGTAGAACGCGCCGTCGCAAACGGCACAGAATGAGATACCGTGTCCGACAAGTTCTTCCTCACCCTCAAGACCGAGGCGGCGGTGGTGCGAGCCGACTGCGATTATCACGCTCTTTGCCTCAAAATCTCCGTCGGGAGTCGAGAGTGTATAATATTTTTCTTCCTCGTTGAAGCTGATCGCCGTAACCTCCGCGCATTCGATCTCCGCGCCGAGTCCGAGCGCCTGCTCGACCATCTTATCGGCAAGCTCGTTGCCCGAAATTTCGCAGAAACCGGGATAATTCTCGATCTTCGGCGAGAATGTCATCTGTCCGCCAAAGGTGGATTTTTCGATAACGGTTACGCTCTTGCCCGCGCGGACTGCGTAGATCGCCGCGGTAAGTCCCGCAGGACCCGCTCCGATTATAATAATATCTTTCATAATTTTCCTCTTAATGAAGATCGGCTGCCGAGGCAGCCGATCATTATTTTAACTTAAGCGTTAGCAGTAGTCTTGATGAACTCCTTAACACCCGCGATATCGGCAAACGCGGTGAAGTCCTCGCCTACGATATAAAGCAGTGTGGGGGCCTGACGGGTTCCGTACTTCTTTGCGAAGTCGGGATCGTCCTCATAGTAGACCTTTTCGAACTCGATTCCCGCCTTTTCAAGGAGAGAAGCCGCGATCTTGCACTTGGGGCAGGTCTTGGTTGCGAAGAGAACTACGCGTCCGTCCTCGTAAACAGCGTCCGAAGCGGCGGACTCTACGCTACCCTTGCGGATATTGCCGTGGCCGCGCTCGTCGAAGTTGAGCATCGACTGCTCGGGATCGTACTCGACTCTTTCTCTGTACTCCTGCGACTTACCGTCGTTCCAGTTCTGAACGGGGCGGTAGTAGCCGGTGATACGGCTGTAAACCTCGGTAACCTTGCCGCACTTGGGGCAGGAGAAGTGCTCGCCCGCGATATATCCGTGCTCGGAGCAGACCGAGTAGGTGGGAGAAAGGGTGTAGTAGGGGAGCTTATAGTTCTCCGCGATCTTGCGGATGAGGGAAGCAGCAGCCTTCCAATCGGGAAGCTTTTCACCGAGGAAGGTATGGAATACCGTACCCGAAGTATAGAGAGTCTGGAGCTCGTCCTGAATATCGAGGGCGGCAAAGACATCGTCGGTGAAGCTTACGGGGAGGTGGGAGGAGTTGGTATAGTAGGGAGTTTCGCCCTGCGATGCTGTGATGATCTCGGGGAATCTCTTCTTATCGTGCTTTGCAAGACGGAAGGAGGTGGACTCGGCGGGAGTAGCCTCGAGGTTGTAGAGGTCGCCGTACATTTCCTGATAGTCGGAAAGTCTCTCGCGCATGTGGTTGAGAACGTCCTGAGTGAACTTCTGCGCCTTCTTATCGGTGAGATCCTTCTTGATCCAGCCGGCGTTGAGACAGCACTCGTTCATACCGACAAGACCGATGGTGGAGAAGTGGTTGTTGAAGGTGCCGAGGTAACGCTTGGTGTAGGGGTAAAGACCCTCGTTGAGAAGCTTGGTGATAACGTCGCGCTTGATCTTGAGCGAGCGAGCCGCAACGTCCATAAGTCTATCCAGCTTGCGGTAGAAATCGTCCTCGTTCTCAGCGGTGTAGCCGAGGCGGGGCATATTGATGGTAACAACGCCGACGGAACCCGTGCTCTCGCCGCTTCCGAAGTAACCGCCCGACTTCTTGCGAAGCTCGCGGAGGTCAAGACGCAGACGGCAGCACATCGAACGAACGTCGCTCGGCTCCATGTCGCTGTTGATATAGTTCGAGAAATAGGGAATGCCGTACTTCGAGGTCATCTCGAAGAGGAGGCGGTTGTTTTCGGTATCCGACCAGTCGAAATCGCGGGTGATCGAATATGTGGGGATAGGATATTGGAATCCGCGGCCGTTGACGTCGCCCTCGATCATGATCTCGATGAACGCCTTGTTGACCATATCCATCTCAGCCTTACAGTCGCCGTAGGTGAAGTCCTGCTCCTTGCCGCCGACGATAGCGGGCTTGTCGATCATATCGGGAGGACATACCCAGTCGAGGGTGATGTTCGAGAAGGGAGCCTGAGTACCCCAACGCGAGGGGGTGTTTACGCCGTAAACGAAGGACTCGATGCACTTCTTGACCTGATCGTAGCTGAGGTTATCGGTCTTTACGAAGGGAGCGAGATAGGTATCGAAGGAGGAGAACGCCTGCGCGCCCGCCCACTCGTTCTGCATAATACCGAGGAAGTTTACCATCTGGTTGCAGAGGGTTGCGAGGTGCTTTGCGGGAGCAGAGGAGATCTTACCGGTGATGCCTCCGAGTCCGTCCTCGATAAGCTGACGGAGTGACCAACCTGCACAGTAGCCGGTGAGCATCGAGAGGTCGTGGAGGTGGAGATCCGCGTTCTGATGAGCCTGAGCGATCTCGTCGTCGTAGATCTCGGAGAGCCAGTAGTTAGCGGTGATCGCGCCCGAGTTCGAGAGGATAAGTCCGCCGACAGAGTAGGTTACGGTCGAGTTCTCCTTAACTCTCCAGTCGGTGCTCTTGACGTAGGAGTCAACGAGAGCCTTATAGTCAAGGATGGTGGACTTCATATTACGGAGCTTCTCGCGCTGACGACGGTAAAGGATGTAAGCCTTTGCTACGTCCTCGTAGCCCGCCTGAGCGAGAACAGCCTCGACGCTGTCCTGAATATCCTCAACCGCTATCTTTTCGCCGTTTACCTTCGGCTCGAAGTGAGAGGTGACGCGAAGAGCGATAAGGTCTATCACGTCGGGATTATATTTTTTGTCGCATGCCTCGAATGCAAGCGTTATCGCCTTGGAGATCTTGGAAATATCAAAATCTACGGTTTTGCCGTTTCTTTTTACTACCTGATACATACTTGTGTTCCTTTCTTGTTTTTAAATCTATATATAGTGTGTTTGTGCGCTGGCGAGTTATATTATACTATATCTTGGGGTATTTGTCAATACCCTATAACAAGATATTGTGCCGATTTTAAAAAATCAGCACAATATATAGTCAATATTCCGTTTTTTTGGTTACTTTCACCAATTAGGGTGACAAAAATAATCCGAGCTAGTTTTTTGGCGACAAATATTCGCCATCAGTTCGTCAAACGCCTTGAATGTATTAATATACTATCTTCGGCGTTTTCCTGCTGCTGACGAATATTTGTCAGCCAAAAAATCTTCGACCCGAGAGCCTTAATTTTTTGGTGATTTTTGGTGCGGAGGACGACGCAAGGTATTAACCTTGCTAGGACGACAAGCCGAAAAGCGCCAAAAATTGAGGCTTCCGGGCTGGTTCGGATTATTCTTGTCACCCTAAACTCAATCCACGCCGCGTATCTCGACGAGTGAGACCGAATCTCTTACGATATCGGCAAAAGCTTCGATTTCACGTCTGTCGAATCCGTGGAGACCGCCGTAAAGAACGGCGCCCGAATCGACGAAATTCTGGAGATAATACGCCTTCGCGCCGCGGATGAATTCGGCGATTCCGCGCATCGAATCGGCATCGTGGAGCTCGCGGACGAGCGTGGTGCGAAGCTCATAGTCGATGCCCGAAAGCATAATAAATGAGAGCGAGGCGCGGATCAGCTCAACGTCGAAATTCTTCACGCCGACGGTCTGCGCGTATTTTTCGGGCGAGTTTTTGATATCCATCGCAACCTTATCACAAAGCCCTTCGGAAATGATCTTCGCGAGACGTTCGGGGTGCGTGCCGTTGGTGTCGAGCTTGATCTTATAGTCGCCGATTTCGCGTATTTTGCGAAGGAAATCTTCAAGATCGGGCTGAAGAAGAGGCTCGCCGCCGCTGACGGCGATTCCGTCGAGGATTCCCTTACGTTTTTTCAGATGGTTAAGTACTTCTTCAACGGTGTAACCTTCCGTTCCTCTCGGGTCGAGAACAAGGGGGGAATTGTGGCAGAAGGGACAGCGCAGGTCGCAGCCGCCCGTGAAAACGGTGCAGGCAGTGAGTCCCGGATAATCGAGAAGAGTCAGTTTATTAAAGCCTTGAATGTTCATTTTAAACCTCAATTGTAATCCGCGATAAAAGCTCTCGCCTTGTAGAAGGCTCTGCCTTCAAACACGTGTGTCTTGACGGTCACGTTGTCGCCGTCGAAGGAGAAAAGCTTGAAGCGGTCGGTGTTGTGGTCGGCGTAGACCTTGGTTGCAACCGTCAGCGCGGCATCGCCGTCGGGGAAGGAACAGATGCACTTGACGCTGCTCGAATTGATCTGCGAAGCGCCCGTATAATAGTCGATCAGCTTACCCGTGGTCTTATCGAAAATTCTGACGATACTGCCGCCGACCCAGACCTGATCGTCGTTGCCGACGATAGCGGAGAGATCGTGGCCGCCCTTCATATCGTTACTGCCGTAGGACGCGATCTTCGTCATGGAGAGTGATGAGGGATCGGAACCGATCTCGTAAGCCACGATTTCGGTGCTTCCCATTGCCCAGAGAATCTCGCGGGTCTCGTCCCAAAGGACTGCATGCGCGCTCACGAGCTTGGCTTCGGCATATCTGTTGTTATTTTTGCTTTCAGTCGAATAAACTCGGATAAATCCCTTCGAGGTATCGCTTCCGCCCGAGGATGCAACGGCGATCAAGCCATTTGGCAGATGTTCGATCGAGTGGGGCGAAGTTCCCTTGAGCTCGGCTTCCCAGAGGCATTTTTCTTCGGGATAGGATGCAACTCCGACGTAACCCGAGGACGATGTGAACATTATGATGTAAGTGCCCCACTTTTCGCTGTAGCGCAGACGCGCTTCATCTACGCGGTTGCCGTAGCCACTCAAAGAAAAGCCGTTTGAAGTCTTGGGCTTGAATTCATATTTCAGCACAGATTCTCCCGATGCGATATCGTAGACCGCGATGCTCGCGTTAAGCTGATCGGCAAGCGCAATGGGCTTTGTGCCGAAATCGGTGAGCGCGGGGTAGGTTGCGCTTTCGAACTTGACCGTCTTGACGCCGCCGAGGGTCAGCGAGACCTTCGCCTCACCCTTCGGGAAAAGCAGACCGAGCATTTCTCTCGCCGCCTTCACGACAAGTCCGCCCTCGCCGCAGAGAATGATATTTCCGCCCTCGGTTCCGAGAGCGTATTCGCGATTTGCAAGAGTTTTATTCGCGGCGGTGCCGATGAGGATATTCTTACCGTCCGTCGCGGAAGCCTTCACGGTTTCAAGTCCGATTCCCGTTTTCTCGGCAATCGTATTTGCGATGAGTTCAGCCGCGTATTTTTCGTCGTCATCGGCGTTATTGGGTATGACGAGCGAATATTCTCCGATCGGAGAGCCTTCAAGGATGCATTCGGTGACGGCGTACTGTCCCGCCGAGAGGAAGGAAAGAGTGCCCTCGATCTCGCCGTCCTTCAGGCAAAATTCAAGAAAATAGGAGATCGCCTTCAAAGTCGCCTCGTCACTTCCGCCGACGATTGCTATGCGGCCGCTTTCGGGGAAATATCTGACCGCGTAATCGTTCTGAAGAAGGCCCTTTTTCAGCTCCGCGCTCTCGGGGCGGTTGGTATCACCGACGAGTATTTCAAGCGCTTCGGTGGGAAGCTCTCCGGCGTTTTTATTGTACCAATCGTCGCCGATGGTTATATCACCAGCAACCGCTTCGATCGCCTTTTTAAACTCAACTGCAGCCGAAACCATCGTCTGCGATGCCTTTTCAGAGCGGATCACCTTATATCCCGACAGAGAAACCGCGCTCGGTGCCTCGGTCAGCTCGGAGGTCGAAAATTCTTCGGGCGCGTTCGTGATTATCGGATCAAGCACGTCGCCCGAGCAGGATGAGAGAAGCAGCATTATACAAATAAGAAAAGTAAATATTCTTTTTTTCATTTGAAAATCCTCCAGACCCTATCATTTTACAATTTTTCACGGAAAAAGTCAAGTGAATATTGAAAATTTTCGCATATCCCCTTGCAGACGGCGCGGAAAAGTGGTACAATTATTACATATTAATATTTGGAGGTCTCCGATATGATCCACGAAACTATCGCCCTTTGGGATAAGCATCCCGAGGCTACTCTTACATCCTATTGCATCACCAGCACCGCCGAGCTCAAGCTCTCGCCCCGCCGCGCCGTTGTCGTTTGTCCCGGCGGAGGATATCATTTCCTCTCCGACCGTGAGGCTGAACCGATCGTCTTCAAGTTCCTCTCCGCGGGCTTCAACGTATTCCTTCTCCGTTACAGCATCAAGCCGAACGCGCACAGCTACGCGCCCCTGATCGAGGCGGGTATGGCGATCAAGTATATCCGCGAGAATGCTGAAAAATATAATACCGATCCCAATTACGTTTTCATCAGCGGCTTCTCGGCAGGCGGACACCTTGCCGCAAGCGCGGGCACTCTCTGGAACATCAAGCCCGTCCGCGAGGCACTCGGCATCGAATCGGGTGAAGCACCCGAGGGCATCAACCGCCCGACCGGCACCATCCTCTCCTACCCCGTAATTTCGGGCGGCGACAAGGCGCACAAGGGCTCGATCAAGAACGTTTCGGGATGCGATCCGCTGACCGACGAGGCGATTGCCGAATTCTCCCTCGAGCTTCACGTTGACGAGACCACCTCGCCCGCCTTCATCTGGCACACCTTCACCGACAAAACCGTTCCCGTCGAAAACGCCCTTCTCTACGCATCCGCACTCACCGCGCATAAAGTTCCCTTCGAGCTTCACATCTATCCCGAGGGAAAGCACGGTCTTGCGCTCTGCAACGAGTTCACCTGGTCGCAGAATCCCGACAGCATCGTTCCCCACTGCGAGGATTGGATAAATCTCGCTATCAAGTGGGCGCTGGAGCTTAAATAATGCCGAAAAAGCATCCCCGTCTCGCCTTTTGGCTGACGGTCATCCCTGCCGCACTCGGAGCAGGGATTGGCGTCTACCATCTTTTTGTTGTTGCGCTTACGGTCGCTGATCCGTCTTATACACCGATGCTCGGCGGATTTTCGGGAGGAATTTATCTCGTATTTGACTATTTTGCAATGTCGCTTCCGATCTGCCTCCTGCTCTTCACCGCGTTGATTCTCAATCTTCTTTGGTCGCACGCGCTTTCAAAAACATGGAACGTCACCGCATTCGCGGCTTGCGCGGTATTTCTGATCTGCGGAATTATGATAATCATCAACAATTCAGGCGCGCTCGCAGTTTCACTCAACCTCGCCGCGCGTGCTGCGGCAGAGGCGATAACCGCCGTGACGCTGAGCTTCAGCTTAACACAGATATACACCGAATATAAAAAATCAAAATAAAAATGATCCGCAGAGGCTTCATCCTCTGCGGATCTTCGTTATATAATTATTCTTCAACAAGCTCAATATCCGCGCCGAGTGCACGGAGCTTGCCGACGATATCGTCGTAGCCGCGCTCGATTTTTTCAACGCCGTTGATCACGGTCTCGCCCTCTGCGGTGAGGCCTGCGATAATGAGTGCCGCGCCTGCGCGGAGATCGGTGGCGACAACCTCTGCCGCATTGAGCTTCGGCAAGCCGTTGATCGTCGCACGGTTGCCCTCGACAGTGATATCGACGCCCATTTTAACGAGCTCTTCAACGTATTGGAAGCGGCTCTCCCAGACGCTTTCGGTCACGACGGAGGTACCGTTTGCGGTGGCAAGAAGTGCCGAGAACTGCGGATGCATATCGGTCGGGAAGCCGGGGTAGAAATAGGTCTTTACGTTCGCACTTCCAAGCTGACCGTAGCGGGATACCGTGATAATATCCTCGTACATCTCAACGTCCACGTTCATTTCAAGCAGCTTTGCGGTGACGGTCTCAACGTGCTTCGGGATAACGCCGCGGATTCCGACTCTTCCTCCAGCCGCCGCGGCAGCCGCCATATAGGTGCCCGCCTCGATCATATCGGGAAGGATGGTGTAGTTACAGCCGTGAAGCTCGGGAACGCCCGTGATCTTGATTACCGACGTGCCCGCGCCCGTGATTCGCGCACCGCACATATTGAGGAAGTTCGCCACGTCAACGATATGGGGCTCGCGCGCCGCGTTGTCGATGGTGGTCTTGCCGTTTGCCAGAGCTGCGGCGAGCATTACGTTGATCGTCGCACCGACGGAGGCGATGTCGAGATATACCGACGCGCCGTAAAGTCCGCCGTGCTCGGCTTTTAATATATTATATGTATCGTCATTCTGGTATTTCGCGCCGAGAGCGACGAAGCCCTTGATATGCTGATCGATCGGTCTCGAACCGAAATCGCAACCGCCCGACGAGCCTACGCAAGCCTCTCCGAATCTGCCGAGCTCTGCGCCGAGGAGGTATGTCGAGCCACGAAGCTTCGAGACGAGCTCCTTCGGGGAGGTGCCGTTCTGAAAATTCTTCGTATCGATCGCAACGGCGTTATTGCCGAGTCTTTCGACGGTGGCGCCCATCTTTTCAAGAATCTCAAGCGACAGCTCAACGTCGCTTACGGGCGGGAGATTTTCAACGACGCATCGCTCGCCGACGAGAATGCTCGCGAAAATTATCGGAAGAGCGGCATTCTTCATACCGCTTATATTTACGTTTCCGTACAGCGGCTTGCCGCCGCGCACAACTATCTTCTTCATATATCAAAACTCCAAAAAGTTATATAATCATACATAGTATATTATATCATACAAATGAGAAAAAAGGAAGAATAATTAATAAAAATTTTCAAAAAATCTTTTATTTTCCGACGATATACGCGACAGCGAGATCCACTACCATTCCATAGCTCTTCGTGCCCGGCGTGCCCTGAATAGTCAAATATGCGTTATTGACGCTTTCGGTGACGTTCGCGGCTACGTTTTCGCGATATTTATCAAAGAATGCGCTGTAAGCGGACATTTCCTTTCTCGCGACGGGAGAGAGCTCGGCGCGCACCTCGGAATAGGCGTCCTTATCCGCCGAATAGAGCGCGTTTGCCACGTATTCGTAGAGATTAAGATAGCCGCTGTAACGAATATATTCGTCATCCGATGCCGCGCATACCAGAAAAGCGACGAAATTTGCCTCGTCCTCGCGGGCAATTCCGCGCTGATGCGCCATTTCGTGCGCAGCGGTATAGGGGAGGGTGTAGTCGGGAAAATTCGTATTGATATTCGCCTCGCCCGTGAAATAGGTGTAAACGCCCGAAATGTGCGTATAAGTCCAGGGTTCGGAGAGCATTACGGGCTTGATGCGCGAGGGGAAGCGCGAAATGAAGCCGTATTCGTCCGAGACCTTGTCGTATGCTTCGAGCAGCTTACGGCTGAGGGTATCGTAGCCGTAGGGCATAACGGACGAACCACTTTCGCGAATACCGAGAGAATCGGTATATTTATTGATCTCTTCTACAAGATATTCGGCGGTCTCGCGCAGCTCCTCGGCACTTACGTCGCGGCGGTCAAGCTCGAGGAGCTTATCGACGCTGCTCGTATGATATCCCGCGCCGAAATTCAGCGCAAAAGTCGTGAAAAAGAGCGACGCGACGGAGAGAGTGATAACAAGGAACTTTCCGACGTCAAGCCAGGTCTTGGTATAATGCTTATTCGCGTAGATCACGATGAAAACAAGAAGGATCGGTGCGAAGATAACGAGTGCCTCGCCGAGCGAGCAAGGGAAGATCATGGTGACGAGCGCAAACGCGCCGCGAAGGAACGCCGCGGGATAGCGGTTATAGAAATTCGCGAAGCCCTCCGAGAGATTATAGACGAGCATCAAAATGAGAGCAAACGCCGCGATCGCGAACAAAACCCACGAAAAGAGTGGAATGCCCAACCATTCGCGTCTTTTTTTATCCTTTTTTACCTCTTCGGTAATTTCAATATTTTCGTTATTATTCATTATCTGAGCTCCATATCAGTTTTTCGCAAAGTGCCGTGAAATCGTCGGGCAGGGGGGCGCTTACGGTGATGCTTCTGCCGTCGGCGGGGTGGGAAAAGGTCATCCTCGCGGCGTGAAGCGCGTGGCGGTCGATCAGCTCGCTTCTCTCACCGTAAAGAAAATCTCCGACGAGGGGACAGCCGATATAGGACATATGAACGCGGATCTGGTGCGTTCTGCCCGTCAGCGGGCGGAGAACGACGAGCGAGTGGCGTCCGTCCTTTGAAACGGCGACAGTATTGTATTCCGTCCGTGCGGCTCTTCCCTCCGCAGAAACGGTTCGCATAAGTATACCCACATCGGCACGGGCTATAGGCGCGTCAACCACACCGCTCATCGGCTCGGGTGTGCCGCAGACAACGGCGATATAGGTCTTTTTTATCTCGCCGTTTTTCATTTTGGTAAAAAGTCTGCCCGCCGAGATGCGGTCGTTTGCCGTCAGCACGATGCCGCTTGTGTCGCCGTCAAGTCGATTGACGGGACGGAAAACGAAGGGCTCACCCTTGACCGAAGCAAGAAACGCAAGCGCATTGGCAAGCGTATCGTCGAGATGCCCGTGCGAGGGATGCGTCGGCATATGAGGCGGCTTGTTGCAGACGGTGACGTGCGCATCTCGGTAAAGTATCTTGATAGGAAGCTTGCGCGGAATGACCGCTTCGGACGCATCGGCGGCTCTGTCCTCAACTGCAAGCTCAACGACGTCGCCCGTGTGAAGAACGCGGCGCACCGTGACCTCCTCGCCGTTGACACGAAGTCCGCCCTCGCGGAATTTAAGCGATTTAATTGTCCTCGAGGACAGCTTTTCTCTGCCCTTGAGCAGGGTAAGCAGGGTAATTCCGTCCTCGGATGCCGTTACGGTTCTTTTCACAGCGCAGTCTCCTTTATTATTTCTCTATCGGGCCTATTTCAAATCAGCAAAATTTATTAAAATCCGTTTTTTCGGTGGCTCCGCCGCCGAAAAAACACCTTTTAGACGAGCAGAGCGAGGCCGCACGCCGAGGGGAGGC
>JAZTXK010000047.1:0-32675 GCA_045636385.1 Eubacteriales bacterium
ACCAAACAAAAAACACACTCAACAGAGTGTGTTTTTTGTTTGGTGGGAACAATAGGGCTCGAACCTATGACCCTCTGCTTGTAAGGCAGATGCTCTCCCAGCTGAGCTATGCTCCCATAATGATCGTCATCAAGGTGATTTTGTTCACCATTTCAGCGACGGGTATTATTATACCACAAACAAATCGGTTTGTCAATACCTTTTTTGAAAAAAGTGGCGGAAAATGCAAATATTTTTGTGAAATTTCGAATGAGCCTTTTGTGGCTCAGGCGCGGCGGGATGCTCTGTACTTTCTGACAACGTGCTCCCCGAGCGTTGGCAGGCGATTTTGAGAGTTGTATAGCTTACATATCTCTTCGTCGCTTGCATCGGGGGAGCTTTCGATCAGCCCTCGGATGA
Organism: Eubacteriales bacterium; assembly: GCA_045636385.1. Lineage (GTDB taxonomy): Bacteria > Bacillota > Clostridia > Oscillospirales > CAG-272 > CAG-390. The sequence continues at coordinate 400 of JAZTXK010000047.1, forward strand.
CGTCGAACGGCTCAAGGCAAGCATCAAGCGCGGATGCGATCTCGCCTTTGCCGAAATACATTCTGCCGAAGGGGTAGTAATCGTGGGCTGTGAGGATCGCGTCAATATCCATTCCGCGAAGCTTGCGGATAGCCTCGGCATATTCCGAATGGAAAGATATATTGGCTCCCCAAAGTCCCGAGCCGAGGATCCCGTAGAGCTGCAGGCAATCGCCGCTGATGAGGGTTTTGGTTCTGCTGTCATAAAGAGCCGCGCTGTCCTTTGTGTGTCCCGTAACCGAAACAACGGAAAGCGAGCCGAGCAGGCGTTCACCCTCGTTCGGCGACAAAAAATCGTATCCTTCGAATTTTTCCTTCAGGGCATCACTTCTTGAAACGACGCATACCTTCGGAAATGCCTTGAGCAGCTCACCGAGACCGCCCGAATGGTCGGTATGATTGTGGGAAATAAAGACGTATCTGAGCTCGTCTTCGCCGATGCCGAGCTCGTCAAGCGCGGGGATGATGGCATCCTCGACGTCGCAAGCGTAGCTTGCCGTGTCAAAAATCAGCGCGCCCGCGTCGGTCTTTACGAAATATACGGTTGTGAAGATATCCTTGTAGGGTATAGTGAGCGCGTAGGTATATTCGTTGATTTTTTCTAAATTTTCCACTTTATTTCCCCTTTTGTGACGAAGAGCTCACACGCGATCCGGATAGCGCTCCGCGGTGATAACTCCGTCCTTGACTTGAAGCTTGCAAACTCTTGCTGTGCGCGCCTCTACGTATTCATCGCCCGCGCAGCCGACGATATCTCTGCCGTGGTAGATCGCGTAGTACTGTCCCTTGTATTTGATAACGCTGTGATGGCCCGTGCCCTCTTCGAAATCGTTTCTGATCATAACGGGATCGAATGCGCCGCCGCTTGTGTACTTGATGAATTCCACCTTTGTCAGATCACTTTCATCCGAGCGCGCCGCGGCGTAGCCGATATGGTACGAGTCGTTCTCAAAGCAGCCGCCGCTATACATAACGTACTGCCAATCGCCCTCGCGGAACCAGAAAGCACCCTCGATCGTGTGCCAATCTCTGCCGTCACCGAAGCGGTTGCGCTTGAAGATCTCCTCGTCCATAGTGGGAACGATCATTTCTACGGGCTGATTTGCGGGGGTCATGGGATCGATCAGCTTGTCAACGTATATGCGCGTGCCTATGCGATCGCAGTTCGTGTTATCCTCGGCGTACCAGAGAAAGAGTCCCGCTTCGGTCTCGACGACGTGGGAGTCGATCGAAAAACGCTTGTACAAGCAAACAGGATCGGTGAAGGGGCCGAGGGGAGAATCCGCTACTGCCGCGTGCATATATTCAAATTCATCGTCGGTGGAGGAGGAGACGTAGATGTAATAGCGGCCGTTGATCTTCGCGACTGAAGGTGCCCAATATTCGTAGCGCCCCTCGATCGAAAAAACGATGCCCTCGTAGTGCCAAACGCCGAACAGATCGTCCGCCGAATATGCCTCAACACCGTCGTGTGCGGTCACGTAGAGATAGAGCCTGCCGCCGTCCTCAAAAATAAAGGGATCGGGCTGATGCTTAGCGGTTACGTCAAATTTAAGCTTCATAATTTATTTCTCCTATACTCGTTCATCCTTGATCATTTTCGCGCCGTTTGCGGCTTCTATACCGAAAAGCACGAGATTTTTCATCGCGCCCGCAAGCGAAATGACGTAATATCCTTCGCCGCGAACGTTTTTTACGGTAATATTGTAGGTTTCGTCCTCCGTGGAGTGACGCGGGCCGTAAAGACGCGTGTCGCCGATGCGAACCGCAAAAATTCCGCTGTCCATATGCACGGATTCGCGTCCCATATCGTAAACGCCGTCGATCACTATATCGTGAAGCTTGACGTCGCCTTGATTGAGCAGACGCACGTTTGTGCAAAAAGCGGCGGTTCGGATATTTCTGATCTCCACGTTGCAAATGTCGGACGGAAGGCCTCCTACCGCGAAGGTTCTCTCAAGGCTTCCGTTCAAGCCGGTCAGCGCAACCGAGTCGTCCTCGGTGAATCCGGTGATGTTCTCGATCAATATGTCGTGACATCCTTGACGGAGATCGATTCCGTCGGCGTTTTTTACCAGAACCTCGTCGTACCTGCTTCGTATCAAGCCGTGATACTCGTTACCGTTCTCGTCAATGCCGGTATCGTTGGCGCAAAAGTCGATATTTCCTATATATCCGTTTGAGCAATAGACGAAATTCAACGCCCACCAACGCTGATTGCGGCAGGAGAGTCCCGAAATTTTAAATCCGTCGACGTTGGTGAAGAGAAGAAGGTTGTTCTTCCTGATATGCGGCAAACCGTCACGCGAATGATTTTTCTCCGAGAGCCCGTTGTATTTTCCGCCGTCGAGAATAGCCTTGCCCCGACCGATGATATTGATGTTTCTGTTCGTGCCCGCGATCGTTTTGCCGATCTCGGTTTCGTGGTTTTCGTTGACGAACATATTGGAATAGACTCCGTCAGCCATTCGCAAATGAGCGTTCTCGAGGATCAGGGTGAAGTTTGATGGCAAACGGATCGCCTCGGCAATCTCAAAGTTGCCGCTGACGGTAGCCGTGCGGCTTTTGTTGGCGACGGCTTCTTCGATTTTTGATGAAATATACGCACTTCCGTTTTTAGTAAAAATGTTATCGGGCATTTAATGGACTCCTTATAAAGGCAGTGTGATATTTTCTCCGCGCGCAATGTGGAAAATGCGCTTGCCTGCGTTCATTTCCTCAACGTACACCTTCGTTGCGGGGAAGGTCCACATCGTTTCGCGGTCCCAATCACGGGCGCGGAGCGGCCAAAGCATGTGCTCGGGGTCGATATCGTAATAGAAGCGCAAAACGTCGGTATCCCACGCGTGGTGCGCGAGCTGATAATAATCGCTCTTAAGATACGAGCCGTAGATGTCGTGGATCCACTGACATTCCTCTGCGCCCGAAATGTCGGCGGGGAAGATCAGCGATTTACCCGAAATAAATACGCGCGTCACGAGCGAGGTATCGTTGATCGGCATTTCGACGCCGTGGAATTCCTCCTGCGTATAAAGCACCTCGACGCGCGCGTCGCCGACCGAGAAGGTCTGCCCCGTGTGTGCCTTCCACACCTTTGCATCGGGGAATGCGCGGAGCGTGCCGTCGATCCAGCAAGCATAGTTCGCCGCGACCTCATACCAAAGTCTCATATGGAAGCGATGCCCCGGTGCCATATTCATAACAAAATTCTTGACGGTGACGTCGCTTGCGTAGCGAGTCGCGAATTTGTATACACCTGCGGTGTGGTCAAAGTGCGGGTGGGTGAGGATCCAAGCATCAACCACGGGCTTCTGCCCCTCGGGCGTGACCGAGCGTATCGTTTCATAGATTTTTTCCTCGTCGCCGCCGCGGTCGCCGAGACCGTCGTAGATCAGAAAATGTCCCTCGCCGAGCGAGAATACGTAGCACATTCCGAAATTTTTCGCCTCGTCGTTCGGGGCGATCTGCGTAACTGTCTTCTGTCCTTCATAATGTTCCTTTTCGCCAAGCTGTGCGGGCATCAGCTCGCCCGACTCGGCGGAAACCATCCGCGCCTGACGGCGGGCAGGGAAGTAGGAGGCGTAGCGGTAGCCATCGGAAAGCGGAACCGAAACGAATCTGTTACCCGCGATCTCGGATATTTGCGCGTTCGGATTGCTCGCAAGCTCCTCTGCTATATACGCATCAAAATCCTCGGGCGAAACGTCGTTTTTTACCTGCAAAACAACGCCATCACCACAGTCAGAGGTCAGATTCTTTTCCGTTTTATTAAAATACCGCGACATAAATACCGCCTCCGCCGCCTTGTAAGCCTGAGCGGCAACCTGAACGTCCATTTCGTCGCGCACGTCTGCGTCGGATATAAATAATGCTTTCTTCTGTTCCATAGCTATCTTTAACGGTGCGGAATGCACCGCAATCCTTTCGTTTGGGGTCTGTTTTTGTTTATTTGCAATAGTAATTCCACAATTTAGATAATGAATGATTGGAATTCTTTAAATTTTCAATATCTATGTCCAAATATGACCATTCGTATGCTTTCTTGGAAAATCCTTTCATTTTCAAAGCAATATACGAGGCATAAAAGTCGAATTCATCCTCTGAAATTATTACAATATTTTGCAAATCATCTTCTTCCAATTTTCCAACAAAATATTTAAAGGCGACACTATTATCGTCTCTGTAAAAGCCTAAAAGATAAATCTCGTTTGTGGTAGAGCAATATTCAATCGATGACAAAACTATAGAAAAATCATTGTTTAAAATGCGTTTTTTTAAGGAGAAATCTTTGGTGTCATATATCGACAATGCGGTTTTACAACTGTCGATATGTCGTTCTATGTTATAAAATTCTGTTCCGTCAGGTGAAAAACAAAAGTTATCGTCTTGAGAACCATCAACCTTTGAAAATCTGAATTTTTTAATCAATGCGGGCGGGTTTAAGGAATACACCGCCAATCTACCTTCTGTTGTTTTCACAACAAAAATATCACCTTGGGGAGAAATGGCGGCAGTGTAGGCATAAGGCAGATCTTTAAATTTTTTGATTTCCGTTCCGCTGTTATCAAAAAGATGTACCGTCTGTCCTGTGCAACCAATGCTGTACTTTTCATTAACTATAAAACTCCAAAAATTTGGCATATATTCACCGCCTTTCTGCGTTTATTATATCACACTTGGGGATGGATTGCAATATGTTGAAGAAAAAATGAAATCGCGCGGTGCACGATGAAATCTTCGGCGTACCACCTCAGATGAAATTAAATCTGTCCTCATATCCCGACGAAGTCGGATTTCATCACGAAGTGATTTCCCCCACGATAGTGGGATTTATCCCAGTCCGAACAGTTGGCGATGCCAACTGCGAATGGATTTCGTTGAAAAAAGCACAGCTGCAATGCAGATGTGCTTTTTTCTGAGTTGTTTTGACAAAAAAGATGCCAAGTTATTCTTTGAGATTCCCGTATTTTTTTATAATTCTTGCATCTCTCTTGGCTTGCAAGTTTCGGTTTCGTATGATATGCCAACGGTATGAAAATAAAAACGCAACTCCCACAAGGCAAAGAAGCAGACAAAAAATTATATGCGGAGCCCAGTTTGTCGGGGTGTCATTATTGTACGTTACAATTTTATTTCCGTCAACAATGATCTCTTCGGCGTATTTTATGAAAGGTAAAATTTTATTGGTGTCATATTTTATAACAGCAACAGTTCCTTTGATAAGAAGTTCGGATAGTTCTGATTTACTATAGTCACCTGTGACGTTATACTTTTCGCCATCTTCAGTAATGATATAGTCATAAGACGCCCATCTTCCGTAATGATGATTCAATTGCGAAATTACTACATCTTTTTCTTTATATTTTTCATAAGGCGTGGTTGGCATAACCGGAAACAAAATAATAAATATACCAAATAAAATTGCTATAATCCCTGAAATGAGGAAAATACTATATTCTTTCATTATTTCCTTGTTACTTTTTCTGCGCATATCTTCACCGCCTTTCTGATTTTATTATAGCATAAAATCGGCGGTGAGTCAATCCCGGAATTTCGCCTACGGCGAATATTCGCTCGCTCTCCGCCTGGCAAGCGAGCTTGCCGATCTCCGAGCGGCGAATGCGGACCGGATTCGGCTACATTGCGGTTCCGAATTAAGTTTTTGTGAAAAAGTGAAGAGAAGTGCGTCCGATTTTGTTTGAAACGCCGAGCGCGGTCGGATTCATGCGTAGCACGTCCAAAAAAGAAAAGCACTGCTATTGCAGTGCTTTTCTTTTTTGGAGGCGCCACCCGGAATCGGACCGGGGATAGAGGTGTTGCAGACCTTTGCCTTACCGCTTGGCCATGGCGCCTAATAATAATGGGCACGTTTATCGTACCCATGTTTTTGGAGCGGATTACGGGGATCGAACCCGCCACCTCAACCTTGGCAAGGTTGCGCTCTACCAAATGAGCTAAATCCGCAAATGGTGCCTCCGGTCGGAATTGAACCAACGACACGGGGATTTTCAGTCCCCTGCTCTACCAACTGAGCTACAGAGGCATACAGCAAGGGCTGTATTTATGATGGCGACCCGGATGGGGCTCGAACCCACGACCTCCAGCGTGACAGGCTGGCGCTCTAACCAACTGAGCTACCGGGCCATCAATGGTGGGAACAATAGGGCTCGAACCTATGACCCTCTGCTTGTAAGGCAGATGCTCTCCCAGCTGAGCTATGCTCCCATTTTGATGCCGCGCTTGCGACGGGTATTATTATACCACAAGTCTCTCCATTTGTCAACACCTTTTTGAAAGTTTTTTTGATTTTTTTAAGGATTTTTTTGTTTTTCCCGTTTCGACCAAAAAAGCAGGCGAAAAGTGTTGTCGAGTATGTAAAAAACGACAAAAACCCCTTTACTTTTCTGCTTTTAAGGTGTATAATATATATTACATAACTATGCTCTGCTAAAGAAAGACCTGATATGAACGTAAAAAAGTATTTTTCACTATCTATATTTTTATGTGCTTTATTAATGCTTTTCTCCTCCTGCCTCGGCGGGGAAGAGCTTTGCCGTGTCTCCGGCGCGGAATACACCTACGTTTTGCGAGGAACTCCGAACGCGATTGCGCGCGTTGAGGTTCTTTCCTCCGACGGACAGGTTCTCGCAAAGATTGATCTCTCATACCGCGTAAACGAGCCCTGGCTTTCCGAGGGTGATCACAATTACGGCTTCAAGCCTCTCGACCTCGACGGTGACGGCGACGAGGATTTTATTATTCAGACCGTGCGCACCGAGGGCAAGGAGAGATACCTTTTCTATATGAACAAGGGCGACGGTGAATATAAGCTCGAAAAGGATCTTTCGGGCGCGGTTGCACCCGAGTTTGGTGACGGTGTCGTCATCGTCCGTTCTTCCTCGCGAATCGACCAGCCTACCTATAATAACGAGCCGCCGATGTACGAGCTTCGCCGCGACGAAACCTTTTACGGCTGGACCGAGCGCGGACGGCTTGAGGTGAAGCAGGTCAACCGCTTCAGCTATTTTTCCGAGACCGATATTTATAAATATTCGATCTATCTGCCCGACGAGGACGGCGAGCTTTATGCCGATACCGATAAGTGGATTTACCCCAAGGACCTCGAAAAATACGGCTTTGAGCCGCTTGAATAAAAAATAAAAAATTTTTTCGGAAACCGTGAAACTTTTTACGGCAAAATCCGTCATATATAATGTAGTACAATTGTAGGAGATAAAAAATGAGCGAACAGAAAACAGCAATCATCATCGGCGCGGGACCTGCGGGTCTGACCGCGGCTTACAAGCTTCTCAAGGAGACCGACATCAAGCCTATCATTCTTGAGGAAAGCGAATATATAGGCGGTATCTCGCGTACCGCGCGTTACAACGGCAACCGTATGGACCTCGGCGGTCACCGTTTCTTCTCGAAGAACGAGGAGGTAAACGAGCTCTGGCGTGAGCTGATGCCTCTTCAGGGCGCGCCCGCATACGACGACAAGAAGCTCGGAGTGGAGAAGGAGCTCGCAGAGGGCGGTCCCGATCCCGAAACCGAGGACAGAGTATTCCTGCTTCGCAACCGTATTTCGCGAATCCTCTTCCTTCATAAATTCTTTGATTACCCGATCTCGCTCAAGCCCGAGACCTTTATCAATATGGGATTTGTGCGCACTATGAAGTCGGGCTTCGGTTATCTCGGAAGCTGCATCGTCAAAAAGCCCGAGGATTCTCTCGAGAATTTCTATATCAACCGTTTCGGCAGACCTCTTTACGAGATGTTCTTTGAGGATTACACAGAGAATCTCTGGGGCCGCCATCCCTCGCAGATTTCCGCCGATTGGGGCGCGCAGAGAGTCAAGGGACTTTCTCTTATGAAGGCTGTGTGGAACGTTCTTTCCAAGCCCTTCCGCCCGAAGGACAAGGTGGAGACCTCGCTCATCGAGCAGTATTACTACCCCAAGCTCGGCCCCGGTCAGCTTTGGGAGACTCTCGCGTCTGATATCGAGAAGATGGGCGGCGAGCTTGTTATGAACTGCTCCGTTAAGGATATCAAGGTAGAAAACGGCCGTGTCGTGGGCGTAGTTTCTGCCGACGGACGCGAATTCAAGGGCGACGAGTTCTTCTCGACTATGCCCGTGCGCGATCTCGTAAACGGAATGGGCGATACCGTTCCCGCAGACGTCAAGCGTATTGCGGACGGTCTTCCTTACCGCGACTATATTACCGTCGGACTTCTTGTAGACAAGCTTCTTCTTGAAAACAAGACCAAGGTAAAGACTCTGACGGGTAACGTACCCGATTGCTGGATCTACGTTCAGGAGCGCGAGGTTCGCCTCGGACGTCTCCAGATCTTCAATAACTGGTCGCCCTATCTCGTTGCCGATCCCGAAAACACCGTTTGGATCGGTCTTGAATACTTCTGCAACGAGGGCGACGAGCTTTGGGAGATGGGCGACAAGGAGTTTATCGACTTCGCTATCGCCGAGCTTGCAAAGATCGACGTTATCGATCCCGCAGACGTTAAGGATGCCACCCGCATCAAGGTCAAGAAGGCTTATCCCGCATATTTCGACACATATACCGAATTCGATACCGTCAAGGATTATCTCTCCGGAATCGACAACCTCTGGTGTCTCGGACGTAACGGTCAGCACAGATATAACAATATGGACCATTCGATGCTCACCGCAGTTGAGGCTGTGCGTTCGATCTCGAACGGAACCCGCGATAAGGCTACTGTCTGGGCTGTAAACACCGAGAAGGAATATCACGAGGAAAAGACCGAAGGCGAAAACAATAAATGAACGGATTAAGGGAAAAAATCGGCGGTAAGCGGTGGATTAAGATCGCGTATGCTTTGATCGCGACTCTGCCGCTGTTTGCCGCGCAGTATCTTGCTTTCTATTATATATACGGTCCCGGAGAGGGATTCTTTCACTCCGACTGCACCGATACGATATATTGGGCGAACGCCGCGCTTGAGGGCAACGGTATTTTTGACGATCAGTACAATTATGCCGCGCTCCTGCCTTTCTCGACCGTATGGATAATGCAGCCGCTTATAAAGCTTTTCGGCTTTGGTATGACGGCGCATAATCTCGGTATGGCGATCTTTGCCGTTCTTTTTGCCGGAAGCGTATATTTCTGCGCAAGAAGCGCAAAATTCTCGCATCTTTGGAGCTCTACCGCCGTTTTTGCGGTATTTATGATCCTTTCCTGCTCGGACAAGCTCCGCGAGATGATGTGGGGACACACCATCTATTACAGCCTCGGACTCGTTCTGATGTTTTATCTGCTCGGACTCGGTATGCGTCTTTGCGATGCGCTCGAGGAAGAGAAGACTGTAAATGCCGCAGTATTCGGCGTGCTTCTGCTCGGTATGTCCGTCGGAAGCGCGACGAACGGAATGCAGATCGTCGTTCTGACTGTTCTTCCCGCAGCCGCTGCTTTTGCGGCTGAGAGAATACTCTCGGCGAAGGACGGGCTGATCTCGAAGAAAACTATCCCTGCGCTTGCGAGCGCGATGGTTATCGCGGCGGGAACTCTCGGAGGTATCCTGCTTCTCAAGGTCATAACGAACGACGGCGCGATAAGAGCGGGCTACGCCGCGGGTTATTCGGGCTGGTCGACGGTTTCGAGCTGGCTTTCCAACGCTCAAAAATTTGTAAATCACTATTTTTCTCTTCTCGGCGTAGATATGGTGCAGAACGCTCCGATCTTTGACGCCGAGTCGATGAAGTATTTCTTCCGAATTGCCGTTGGCATACTTCTTCTCGTGATGCCCGTTGTGATCCTTTGCCTTTACGGCAAGATCAAGTCGCGCGGTGTCAGACTTATGGTCTGGGCGCATTTCGTGCTTACCGCAGTCGTGCTCTTCGGATATATCTGCGGCGAGCTCAGCGCGGCGAACTGGCGACTGATGCCCATTATTGGAAGTGCCGCGATGCTGACCATTTGCGGTATGCGCGATCTCGTTTCGGATCTCGGTATCCTTGAGGTCGGTGAAAATAACGGCGCGACCGTTGTGCTCTCAAGAATCAGCGCGCTCGTGCTTGCGGCCGTTATAGCGTCCTCGCTCGTTTTCGCAAAAGAGGTCAAGGCTCTCGATCCCGAATACGGACGTGATAATACCAATCACCGCCTTGCCGAATTCCTCATTGAGGAGGGACTTGAATATGGCTACGCGACCTTCTGGTACTCGCAGGCGATCACCCTGCTGAGCGATTCCGAGGTGCGCGTGCGCAATATGGAGATCGACGACCGCGACGGCGTTGTCGGCAGACATTATCAGTCGAGCCTCAATTGGTATAACGATCAGGAGGGCGTGAGTGAATATTTCGTTATTCTGTCAAGCACGGAGTACAGAGAGGTGTTCACGACTGATACCTGGCAGCAGTGGATGGATGAATGCTATCTGCGCCATTACGATTCTCCGAACGATGCCAAGGGCTTCCAGATCTACGTATTTTCTGAGAATATCCTCCGCGATTTCGGCTCGGACGCAAGAGCAAAATGACCTATAAATGCCGACGGTGTAACTGCCGTCGGCGTTAACAACTGAAATTTTGAAAGGAGCACGGTTTATGAAAAGATCGGTTTTGCTTATAATTTTAATATTCGTTTCCGTGCTTTTGTGCGCTTGCACGCCGGGCGGCGGTGAGGTCACGACAGATGCGGTCACCACCTCCGCGCCCGAAACGAGCGTTACTCCGCCCGAAACGACTGCTCCCGAGACCGAGGCGGTCACTACCGAGCAGCCTCCCGAAACAACCTCTCCTCCCGCGCCTTCCGAGGTCCGCGTCTACGTTTACGATGCGCTCGGTAAGGCTTACGAGCATATCGTCACGTCAACGACTCTTCCGTCCGCCGCGCTTGAAGCGGTTGATATGACGGTCAGCGAGGACGTGCGCGCGGAGCTTGTCGGTTGGGAATATTCCATCACCCGAGACGGCGAGAGGCTTCCCTACGACACGGGCGATCCTCCCTTCATTACCTACGAGGGAATGCATATCTATCCCATTCTTGAATACAGCTACCGCGTGCGATTCCTCGCGGGAGAGGGAAGATTTGCGGAAGGACTTACCACCGAATTCTTTGTCAAAGAGGGGGCGGTGACGAGTGCCTCTGAGCTTCTCGGCTTGATGCCGACGAAGGAGGAGAGCGAAGCCTTTATCTATGAACTTTCGGGATTTTCGTACGACGGTGGCGAGATAACCGCCGATGCCGCGTTCACTGTTGACCGCGCTATGACCTTTAACGCGGTCTATCTTGAAAAGGACGCGGAATTCAAGGTGGTCGTCCGCACCGAATACGGCAAATTGCCGGGTGGCGGCAAGAGTGCAGAGTTCAAGGGTAATCTTGCGGATGCGGAAAGATTTGTTTCGCAGTATGAAAACGGCACTTACTCTGACGTCCGTATCGGCGCGTCGCTTTACAAATATTCGGGCACAACGCTCAAAAAGAACGAAAGAAGCTGGACGCTTGATATTAATTGGGAGCGCATTTCGGTAGGATTTACTCTCGTTCTCGATTACGGTGACGGTCAGCAAGCCGTGATGTCCGAGATACCCGAGAACGATAAGATCGTCCTGCCCGAGCTTGAACGGCGTGAGGACGCGGTGCGCTATTACGAATTCGTCGGCTGGCGCGACGCTCGCGGACAGCTTTTCAACGGTGGCTACGAGCTTTCCGTTTCCGAAAATATGACCTTTGCAGCCGAATTCATTCCCGGAGCGAAAAAGGTATATTCGATAGTTTTTGACACCGAGATGGGCGTTTTTGCGAACGGTTCGCCCGTTATCGTAGTGGAAGGACACTACGGCGATCCTCTTATTCCTCCCGCGCCTCCCGAGGTGAGCGAGCTGACTTTCGGCGAGGTCGTTTACGAGTTCGTCGGTTGGAACGGCGAGGTGCCTGCGGTGATCGGCGAAAATATGAGCTTTACAGCCGTTTATAAGACGGAAAAGACGGTTTACTACCTCAATTTTTACGTTGACGGCGATCTTTATCTTTCGGTGCCCCATTACGCGGGAGCAACGCTTGCTCTTCCTTATATTCCCGAAGCGGACGTCGGCAAGATCTTTTCGGGTTGGTCGGATATGCCCGAGCTTATGCCCGAGTCGGATCTTGATGTTTACGCGACTATGCGCGATCCCGAGGTCGTTTATATTCTCGACGGCGAGATCGTATCGCGCCTCCCCGCGAAGTACGGCACTCTCGTTACGCTTGCTGAGCCCGCATATAAGTACGGTCATACTGTAAGCGGCTGGTCGACGGGCGACATTGCGGCACTCGACGGCAATTCCTTTACTATGCCCGCGCACGACGTGTTTTTCGAAGCGGTCTCCGCGCCCAATCACCATACGGTGCGGTACGTTATCGACGGCTTCGAGGTCTACTGCGATAACGTGGTCTACGGTGAAATTTACACTGTCCGCGGTATCGAGGTCAAGGCCGGATACGATTTTTCGGGTTGGAGCTGCACCGAAGCTCCGCAGAGCGAGCCGGGAAGCATTATTTCGATCTCCGACAGCGATATAGTGTTTATCGGTAGCTTCGGCAAGAGCAAATACTCGGTCAATTATTATATTGACGGTGAACTCGTATATGCTGATGAATATTTCTACGGCGACGTTGTAACTCTCCGTCCGAACGAGGAGCAACAGGGCTGTGTCTTTGCTTGGCACAGCGCGGGCGCGGATATTTCTCTCGGGGCGTTTGAAATGCCTGCGGGCAACGTGGACGTTTACGGAATCTTCTCCTCGGGTGATAATTACATTTATTTTACCATCGACGGCGTGAGCTACGGCTCGATCTGCGTCAATGCGGGCGAGACGGTCGATCTCGGCTATACACCCACCAAGCAGGGATATCTTTTCTCGGGCTGGAGCTGTGACGAGGTTGACGTTGAGAGCGGTATTTTCGTGATGCCCGAGGGCGATATCGTTCTCCGCGGAAGCTTTATTCCTAACGCGCACGACATTATTTTTATCGATATAGCGACCGAGGCGGTCATCAGCATGAGCCATCTCGATTACAGATCCCGTTTCTCGCTCGGCGACAGCATTTTCTGCGTGGCGGGAAAGATCAGTGACGGCTGGATCCTCCTTGAGGGTAACGCACTTGCAGAGGGCGACGAATACGTTATGCCCGACAGCAACGTTGTCTTCGGAATAGTATGGGAGGCTTGTCTGACGGTTGAGGTCGAAGAAGGATATCACGTTCCGTATTATAATCTCGTTGGCGACGAATACTACGGTTGCCGCTACGACGAGGAGCTGAAGACGGTTTATATTTCCGATCCCGCCATCAAGGTATACGGCGAGAGCGAGGGCGTGAGCGTGGTTTACGAATACATCTCAGGAGAATCAAGTGGAGCTTTTTAATTTACCCGGGTGCATTGAAAACCGTACAAACGCATCCAACCGTGTTTTCGTGATGCAGGATATTTGCGAGCGCGGCTTTGAGGAATATTGCAAGTCGGTAGAGGAACACGGATATATAAAAAAAGAAGAGCGCATAAGCGGCCCTCATCGTTTTGCGGCGTATTCAAATGGAAATCAAGGCGTTTTTCTGAATTGTTTTGAGCCCCTCGGCGAGCTTACCGTTGCCGTTGAGGAGAACTGCAAGTATTTTGATTTTGCCGACCCCCCCCGTAATTTCTCTGTTCCTGCGCAGATCACGCAGATCGAGCTTGAGGATTTCGGTATGTCCTATGCCATACGCTTGCCTGACGGACGATTTATCGTAATAGACGGCGGCAGAGATTTCGAGCCCGACCGCGAAAGACTTTTCAGGTGCCTCTCGGAGGGCTCGCCCGAAGAAAAGCCTGTTATCGCGGCGTGGATACTTACACATCCGCACAGCGACCACTACCTCTGCTTCATCGGATTTATGGAGCAGTACGGCGATCGCGTCGAGGTCGAGCGTTACATACTCAATTTCCCCGAAGGCGACGATTTCCTTCATTATCCCAAGCTTGAGAAAAAGGACAAACGGTTTGAGGATGCATCGGGAAAAACGAATATTCCTAAAATGTGGGAGCAGATCCGTCGCTCGGGCGGTATCGCTTATATTGCTCACACGGGCCAAAGATACTCAATCGGCGGTGCTGATCTCGAGATCCTTGCTACAATGGATGATACCATCCACCTCTCCTCGAACATAAACGCGTCCTCTCTCGTTATCCGTATGGAGCTTGCGGGACAGGTCATACTTTGGGCGACCGACGCATCCTTCAGCGAAGCGCGTCTGCCCGAAAAGTTTGGCGACCACCTCAAAGCCGATATCCTCCAGGTGCCCCACCACGGCTTTCAGTGCGGTACTGCAGAGGCAATGATGCGCGGTTACGATCTTATCAGCCCGAAGGTCTGTCTGCTTCCCGTTTCGGAATACAACGCATACACCGCTTTTTCCGCGCACAAGGAAAGCACTCGCTATCTTATGACCAAGATCGACTCGGTCGAGGAATTTATCGTAGGTACACCGCAGAGAACGATCACTCTGCCGTATTTTGCACCCAAGGGTGCGCGCGCTGAACACGACAGCCTTTACAGAAGGGGACAGAATCGCTCGGGCGCGAATACGTGGGTGTTTACGGAGCTCAATACTGCCCGTGAGGATGACTTTGTTTTCACGCTTATGAATATGACGCACGCCGCCGCAGACGTGACGATCGAGCTTTATTTCGAGCACAGCTCGCAGATGGTGCGCTCGATCAAGGCGACAGCCGCGCCGCTTGTTGTCAAAAAGCTCAACATCGTCGGTGACGAGGTTGACGGTGATTACGAATACTTCGACTGGCTCTCGCTGAAAAAGCGCGGAGTGCCCGAAAACGCGCTCTTCGCGGTGAGATTCATCAGCGACGTGCCGATAATCATATCGCATCCCGACCACAGCGCGGTTTACGTTGCAAAGGATTTGAACTGATTAAACAGAAAAACTCGGATATTTTGAAGCTTGGAACTTCTCAATATCCGAGTTCTTTATTATGTTTGGGTTAACAATCAGCAACTACGATCTCACAATCGCATTCCTTAACACTGCCTTCATGCACGATCTCTCCGATAGAATCTGCAACGATCCTGCCCGAAAGCGGGTTTTTGACCGAGAGGATATCGCCCTTGACGGTTGCGTCGACCTCGGAATATTCAAACGAGAGGTCGCAGCCCTCTGTTGTGCAGTTGATGAGTTTGAGTCCCTTGCAATAGCAAAGAGGCTGTGTGCCGACGATGTGGCAGTTGATGAGTGTGAGGTTTTCCGAATACCACGCGAGATACTCGCCCTTTACGACGCTGTCGCGCACGGTGACGTTCTTGGCGTGCCAGAAGGCGTCCTTGGTGTTGAGCGTGGAGTTGGAGATCTCAACGTTTTCGGTGTATTGGAAGGAATACTTGCCGTTCAGCGTAAAATTATCGAGCTTAATGTCGCGGCTCTCAAAAAGAAAATATTCGCTCGTGACTTCGGATTCCTTGATATTGATTCCGCGGCATCTCCAGCCGAATTCGGTGGAGGTGGCGGTGCAACGCTCAAGGCTGATATTCTCGCACTCGCGCAGAGCCTTGACGTCAAGGATCTCGCAATCGGTAAAGGAGCCGTTCTTCGAGTACCATATAGGCGCGCGAACGCCCGCGCCAAGCTTGCACTCGCGGAGCGCAAAATCGGTGCAATGCCAGAGCGGATAGCGGAGCGAGAAATTGCAATTGCGCACGTTGATGCCGATGCACTCTTTAAGTGCCGATTCGCCGTCCTCCGCGCCTTCAAAATTGCAGGCAATAACGTCGGCGTTTCGCAGACCGTAAAGTGCGCGCTCCTCGCCCGTGGTTATGTCACGGTAAATTTTTCTTTCGATCATTTTATCTACCTATTAGTTCTTCAGGCTGTGAATCGGCGCGGGAATACGTCCGCCGCGCGCGATGAATTTGGCGGGGGAATAGGTGTTGACGGGCATAATGGGCGCGCTTCCGAGAAGTCCGCCGAATACGACCTCGTCTCCGACCTTCTTGCCGACCGCGGGAATGACTCTGACAGCCGTGGTCTTGGTGTTAGCCACACCGATCGAGATCTCGTCCGCGATGATGCCGCAGATGGTCGATGCGGGGGTATCGCCGGGGATGGCGATCATATCGAGACCGACCGAGCAAACTGCGGTCATAGCCTCGAGCTTTTCGAGAGTGAGCGCACCGATGCGTGCGGCGTGGATCATGCCCGCGTCCTCGGAAACGGGAATGAATGCGCCCGAAAGTCCGCCAACGTGCGAGGATGCCATAACTCCGCCCTTCTTGACGGCGTCGTTGAGAAGCGCGAGTGCCGCGGTCGTGCCGGGACAGCCGCAGGTCTCAAGTCCCATGTTTTCAAGAATATGAGCAACCGAGTCGCCGATAGCGGGAGTGGGCGCGAGAGAGAGGTCAACGATTCCGAAGGGAACGCCGAGACGCTTTGACGCCTCAAATGCAACGAGCTGACCAACGCGCGTGATCTTGAACGCCGTCTTCTTGACGGTCTCCGCGATAGCGGTGAGGTCACAATCGCCGACTCGTTTGATTGCCGACGCAACCGCACCGGGACCCGAAACGCCGACGCTTACAACGCATTCGGGCTCGGTAACGCCGTGGAACGCGCCCGCCATAAAGGGGTTGTCCTCGGGTACGTTAGCGAACACGACGAATTTTGCGCAGCCGATCGAATCGCGGTCTGCGGTCAGAGCGGCGGTCTTGACGATAATGTCGCCCATCTTCTGAATGGCGTCCATATTGATACCCGCCTTGGTCGACGCTACGTTAACAGAAGAGCAAACGCGCTCGGTTTCCGCGAGAGCGTAGGGAATAGATTCGATAAGCTGCTCCTCGCCGACGGTGCAGCCCTTCTGAACGAGTGCGCCGTAGCCACCGATGAAGTTGATACCGAGGGTATCGGCAGCGCGGTCGAGGGTCTTTGCGAGCTTTATGTAGTCCTCGGAAGAGAATCTTCCGCCGAGGATCGAAATGGGTGTGACGGCAACGCGGCGGTTAACGATCGGGATACCGTACTGCTTTTCGATATCGTCGCCGACCGAAACGAGATGCTCCGCCTTCTTTGTGATCTTATCGTATACGCGATCGCAGACTACGTTTATATCGTCGCCCGCGCAGTCAATCAGCGATATGCCCATGGTGATGGTGCGGATATCGAGATTCTCCTCGCGTATCATATTTATGGTTTCAAGTATATCGTGAATATTAAGCATGGCTCACTCCGATCAGATGCGGTGCATCGAATTGAAAATATCCTCGTGCATCGTTGCGATGCGAAGTCCGTTTTCCTCGCCGAGTGCATTCATCTTGTCAACGAAATCGCCGAAAGTGCAGGAGAGCCCGTCGATGTCAACAAGAACGATCATCGCGAAATACTCGCGCAGAACGCTCTGCGAAATATCAATAATGTTCGCGCCCATAGAGGAGCACTCTGTCGCAACCTTTGCGACGATTCCTACGTTATCCTTACCTGTAACTGTAATTACTGCTTTCATTACTGTACCTCCGAAAAAGTATAATCACATATATTATAGTATTTTTGTGGGGATTTGTCAAGATAAATGATGAAAAAAGGGACTGTTCCGAATTGAAACAATCCCTTTTGTTTATTTGCTGATAACCTCAAGAATCTTTTTGAGCAACTCCTCGGTCGTCGGATTCTGCTCGCGCTCGATGCGCGCCTTTTCGTCGGCTTCTGCTTTTGCCTTTGCCGCGGCTTCGTCGGCGAGACGTTTCTTTTCGGCAAAGTAAGCGATGACGGCTTCCTTGTCGGTGATCTTGATACCGTGCGCGCGGAGCTCCTTGCGCTCTTTGCGGTCGAGGGTTTTCTCCGCAATCCTTTCGCTGATCTCCTTGCGGTCCTCGCGAACCTTGTTGACGACCTTCAGGATGGTGAAGAGAACGATGGCAACGAGGAAGAAGTTGATGACGGCGTTGATGAACGCGCCCCAGTCGATGTAGATCGAATTTGCAAGATCTATCTCCTGACCGATGACGTTGCCAGCCTCGTCGAGCGTGTCGACGTATGCGGTTTTGAGATAGGTATAGATCTCGCTGAGCGACTCGGCGTCAAAAAGAGTTGCAAGAATATAGTTTACGATCGGCTTTAAGATGTTATTGCTCATCGCGGTAACGATCGCGGTGAAGGCACTACCGACGATAACACCGACCGACATATCAACCACGTTGCCGCGGTTGATGAATTTTTTGAATTCGCTGACGTAATTGTTCATCAATAACCCTTGACCTCTTCAGCCTTCATCAGCTTGACGAGCGCGCTGGTGCCGAGACGGGTCGCACCGAGCTTGACGAAGTCCTCGGCGTCCTCAAAGGAGCGGATTC
This sequence comes from Eubacteriales bacterium, assembly GCA_045636385.1. Taxonomy (GTDB): domain Bacteria; phylum Bacillota; class Clostridia; order Oscillospirales; family CAG-272; genus CAG-390. The sequence continues at coordinate 18,790 of JAZTXK010000047.1, forward strand.
CGCCCGCCGCCTTGATCTTTACGCCCTCGGGAACGTTCGCGGCAAAGAGCGCGATATCCTCGCGTGTCGCGCCGCCGGTGGAGAATCCCGTGGAGGTCTTGATATAGTCCGCGCCTGCCGCGCCGACGATCTTGCACATCTTGATCTTTTCCTCGTCGGTCAGAAGACAGGTCTCGATGATGACCTTGAGTATCTTGTCGCCGCAAGCCTTCTTGACCTCGCGGATGTCCTCCTCGACAAGGTCGAACTTGCCGTTTTTGATATTGCAGATGTTTGCAACCATATCGATCTCGTTCGCGCCGTTTGCGATCGCGTCGCGTGCCTCGGCGCACTTGCCCGCCGTGGTGGTGTAGCCGAGAGGGAAGCCGATAACGGTGCAGAGATTGAGCTTGCCCTCAGTGTAGTCGCGGGCGAAGGGAATGTAGGTTGCGGGAATGCAGACGGATGCGGTTTCGTACTTGATCGCGTCGTCGCAGATGACCTTGATATCAGCCTCGGTCGCGGTGGGAGCGAGGAGAGTGTGGTCGGCATATTTGAGAAGTTCCTGTTTCGTCATTTCTATGACCTCCGGATAAATATTCGATATATATATTATATCACAAAATATGGGAAAAATCAACACGGTATTTGTTAAGATGCGATTACTTAACCGACGGTTGTGTTTTTTATGTGTAATTTAAGATAAGTAATGCAAATGTACTGATTTTTAAACTTCCCGATGATTGACTTTTATATAATTATGTTGTATAATTATGCTAATATAAAATCGACGGAGGTCAAAAATGGCAGGAATAGAGAATTTCGGTAATATCGTTCTTGAAGCAAGACGCCGTGCGGGAATGACTCAGGAAGCTTTCGCGAACAAGCTCGGCATCACTCCGCAGGCGATCTCAAAGTGGGAAAACGGACTCGGCTACCCCGACGTTACGCTGTTCCCCGAGATTGCGGAGGTGCTCTGTATACCGATCGAGAGCCTTTTCGGAGTTGAGAGCGATCAGGGCAAGATCGTGCCTTTTCCGCAGAAAAGAGACGGACTGAATTACGTATTTTCACACGAGAACCGTGCTTGCTATTCCTCCAAAACGGTCGAGAGGATAGACGCGGAAAATCACATCGCATATTTTACCGACGGAAGCCGCGCCGATCTCAAGCGGTGCAATGCCGTGAACGTCGGCGGCGGGGAGATAAGATTTATTGAGGCTGAAGATCACGAAGATGTCTCTGACGGCATCAAGGGAGATCTTTGCCGCGATTTTCCCGAATTTTCATCCGTTACAGCAAAGCTGACTATGCCCTGTGATTTTTATATAAAAAGCACGGTTGAAGGAAAGGGAAGAGTGGTCGCAAGCGGTAATTCGAAATTTTTATCCCACCTGATTACCGAGGCAAACGGAGATACTCTTGAAATTTCTTTCAAAAAGTCGATTATGGATTTCCAGAGCCGTACTCGGAACGCCTTGACCGTTTATCTCCCCTGCGAACGGGGCGGTGTGTTCAAAATTTCGGTCAGCGGCTCTTCGGATTGCAATATAGAGCCCTCCTGCGGTATTCTTGAAATATCCGTTGCGGGCAGCGGTGACGTTGCCGCCGCCGATTGCAACAGAATGGATTGCAGAATCGCGGGGAGCGGCGACGTAAAGGTTGGGCGCGTGGCCTTCGGAACGAATATTTCCGTCAGCGGATCGGGCGACGTTGAAGCCGAGTCGCTTTGCGCTCCTCTTATTACCATAGCGGGAAGCGGAAGCGTCAAGGCGAAGGAGGTTGTCGGTGACGAGATGAACGTCAGCATCGCGGGCTCGGGGGATGTCGAATGCGGCGGCGAGGTAGATACTCTGAAGCTGACCGTTCACGGCTCGGGTGAATTTGATGCGCCCGAACTCACCGTCGGCGAGGCGCATATCTCTGTCTCGGGCAATGGAGATATAGTCATTGGCAGAATCAAGCGCGCATCGTATGAAACGCTTGGAAAGAATACGACACTTAAAGTCCTCGCGAGAGGGGAAGAATAACTTTTGTAAGTAGAAAGGGAGTCAATTTGCTCCCTTTCTTTTACTAATCATAATTTTTTCAAAAATACATCATCCTCACGACACAGTTTAATGGTATTCTATATATTGGTATAATTTAGCTGATTGTAATTTCCGTTAATACAATAAAAATCGTTTTTTCGGCGGCTTTGCCGATCGGAAAAACACCTCTTCGGCGAGCAAGGCGAGCCCGCGCGCCGAGGGGAGCTGCCCAAATCCTTGATTTTGGCAAGCGGCGATAAGCGCGCGATTTTCAATTGTAAAACGCAGTTTTACAATTGGCTGATTGGTATAATTTACAAGGAGGTTACGAATTTTGATCAAGGTCAGAAATCTAACTAAAAAGTACGGCAATCATCTTGCCGTGAACGGTATATCTTTCGACATCAAGCCCGGAAAGATATACGGTCTGCTCGGCCCCAACGGCGCGGGCAAATCGACAACTATGAACATACTCACCGGCTGTCTTGCCGCTACCTCGGGCGAGGTTAAGGTTGACGGTCACGATATTTTTGAGGAGCCTATCGAGGCAAAGCGCCATATCGGATATCTTCCCGAGCAGCCTCCCGTCTACGGCGAGATGACTCCCCGCGAGTATCTGATGTTCGTTGCAGAGGCAAAGGGTGTTCCCTTTGAGAAGAGTCTGCGCCACGTCAAGGAGGTCATGCAGCTTACGCAGATCTACGACGTCCGCGACCGCCTCATCCGCAATCTCTCGAAGGGTTACCGCCAGCGTGTCGGCATCGCGCAGGCGATGATCGGCGAGCCCGACGTTATCATCCTCGACGAGCCGACGGTAGGTCTCGACCCCGCGCAGATCATTGAGATCAGAAACCTTATCCGTAAGCTCGGACGCATCAAGACCGTTATCATCTCGAGCCACATCCTCGCCGAGATCAGCGCGGTCTGCGATCACGTTATCATCATTTCGCACGGCAATATCGTTGCAAACGAAACCCTCGAAAACCTCGAGGCGCGTGCGGGCGGCAACGGTCTGACTCTCAAGATCAAGGGCGACAAAAAACGTGCCGAAAAGCTTATTTCGGCTATTTCGGGTGTCGAGAGCGCCGAATATTCCGAAAACGACGGCATCGTAAACGCTTCGATCACATACTCCGCAGACGTCCGCGAGGCTCTCTTCAATGCCTTTGCCGAGGCGAAAATGCCGATACTCGAAATGCACACCGACGAGAGCACGCTCGAGGACATCTTCCTCCAGCTCGCCTACGGAACCGACGAGAGGGATGCAAGCCTGATCGCCGAGGTCACCGAGGAAGAGGACGACTCTCCCGAGGAAAAGAAGCCCGCAAAAAAGAAGGAGAAGGAAGAGGACGATTACAAGCCCCTCTTCGGTTCTTCGGATGAGGAGGACGACGAATAATGATCGCTATTTTCAAACGTGAATTCAAATCCTATTTCATAAACGTGTCGGGATACGTATTCCTCGCCGCTATCTGGCTCTTTTCGGGAATCTTCGCGACGGCACTCAACTTTATCGGTCAGTACGCGTCCTACGAGTACGCACTCAGCAACCTTATGATCGTGCTTCTGCTTATCATCCCGATACTTACGATGCGTTCGATGTCGGAGGACAGACGAAATAAGACGGATATGCTTCTTTATTCGCTTCCCGTAAGCTCGGCGCAGGTCGTGCTCGGTAAGTATTTCGCTATGCTCGCAGTATGGGCTGTCGCGTGCCTCGGTATGGGCGTTACTCCCATAATCATCGGTATGTACGGCGCGGTCAATTTCGCGTCGGCTTACAGCGCGCTTCTCGGATTCTTCCTCCTCGGCGCGGCGCTTATCGCGGTTTGTACCTTCGTTTCCTCGCTGACCGAGAATCAGCTTATCGCCGCTATCGGCGGTATCGTTACCTCGCTTGCGCTCTACCTGCTCGGCTCGCTCGTCGGACTTATCCCCGCGTCGGCGATTGCGTCCTTTGCTTGCTTTATCGTTCTTGCGATAGTGCTTTCACTCATCGTTTATTTCCTTACCAAAAGCTACGTTATATCGGCGATCGTTGCGGTAGTAACGCTCGTTCCTGTAACCGTTATCTACTTTGTCAATTCCGAGCTTTACGCTTCTGCATTCCCGAAAATGCTTGAGTACCTCGCTCTCTTTGACAGATACTACACCTTCCTCGGCGGCATTTTCGACGTTGGTGCGGTGGTATACTATATTTCCTTTGCTGTGTTCTTTATCTTCCTTACGGTGCAGTCCTTCGACAAGCGCCGCTGGAGCTGACGGAGGTGCGATATGAATAACAATATGAATAAAAAGCCCCTCTTTGACAGAAGAGGAAAAAGCGGCACCTACGCGGTCGTTGTCTCGCTGATACTTCTTGCCGTTCTCATCGTGGTAAATATGCTCGTCGGCTCTCTGCCCACGAAGCTTACGATGATCGACACAAGCGGCACGGGCAAGTTCGATATTTCGGGCACCAGCCAGAGCTTCGTTGCAGGCATTAAGGATAAGATCACGATCTACTATATCTGCACCGACGGCTATGAGGACAATGATTTCAAGACCTTCCTTGACAGATATTCCTCGCTTAACTCCAAGATTACGGTTCAGAGAGTCGACCCCACTCGCGATCCCTCCTTCCTTGAAAAGTATCAGACCGAGGCGCTCAACGAAAACAGCGTTATCATCGAAACAGAGAAGCGCGTCAAGGTCGTTGACTACTATGATTTCTTCCTTTTCTACAACGCCGATATCAACTACTCGATGACCTACGATGAGTACGCAAGCTACGGCGCGATGTACGAATCCTATTACGGCTACACCTTCACTCCCGTTCAGTATTTTGACAGCGTTCTCACGCTCGGTATCGAATACGTTTGCGCCGAGACCGTGCCGTCGATGTACCTGCTTGAGGGTCACGGCGAGGCGGCTTTCCCCGAGGTCGTGACGAGCAATCTCGACAGCCTCGGCTTCAGATACGACAGCATCAACCTTGCGCTTGGCGATCCCGTTCCCGCCGATTGCACCTGTATCGTCATCAATAACCCCGCGTCGGATATCACCGCGCTCGAAGCGGCAACTATTTCGAACTATCTCTCGAACGGCGGAAATCTCCTGCTCATCACCGCGAACGGCGCTGATTCATTCAAGAATCTTGCCTCGGTAGCCGCAGAATTCGGTCTTGCGGCTGAAGCGGGAACGGTATACGAGGGCGATTCGAGCGCGTATATCCAGTCCCCCGCGGTCATTTATCCGACCGTAAGCGAATCTCATAACTCGGTTGCTTATATCGCACAGAACGATATTCCCGTTCTCCTTTCGAATTCGCACGCCATCAAGGTAGCGGAGACTTCGGGCGTGACGGTCACCCCGATCTTCACCACAACGAATAAGGCGTATTCCGTTGTCGGCGGTCAAAACGGCGAGGCGGGCGAGAAGAATCTCGGCGTCGTTGCCGAGGTTGAAAACGGCGCAACTCTTTGCTGGATCGCATCGGGTGGATTCCTTTCCGACAGCCTTATCACCTACACCAACGGCGGTAACTTCTATGCCTTTTACAGCGCGATGAACTACCTTACGGGTAACTTCACCTCGTCGTTGCCCGAGATCCCCGGCATCGAGCTTTCCGAATCTCTTATCACCACCACCGCGATCGACGCGAATATCTGGGGAACCATCCTCATCTTCATCATCCCCGGTGCGGTGCTCGGCGGAGGCATCGGCTACTGGATCTGGCGCCGCCGCAGATAATTTACAGCCAATATGAAAAAATTCAGATCAATTATCATTTTACTTGCCGTCCTTCTCGTCCTTCTTGCGGTTTACTTTTTTGCAAGTCCTATGTGGCGCGAGGATGAAGCGGACGAAACGACGGCAGAACAGGCCTTTCAGATTGCCGCGATCGACCACACTCTGCTCATTGGGTTTGAGCTGAAGCACGGGGAAGAGAATCTCTCCTTCGCGCTCAATGACAAGGCGACCGAGTGGAATTGGAGCGAGGACGGCGAGGTCCCGCTTGACAATATGGCGTTTGCCAATATCGTCACCGCGCTCAACAACGCAAAGTCGAAGTATAAGCTTGAGGGCGTGAGTGCCGAGCAGCTTGCCGAATACGGTCTTAACGCGCCTTCTATGACGGTTAAGTTCGTATTTTCGGACGGCACGGCAAAGGAATTCTTTGTCGGTAATCTCAATTCCTTCAACGGTAACTATTACCTTTCCGAGGCGGGCGCGCCGAATACCGTCTATATGATCGAAGCGGCGGTGAAGACCTCGCTTGAGCTTGACATCCACGATTTCGTGCTTGAGGAGACGCCTCCCGCGATCACCGAGGCGAAGATCCTCGGCGTGGATTACTACAATAGTTCATTCGACAGCAGAATTTTCAGGTATTATCCAGCGGGCAACAATAGTGATTATACCGACAGATATGAATGGTATTTTGGAAACGGAATTGATAGTATCCACACCTCGACGATTCCCCACCCCGATACACCTCTTCGAACCGATCTCGGTGAAAGCCTCAGCTCGCTCGTTACGGGACTTTCCTTCGACGAATGCGTCGCGCTTGACTACACCGCGGGTGATTTCGGATTCTCGGAGAGCAAAAAAATCGTGATTTCTTACAATGCCGACGAGGGTGAAACGGGCGTCCTTCAGAAGAAGGATTACGTAATCTACCTCGGCTCGCAGAGAGAGGACGGCAGCATTTACGCCCATACCGACACCTCGAAGCTCGTCTATACCCTCTCCTCGTCCGACGAATGGCTTGATATTATTAGTGTCGAGGATACGAAGCTCTATCCCGACGAGCTCTGGCTCCCGAATTACGAGCTTATCGATTCGATGACGTTCACCGCGGGTGGAAAGTCTATCACCGTTAAGGTTAAGAACACCGACGGAAAGATCTCGTATTCCTCCGATGCGTCGGATGACATTGATGCGATCTCCGCACTCGTCGCGGCTCTTGAGGATATGAAGGCGAAGTCGAATACCGCGTACCTCGACGGTCAGGCGACCGCGGAAAAGTCCGAGATATTCTCGGTCAAGGTCGTTCTCAATTCGGGTGTGACCTCCGAGATCAATATCAGCGTAAGCGGTTACAGCGCGGAGTATTGCGCTGTGAACTTCGGTTATATGACAGGCAGACTTGTCACCGTTGAGGATGCCGAGAAGCTTGCGGAAATGATCACTGCACTCTGCACAAAGGCGGTATAAAATGAACGCGGCTTTCTTTCTGACACCTAAAAGTCTCGTTGCCACTCTTGAAGACGACGACACCTTCCGCCAGGGACTTGAAAAGATGCGCCATCACGGCTACACGGCGATTCCCGTTCTGACAAAGAGCGGAAAATACGTCGGTACACTCAGCGAGGGCGACCTGCTCTGGAATCTGATCGACGTCGGCGGCGCAAGCCTCGAGGAATGTGAGGATCTGCATATCGCGGATATCCTGAAGCCCGACCGAAACCCGCCCGTCAAGATCACGGCAAAGGCAGAGGAGCTTCTTGAGCAGCTTATGACGCATAATTTTCTCCCCGTGACCGACGACGAAGGCGCTTTCATAGGCATCGTCACAAGGCACAGGATGCTTGAATACTATAAAAACCAAAGACAGAAAAAATAACTTTTTTCGCGCCGTTCTCTCCGGGGAACGGCGCATTTTTTGATGTGAAATCGGAATAAATCGAGCAAATTTATAATATAATAAACCCAAGAGGCTTGACTTCGGAGGGGAAAGTGTAGTATAATATTATTATATATAATTTAATTACATTCTTTGGTAATATAGTGTAAAGGAAGGGATGTTCGAATGGCTGAAAATCTTGCGGCGTATTTTTTTCATCAGGGAACGAATTATAAGGCATACGAATATCTCGGCGTGCATATCGAGGACGGAAGAATGTCCTTCCGCGTGTGGGCACCGAACGCGCAAGCTCTCTTTCTTTGCGGAGATTTTGACGGCTGGGGCGCGGGATTACCGATGGCACGCATCACCGAGGGCGGTATATGGGAGATATTCACCGATATATTGCCGAGCGGCACTCGCTACAAATACCGAATCCGCACGGCGGACGGCAGGGAGATAATGAAAGCCGATCCCTATGCCCTTTATGCCGAAAAGCCGCCCGCAACAGCGTCGGTCATAGATCACAGCGCCTTTTCATACGAATGGAAGGACGGCGGATGGATGTCCTTCCGTCCCGAGGCAAGGGAATACGACCGACCGATCAACGTTTACGAGGTTCATCTCGGCTCGTGGAAGCGTCACGAAGACGAGTCCTATTATTCCTACCGCGAGCTTGCGGACGAGCTGATCCCCTATGCAAAGCAGATGGGATATACTCATATCGAGCTGATGCCGATTGCCGAGCATCCCTTTGACGGCTCGTGGGGCTATCAGGTCACGGGGTATTACGCTCCCACCTCGCGCTTCGGCACGCCCGAGGAATTTTGCGCTTTCGTTGATGCGGCTCACGGTGCGGGGATCGGAGTTATTCTCGACTGGGTGCCCGCGCATTTCCCAAAGGACGCGCACGGACTTTACGAATTCGACGGACAGCCTCTTTACGAGTATCAGGGATATGATCGCATCGAGCACGCGGGTTGGGGAACGAGACGCTTTGACGTCGGCCGCCCCGAGGTGCAGGCCTTCCTCGTTTCAAACGCGACCTATTGGGCAGAGGTATTTCACATTGACGGCTTGCGCGTCGATGCCGTTGCCTCTATGCTCTATCTCGATTATGACAGAAAACCCGAGGAATGGGTTCCGAACGTATACGGCGACAACCGCTGTCTTGAAGCGATCGCGTTCTTCAAAAAGCTGAATGCGCATCTTGCGGGTGCTTACCCCGCGCTTATGATGATCGCCGAGGAATCCGCGGCGCAGATAGATATCACGGGTGAGGGCGAGGATGCTCTCGGCTTTACCTACAAGTGGAACATGGGTTGGATGAACGACAATCTTTCCTATGCCGAAACAGAGCCCATCTTCCGCAAATACCACCACGACAAGCTCACCTTCTCGCTGCTTTATTCCTTCGGCGAGAAATATATGCTTCCGATCTCGCACGACGAGGTCGTTCACGGCAAGAAATCATATCTCGACCGCCACCCCGGCGACTATTGGAACAAGTTCGCGGGCGCGCGCGGAGGACTCTGCTGGATGATGATGCATCCCGGCAAAAAGCTGCTCTTTATGGGCACGGAATATGCGCCCTTCCGCGAATGGGCGTATGAGGAAAGCCTTGAGTGGTTTATGCTCGATTACGAGATGCACGCAAAGTTCCAACGCTTTACATCGGATCTCAATCATCTCTATCTTTCGTCACCCGAGCTTTGGAAACGCGATCTCGGTTGGGATGGATGCGAGTGGATAGATGCCGACAACGCGGACGGAAACGTTATCGTTTTTGCCCGTTCGGACGGAGAGGGCAGACTCGTTGCAGTTATCAACTTCAGCCCCGTTTATTATCCCGAATACCGCTTCGGCGTTCCCGTATCGGGCGAATGGCGCGAGGTATTCTCGTCCGACAGGCTCGAATACGGCGGCGGAGGAGTTACGCACGAAGGCATCCTTCGAAGCGAAGAAATACCCATGCACAAGAGAGCGGAGTCGCTCTCGATAAGAGTTGCGCCCCACGCGGCTCATATTTTCAGACTTGAGAAAGAAATATCACGCGAAGTACCCAATTCGGCTTGTGAAGCCGTTATCATAAATCCCAAAGGGAGGAACAGAAAGCAATGTTCAAGAAAAAAGAATGTGTAGCCATGCTCCTTGCGGGCGGACAGGGTAGCCGTCTTTACGCGCTCACCACCCGTCTTGCAAAGCCTGCGGTATCCTTCGGCGGAAAATACCGCATCATCGATTTTACTCTTTCCAACTGCGTCAACTCCGGCATCGATACGGTAGGTGTGCTTACGCAGTATCAGCCTCTCCTTCTCAACGATTATATCGGAAACGGTCTCCCCTGGGACCTTGACCGCACCTACGGCGGCGTAAAGATCCTGCCTCCCTATCAGGGCAAGGAAAAGGCAGACTGGTATAAGGGCACCGCAAACGCAATTTACCAGAACCTTCAGTTTATCGATCAGTACGATCCCGATTACGTTCTCATCCTCTCGGGCGACCATATCTACAAGATGGACTACGCCGCAATGCTCGCCTTCCATAAGAGACGCGGCGCGGATTGCACCATCGCCTGCATCGACGTGCCCCTCGAGGAGGCAAGCCGTTTCGGCATTATGAGTGCATACGAGGACGGCAAGATCTGGAAGTTCTCCGAGAAGCCGAAGAATCCCGACTCCACCCGCGCATCTATGGGTATTTATATCTTCAACAAGAAGAAGCTCGCCGAGTATCTTATCGCCGACGAGGCGGACGAGGCATCGAGCAACGACTTCGGTAAGAATATCATTCCCGCAATGCTTGCCGCAGGCGAGAAGATGTACGCATATTCCTTCAAGGGATATTGGAAGGACGTCGGAACCATTTCCTCTCTCTGGGAGGCGAATATGGATATGATAGGCGACAAGACGCTCGATCTCAACGATGAAAAGTGGCGCATCTACGCCCGCCACACCGCGCGTGCACCGCAGTACGTCGGCGAGGGCGGTTGTGTCAGCAACTCCTCGATCACCGAGGGATGCAAGATCTACGGCACAGTTTGCAATTCTGTACTCGGCCCCGGCGTAACGGTAGCAAAGGGCGCATCCGTAATTGATTCGGTAATTATGGAAGACGTAACCGTCGGCGAGGGCGCAAGCATTGAGTATTCCATCATCGACGCACGTGTTAAAGTCGGCAAGAACGCCAAGATCGGCGCACCCAAGGGCGGCGAGATCGCCGTTATCGGCGCGGATATTACGGTCGAAGACGGCGCAGTTATCGAGCCCGGCGCTATGGTCAATCCCGAATAATTGAAGTAGGAGGAATTTATTATGACAGCAGCAGGACTTATTTTTTCGAACATACACGATGAATGCTTGCCCGAGCTTACCCGTCTGCGCACAATGGCAAGCGTGCCCTTCGGCGGCAGATACAGACTGATCGATTTCCCTCTTTCCAATTTGGTAAATTCGGGGATCTCCAAGGTCGGTATCATCACTCACTATAACTATCAGTCGCTTCTCGACCATATCGGAACGGGTAAGGACTGGGATCTGGCGCGCCGCTCGGGCGGTATCAAGATCCTTCCTCCCTTTATCACCGCTTACGACGCGAAGGTATCGAATTCGCTTTATACCACCCGTCTTGAAGCGCTTCTCGGCGTGACCAACTTCATCTCGAGATGTACCGAGGACGTTATCGTTCTTTCCGACTGCGATACTATCTGTAATATTGATATTTCCAAGGTTCTCGCCCGTCACGAGGAGACAGGCGCGGATATCACCGTCGTTACCAAGAGAGTTTCGGGCGGCAACTATAACGCAGAGCGTCATTCGGTTCTTATGCTCGACGAGAATGACAAGATCATCGACGCGGCTGAATACAGCCCCGATATCAAGGGCGCATTCAACGTCTGCACCAATATTATGGTTATCACACGCCGTTATCTTATCACGGTGCTCAACGACGCGGCGGCACACGGCTACACCAGCTTCTTCCGCGATATCATCGCAAAGAACGTCGGACGCGCCGATTTCCGCGCTTACCGCTTCGACGGCTTCTATTCGCTGATCAATAATCTTCCCGGTTATTTTGAAACCTCGATGAAGCTTCTCGATTCCGAGGTAAGAGAGGAGCTCTTTGAGTGCGGCGACAGACCCGTATTTACTAAGGTTCGTAACTCCTCACCCACCTCTTACAGCGACACTGCGAAGGTATCGAATTCGATCGTTGCGGACGGCTGCGTGATCGAGGGCGAGGTTGAGAACTGCGTGATATTCAGAGGAGTCAAGATCGGAAAGGGCACGGTCGTTCGCAATTCGATCCTCCTGCAGGATACCTACGTCGGTCAGAACGTCAACCTCAACTGTGTTATCACCGATAAGAACACCGTCATCCGCGACGGCCGCAACCTTTCGGGCCACGAGTCGATGCCCTTCTATATTGGTAAGGGTATAATGGTATAATTGTAAAGTAAGGATTTAAAAATATGAAAAAAAGTATTCTTTTCGTAGGCGCAGAGGTTATGCCCTTTGCGGCTACGGGCGGACTCGGCGACGTTCTCGGCTCGCTCCCCACGGCTCTTGCCTCAAAGGGAGTTGACGTCAGAGTCGTTATGCCGCTTTATTCCGCCGTCGGCGAGAAATACCGCGCCGAAATGAAAAAAGAGGCTGAATTTGACGCATACCTTGCTTGGAGAAAGCAGTATTGCGGCGTTTACAGCCTTATAAAGGATAAGGTAACCTACTACTTTATCGACAACGAATATTATTTCGCCCGCGAGGGACTTTACGGTCAGTTCGACGACGGCGAAAGATATGCATTCTTCTGCACCGCAGTGCTTGAGATGCTCCCCGAGATCGGATTTTTCCCCGATATCCTGCACGCCCACGATTGGCAGGCGGCTCTCTCGGTCATCTATCTCCGTCAGAAGTATGCAAGTGATGAAAGATATGCAGGCATCCGTCGCGTATTTACCATCCACAATATCGAGTATCAGGGCAAGTATGATTTCTACATCCTCGGCGACGTTTTCGCGCTTTCGGATGAGGATCGCTCGGTCGTTGAATATGATGGCTGCATAAACCTTATGAAGGGCGCGATCGAGTGCGCCGAGGCTGTAACCACCGTCAGCCCGAGATATGCCGACGAGATCATGTCCCCCGAGTATTCGCACGGACTCTATCACATCCTCCGCGCGAACGCGGGCAAGGTCTCGGGTATCCTCAACGGTATTGACTACTCGTACTATAACCCGTGGACCGATCCCGTACTCGTTAAGCATTACAGCGCAAAGCGACGCGGTGGCAAAGATGCTTGCCGTAGTGCACTCCGCGCCGATCTCAATCTCGCGGACGATAAGGGCACACCCATCATCGCGCTCATCACCCGTCTTGCGTCGCACAAGGGACTTGATATCGTAGCCGAGGCTATGCGCGGTATCCTTGACGAAAGCGGAGCACAGCTTGTCATCCTCGGCAAGGGTGAGGCAAAGTATGAGGAATTCTTTAAGCAGCTTGAAGCGGAATATCCCGAAAAGGTTCGCGCGCTTATTACCTACGACCGCGATCTTTCGAAGAAGATCTATGCCGCTGCGGACGTCTTTATGATGCCCTCTAAGAGCGAGCCCTGCGGACTTTCGCAGATGATCGCTTCGCGCTACGGCGCAATTCCCGTTGTCCGTGAAACGGGAGGACTTGCCGATTCGATTCTTCCTTATTGGGAGGATGAGGACGGTGCTATGCACGGAAACGGCTTCACCTTTGCGGGTTATACCGCGGGCGAGCTTTATGAGCGCACACTTGCCGCCGTTGCGCTCTGGAAGAATGGCGAAAAACGCAAAGCATTTGTCGAAAAGATTATGACAGTTGATTTCTCCTGGGCGGCATCCGCAGATAAATACATCGAGCTCTACGCAAATCTGCTGTGATTTATAGGAGAGCATTACCGGAGGAAGTAAAAGTGAATTTCACCCCTAACGCACAGGAAGTTAAAGCAAATATCGAACAAAAATTATCGAGACTCTTCGGCACGACCGCTGCCGATGCGTCGAGAGAACAGATGTACAAAGCTGTCGCACAGACGGTAAAGGACATCCTCGCCGAGAAGAGATCCGAATTCAAGGCAAGAACGAACAAAGAGGGCGGAAAGCGCGTGTATTACATGTGCATGGAGTTCCTTCTCGGACGCTCGCTCAAGACCAATCTCTGCAACCTCGGACTTTCCGATGAGTATAAGAATGCTCTTTCGGACATGGGTTTTACCCTTGACGATCTCTTTGAATGCGA
>JAZTXK010000048.1:0-127657 GCA_045636385.1 Eubacteriales bacterium
CGCGCCGTCCGCGGACGGCGCGGGGTGAAGGAGCGAAAACCACCCACAATGGGTGGTTTTACTCCTTCCAGAATGTCGGCGGGGCGCCGCCATTCCGAAGCACAAAGAGAGTTTCGCGCTCTGCGGAGCGCGACTTAAGGAACTTTTTGAAAAAAGTTCCTTAAGAAACCTCAAAAACTTTCTCGCTGTTTTCGTTTTTTGTTTATGCTTAATAACGACCAATCCTTGTCTGTCCCGGTCTCTGCACGACCGCAGAAACGTCAAAGGACTTTTTCAGCATATTGAACCTGATCTCGGTGTAGGCGGGATCATACCAGAGGTTATGCTCCTCGCAGGGATCTTCGTCCATATCGTAAAGCTCGCCCGTTTCGATTCCGTGGTAGACCACGAGCTTATATCGGCGGTCGCGGAACATCGTCGCGTAAGCGGCGGGTCTGCCGGGGCCGAGGCAGGACCAATAATACTCGGTGCGGACGTAGTCGCGCTCGATTCCCTCGCCGCCGTCGGCAGAGAGCGCGGCGCAGAGCGAGTGACCGTGCGTATCGGGGAACTCAATGCCGCAAAGCTCCGCTATCGTGGGCGCGATATCGGTATATTCGGTAATTCCCTTCACCACCTTGCCCGAGGCAAACCGCGCGGGGCAGGAGAAGATCAGCGGCACGCGCACCGCGCCGTCGTAGAATCGGCATCCCTTATGCGTCAGACCGTGGTCGCCGAGCATTTCGCCGTGGTCGGAGGAGAAGATTATAACGGTATCATCGCGCAGACCGAGCTCGTCGATGACGTCGATAATTCTGCCGTAATGCATGTCAACGATCTCGCAAGTGCCGTAATAGGACGCCTTATTGCGGCGCATCACGTCATCGGGCGGGTTGACGCCCTTCGACTGATGGTACGCAAGCGCGAGCTGTTCGCCGAGCGTGTAATCGGATTCGTTAAAGATCGGGTCGGGTATATTACGAGCGAGGTACTTTTCGACGAGGTGCGTCGGCGCATCGTAGGGCGGATGCGGATCGAAGCAGTTGACCGAAAGCAGCCACGGCTCGTCCGACTCGGAACGCTCGCGGATGAACTTTTCGGCTTCCTCCGCCATCCACGCGGTCTGGCGAAGCTCGACGGGCGCATCCTCGCGGTACCAGAAATAATCGCTCTTGCCGCTGTCGTTGGTCATAATGTCGCGGAAGTTGATGCCCTTGCGCTTCAGCCACTCGCGGTATTCGTTGACGCCCGATTCCATCTGGTGACCGCCCGAGAGGCTGTAGATGAAGGTCGAGTAACCATCCTCACCGCGCTCCTCGTAGCCGCGCCACGCGGTCGTGATGTGGAGCTTGCCGATGTTACCGCAATGATAACCCGCGTCGGCGAGTGCTTTTGTGATGAGAGTGCAATGCTCGGGCAGGTTGTCGCCGCCGAGGATGTTGGCATTGATCGACGAGGGATATTTTCCCGTCAAAAAGCTCGATCGGCTGGGAGTGCAAACGGGATTCTGCACGTAAGCCTTGTCAAAGGCAACGCCCTCGCGGCAGAGCCTGTCAAGATTCGGAGTGTCAATATATTCGTTGCCGAGCGCGCGGATGGTATCGTACCTCTGCTGATCGGCGCAAAGCCAAAGAATATTCGGTCGTTTTTTCATTTTACTGTCCCCTCTTGTTTGTTGGTTATATTATAACATACTGCGCCCGTTTTTTCAATATTGACCGCGAATAAAAAATGTGATATAATTAAACAGGAGGTGGTATTTATGATTTATTCCGACAGAAAAAAGTCAAGAGGTCAACCGCGAAAACTCAACGCCCTCTGTCGCAGAATTGATGAATTTCTTCCTTTTATGCAAAGAGAATGCAAATACGAGCATTTTCACGTTCCCTGCGACGGTTTTTTGGAGCATCCAAAGACCTCATCAAAGATCAAAACCTCTTTCTGCACCAAATGGCTTGATACCGCAGAAAAATATATTGCACAGAAACCCGCGGGATTGAATTTTTGCCGCGTGGTTGCGGCAATTTGTCCCGATCATTTATGGGGTTCGCAAATAATTATTTTTTATGACCAAGAATATTATGATTGGTTTTTCACGCGCGGCGACACACCCGACGAGACTTGGACTCCGATAAAGAACGATGCACGTTCATTCGCAAATGAGCGCAACATCAAAACACCGCTTTCGGAACGGGGATATACACACGGATATACCGAAGGGGAAACTTACGCCGAAGACGAGATCTGGTTTTACGGAGAAATACCCGAATCTTGATTAAATCTTAGTTAAAAGAACTATTTCCGCGCTAATTTTACGCGCAAACGGCGAATGCAACCGCTGGTTGCGCGAATTCCACCTATTATTGGTTGAAATCGCGACTGTTTTATGCTATAATTAGGTCGAAATCAAACGAAAGGTGATCTACCAAATGGATAAAGTTACTACGCTTGGCGAAAGGATCAATAAATACCGCACCGCGCGGGGACTTTCACAGCTCGAGCTTTCCGAGCTGCTCGACGTCTCGCGCCAGTCGATCTCGAAGTGGGAGACAGACGTTGCCGTCCCCGAGCTTTCAAAGCTCGTGAAGATGGCAGAAGTTTTCGGAATAAGCCTCGACGAGCTTGTGCTTGGAAAAACATCGGAAGAAACGCAACCGACCGCCACTCCCGAACCCACTCCCGCCGTCCCGATCGCGGAAATACGCGAGCGTAGCCGCGTCAAGCTCGGATTCGGTTTTACCTTCCTCGGTGTCGGAATTCTGCTTTCATTCCTCATTTTACTTCTTGCGGGCGACTTTCTCGCCGCGCTCATTCTCTTCGTTCCCTTCGGCGTTTCGGCGTTTTTCTGCCTCAAGCAGTTCCGCCGCGCCGCACTTTGGTGCGTTGAGGCTTGGTATTGCTGGTTCGCGGCGTATTTCTATTACGGAACGGGCGTGCATTGGAACGCGTGGCTGCCGCGGCTCTTCCACATAGCCACTCTCGGAATCGATATACAGACGGTTCTCTCCTTCGGCTTCTTCCTTCTGCTCGTTTTCTTCATTTTTATGACGGTTTTCGTGCATCGCAAGGAAGAGTTCGAATATTCGAAGAAGAAACACGTCGTCCTCGCCGTGGTGACAGCGATTGCGATTCCGTTAAAGCATCTCGTTCTTTGGCTTTCGAGCGCATTTTGGTTCTACGTTATCGGCAAAGGCGACGGCGAATACTACACCCGCGTGATCTTAATGAATTACCGCGCACTTATCCCAACACTCGAATTCCTCATAGACCTCGCCTTCACCGTCACCTTCACCGCTTGCCTTGTTCCGACATTTTATTGGATACGCAGATCGGTTAAGGAAAAGCGGACAAAAAACTGATCTGCAACCCAACATACCCAACAGCGGCGTTCTGCCGCTGTTTTTTATTGACAAAAAACACCCTATATGTTATAATAAAATATATACCATCTTGGGAGAGCAACTATGTTACTATTCCTTATGCTTATCGCGGAGGATGATCATCGCGATAAGATTTTATGGCTTTTTGAAACGTATCACGATAATATGCTCCGATATGCGCGGAGCCTTTTGGCGTTGTACGGTAAGAAAAGATATCTACGCCACAGCGAGGATATCGTTCAGAACGCTTTTGAGAAGATCACCAAATTCATAGACAGAATCGACACCTCTCTGCCCGAAAAGGTTATCGGCGGCTATCTGATGACGATCGTCAAGCACGAGGTTGCCGAATTCATAAAAAAAGAGCGGAACGATCTGTCTCTCGATGATATGTTAACAATTTGTGAAGATTGCAATTATCTTGAAGAATTTTCGAAAAAAGACCTGTATAAAAGAGCAGTGGGCGAGATTGAGAGGATGGAGCCCATCTACCGCGACGTTATGATACTGAAATTCATCGAGGAAAAGACCGCGAAAGAGATCGCGAGCGAGCTCGGCATCCCCGAAAAGACGGTGTATACCCGCCTTTCCCGCGCGCTGGCGAAGCTGAGAGAAAAATTCAAGGATGAGGTGCTTTAATGGAAATTGAACTCAAAAATATAACCGAAGCGGAGAAGGCAGCGCTTGCCGACGAATACGACAAAGCGCTCAGCTTCTGCGCGGACGAAAGCGCGGAATACTCGCTCTCGCACTACGGAAAAATGAAGAAAATAATCGGCACGCGCCCCACTCCTTGCGCGAGTATAAGAAGAAAGAGATCGCGCATCGCCGCCGTCCTTGTCGCCGCAACGATGTTGATCGCCCTCGTCGGATGCACCGCCGCCGTCTACAAGCAGCAGATCGGTGATTTCTTTACCGAAATCTATGAAAATCACATCAAAGGAAGCTTTTCGGACGAGACCGATGTCAACAATCAGTTCATAGATGAATACTATACGTTGACCTACATTCCCGAGGGGTACCAGATTGCCGATGAAAAGTTCGGCAGTTTAGTAGCAAGAAGTGTTTGGTATAATACTGATGGGAACAAGATGATTTTAATCCAAGTACCTATTAAATCAATAAACTATTTTATCAATAATGAAATTGGTATAACCGACGTCATAGAGGTTGGTGAATACACTGTATATTGCCGGAGCACAGTTGATACATATTGCTGTATTTGGAACAATAAAGAATATGCATTTGAACTTTATTTTGACAATGAAATAAGCGAAGAGGAGATAATTCATATTATATCAAAAATCATGCCACTCAAAAAATAATTGTTATAATATGTAACATCTTACAAATATTATACAATCCAAGCCGATTTTTTTAGTTTTTTCAAAAAAATAAAAAATTTTTTATAAAGTTGAAGAATAATGTGAAAAACGGCAGTATATATAAGCGAAGAAACAAAATCAGAACAAAAATCATTATCATTGTTTCTTTAGAAAGGATTGTATTACTATGAAAAAGTTCACCAAACTTCTCACCCTCCTACTCACGGTAGCGACATTTTGCACATTCGTTTTGCCGCTTTTTGCAAGCGCTGAAGATGGGATAACCCCGTATTATGTCACCACCGATAATTGTTCATGCGCTTTTGTTGCTTCAAACGGCAAAGGTGTAGCGGCTGTATTATACAATGCATATAGCAACGTATTCTCCTATGCATCTGTCACGGTAAAAATTCAGAAGCGCTTCCTCGGCATATTCTGGTCAACGGTTGACGAGTGGACGGAGACCTGCTACGACGTCAACGGATACGTTGAAAATTCAACTGACCTCGAAGACACCGGAACTTACCGCGCCGTCTTCACCGTCGAGATCTACGGCATAGACGGCTCGGTGGACACAATCGAGGATAAGATCACCTCAACCTACGAATAATTTACAAAAATTATTCGCGAGAGGGGTGAGTCCGATGTTCAGATAAGGCTCAAGCGGCACTTTGGTGCAATCTTTTTTCAAAAAACGAACCTTATCAACTTCAGGTACTTGAGAAATACCGAAAAACATCTTATAATAAAGGAGAAATCAAAATGAAAAACTTTAAAAGAATCATTTCCTTCGTGATGGCTATGATCATCTTCACTTCTTTCTGTTGCCTTAACAGCGGTGCGGAATTCCGTAATTTCTATGAATCAGGCACGAAATATAAAATGTTCACTTACAATGATGACAATCTGTCAGAAGCATGTGCCTCTATAACAAATTGGGGATATGACGAGGAAGATAACGATCTTTTCGCAGAAACTTGGGCGCACAGCGGCGGAATTGCGAATTGTAGAGCGCTTTGTGCTGTATCCGGTGTGTCTGTTCTTTTGGACGATTATACAGGAAGATCCGGTGAAAGTGAAATATTTTATCTCTACGGTGCTGAGTGGATGTACGCATATCACGAAGGTGGTCAATATGATGATTTCGATCACTGCGTCATTGGATTCGATACTTCACATAAAGTATATGTCATTCAGTATATTAATGGCTTTATTGATAGCCAATACGGTGACACTTTCTATATAGGTACTTCATCTTAATATATTTCCCCCTCGACTGAGGGGGAAATTAATAAATATGCGAGGTATATTCAAATGAAACGAATGTTTTACGCACTTTTGATGGTTTTCATATTATGTATCTTGATTACTTCCTGCACGAGCATATACTTTGAATTGCCGGAAGATGACATCAATTCGTCCTTAAATGTCGATACGAATAAAGAATATTTCACCACGGGAGCTGTACTCTCAAAAGGAAATATTAGTGAAGGCGTTTTTTATAACGGGTATTGGATATACAGAGAAGTACAGGAGTACAGGTACAACTATCTACGCGCTGACGGTAAAATCGTGACGTCGTCGCCCACTCAGTTAGCCCGTTTTGTCAAAGTAAACGCCGCAACCGGTGTGGTTTCAAGTCTATGTCTTGATCCTGTATGCAATCATTCCGTAGGTTCGGGGTGCATAATGATCTGCCCCAAAGGCGGCATTCCGGTTATTCAGGGCTTAGTCGGCGATAACATTCTTTTTACGTACGGAATCCGTGATGAAATCTACGGAACTGTAAACCAATCTTACTTATACAATCTGAAAACCGGCGAAGCCAACACTATTTTTGCTCAAAATATGGAAGGGGATATCTTGACGAAATATTCTTCAAGATATATCTTCGGCGACACTTATTACGTTGTTAAAAATATTCTGGATTTTTCGGAGACCGATTATGATCCTGCAGACCGGGTTCCTCTCTCGTTCTATA
Source organism: Eubacteriales bacterium (assembly GCA_045636385.1). Taxonomy (GTDB): domain Bacteria; phylum Bacillota; class Clostridia; order Oscillospirales; family CAG-272; genus CAG-390. The sequence goes on from JAZTXK010000048.1 coordinate 6,666, forward strand.
CCCCAAAGACAGTCAGCATCCTTTGTGAATACGATTTTAAAAAGAACAATATAAAAGAATTGTTCGAAATCCCCGAGGATTATTCGTTATGCATCGTCAGCAGCGAGAGATTTTTCTTCAGTACTCCCGAAAACGAGATATATTCCTGCTATTACAGCGGAAAAAATATGAAGAAAGAAAAGATTCTCGACTTTTCTCCGGAATATGTGTGCGGAACCTATGCCTATTCTGTCGATTACGAAACTTACAAAATAGTGATATATGACCTGTTAAACAACAAAAAATTCGCACTTCAAAATGAAGTAAGATCTACTTATTATACGATAACGGACGCGGGCATTATCAAGAACGATCTTTCGGTTCTCGATGAATACCGAAGGATTCAAAGCAGTTACGATGAACTTAAGGAACAGGGAATAACGCCGACTGCCGCCGATCACGATAAACTCTGCAGAAAGGTCCGCTGCAGCGGAGTAACGCAGATCTGGAAGTGGAGACACGACGGTAGCAATCCTGAAATGATATTTGAAATTGATAAATCACTGGTAAATATACTTTTTGCAACCGATGATTATCTCTATGGTTTTGTCTACCGCGCCGATCCCAATAATAATTTCGAAGAAATGCCGTATGAGAATGAAGGCAGAAGCTATATCGACCTCAAAACAGGCGAGATTACGCCGATTCCCTATCTTGAGTTGATCATTCCCGACCTTGTTGAGCAGCCAGGGAACTAATTTATCATTATTTCTCATAGTAACTCGCGATGTTCATAGTCGAGATCTACGGCATAGACGGTTCGGTCGACACGATCGAGGACAAGATCACCTCAACCTACGAATAATTTACAAAAATTATTCGCGAGAGGGGTGAGTCCGATGTTCAGGTAAGCCGCGTCCGTTACGTTCCGAAAGCAAAAACTTCGGAATAACACAACTTTGTCAACGCAACCGCTTGACAGATCACAAAAAATATCTTATAATTAAGTAGAAAGAAAATGAAAAAATTCAAAAGAATTATTTCCCTCGCGATGGCTATGATCATCTGCGCGTCGTTTTTGCTCGTAAATAGCGGAGCGGCATGGTATGAATACACCGTGGGAAGTGTAGATATGAGATCTGACTATACTGACGCAACTGCGTATATTGAAATTACCGAATGGCCGCAGGATACCGGTGGTACGGATCTTAAGGCAGGTACTATAGCTTGCACAGAGGGATATATCGATAACTTAGGTGATCGTTTCGTAACTTTTAGTGTATACGTTCACCTCGGAATAACGCTTGAAGATTATTTCTCATACAGCAGGGATCTGACCGTTGATTGGGACGGTGAAGAAGATTTTGCCGAGGCAATGATAGATGCAAGTGATTATCCGTTGGGAGAGCCTTATTATGCAATTATCGACTTGGGCTCGGTTCACGAAGTTACGGTAACCATATATACCAGATTTGATCGTGACTACGTCTGGTGCGACCCCGAACCTTTTCAGGACGGAGATTTGGTAGTATTCGGAATATCTTACTGATCGTTATCCCCCGCGGCTTTGCCGCGGGGGAGCACGCAACACCAAAGGAGGCAATATTATGAAAAAAACATCTTTAGTCAGCTTGATCCTTGTGCTGTGTATACTTCTATCCTCCTGCAGTACGGTCTATATCGATCCCGAAAAAGGATCGGATAATGAGTCCACTCTCATCGATGGAGAATATTTTACCGACGGTTCGTTATATCAAGCAGGAGAAAATCAGTCAGGCTTTTTTTACGAGGGCTGTTGGCTATATATTGAGATGCAAAAGACGATCGGCCCCTCCGGTTATTATATTCGAGACGGTGAAAAGCATATAATATACGACGACCAAGTGCAGATGAAGCGTATCGTCAAGTATAATCCGCACACGGGCACAGTCTCAAGTCCCTGCCTTGATCCCGCTTGCAATCACAGCTTTGAATCGGGATGCCTGATGCTCGCTCCGCTGCCCGAGGGACGCCAGAAAGTAACGTTCCATATCCGAACGATAATCGGCGATTGGATGCTGATATTTACCCAATGGACCGATGACGTATACGTTACGTTGAATAAAAATATCGCATACAACCTGAAGACCGGCGAGTCGAAGGAGATCTTTGAGGAAGAGCTTGGGGAAAGTGTAATGACGCGCTGGATGGGAACAACTCATTTCGGCCATAAATATTATATTGTCAAGCAAACTCTTGATTATTCAAATACGGAATATACGCACGGTACGGGCAATCAAAGCGTGCTTGACTTCGCACCCGAAACAAAGCAGATGATCTGCGAATACGACTTTGATACCGGTACGATGAAGGAGCTCTTTGAGATCCCCGAGAACTTTTACTTAAGCGACGTAACAAATAAAAGGTTTATCTTGCGCGATGATATGAATGAGATGTATTCCTGCAGCTACGATGGAAGCAATATGTCCAAAGAAGAATATCTGGACGCACAGCAGGAAAATATGATAGGGCACTATGGTTACATATTTACTGATCTTGATGGCTTCATTATGTTTGATCTGAAGACGAATGAGAAAAAGCAGGTGACGGTCGATTATGACGAATACTACGGCGCGGGGATCTGTGAGGAGGGAATACTTCTTGACCACGTAAGCGGGTACGAAAAATACAGAGAGCATCTCTCCCTGCGGAAGGAGCTTCCTTCCAAATATGCCCAAGAGTTGAATATCAGCCTTGAAGAAGCACGGGAAAAATATGACGCTGAAAAGAATGAGATATTGTTTGGCGGTACGACAAGGGTATATATGTGCGACTTCGACGGCGAGAATATGCGCGTGATCTATGAGGAAGAAAATGCCGTTATCCGATCGTGGTATGCGGAGGGAGACTTTTTGTTCGCCGAAAGAAGCGTTCTTAATGCCGACGGAAAAAAGAAGGTTTCCGATTGTGTTATCAATATGAAAACGGGAGAGATCACCGAGCTTCCCTTGCTCGATATCGTCGTTCCCGATTGGTACGTAAACGATTAAATATTATACAGAGAACCACGCGAGGTTCTCTGTATTTTTTTGCCAAAGGTATGGACTTTTTCAAAAAATGTGATAAATTAAATAAAAATTTCCGAATTAGTTGAAGAAAAAGCGTAATAATGACGGTATATATAAATGAAGAAATACGAGCTATGATCGCATTCTCAAAAACGGTGGTATTGATTAATAAAAAACCTACCAAAAATATTCGCGAGAGGGGTGAGTCCGATGTTCAGATAAGCCGCGCCCGTTACGTTCCGAAAGCAAAAACTTCGGAATAACAAAATTTTGTCGACCCAACCGCTTGACAGATCACAAAAAATATCTTATAATTAAGTAGAAAGAAAATGAAAAACTTCAAAAGAATTATTTCCTTCGCGATGGCTATGATCATCTTCGCGTCGTTCTGCCTTGTAAACTGCGGGGCGGTACCTTATCGCTTCTGTCCTCTGTCAGAGCGTTATACTATCGAATACTTTTCCACAACAAGCGCATACGCATATGTCTACATTACCGACTGGGCTGAAGAAGAAAACACCACAGACCTTTCTGCATCCACCTACGCTTTTGTTGAAGATTACGATTATTGGGACAATTTCGAAAACCTTACAGTATCCGTAAAGTTAGCAGTTTGGCTTGATGACGGTTCCGATTTTTGCCTTATCAGAACCGATTCCGTAGATGCTACCGATAATGAGGTTGAACTTGAAGCATTTGTCAGTGGCCAAACCTGCCTCGACAGTGAAAATCATTACCCTATAGAATATTTTGATACAGAACATGAAGTTGTCATAACTTTAATCAATGATAACGATCTGTCAAGTAATTATTATGACTATGTAAATGACGGCCCCGTTATTTGTATAGGTCCCGAGTATTAATTCTTATTCATCTTTCCCACGCAGCTCTGCCGCGGGGAAAATGATAAGACGATTTTGGAGGTAATATATGAAAAAGCTAATACGGATGATACTATTTACAGCAATTATTGCTATTCTATTGTCCTCATGCCAATCAATATATGAAATGCCCGTTGTAACCACCGGTCCCGCAGAAGGATTTGAATTAGCCCCCGACCAGGAATATTATACTATGGGTTACCCTTATCAAAGTGGAGATATTGCTTACGGAATGCTGTATGAAGGATGTTTAATTTTTATCGAGGAACGTCCGACTATAGGTCAGGTCGGAGTAAAGACGAACGGCGAAGAAAGCGTCCCTGTATATGGCGAAACAACTGTCAAAAGAGTTGTCAAATACAATCCGGTAACGGGTATTATTTCAAGCCCCTGCCTTAATCCGAGCTGCAATCATTCGATCGGCTCAGACTGCCCTATGCTCTTTCCTTATATCGAGGAAGAGAAACACGATCATATATTCAGAGGAATATTCGGCGATTGGCTTGTAATATGGACGAATATTTATAATGAAGAATTTCGGATGCTCTATGAGGAAACCCTATATAATCTCAAAACGGGAGAGGTACGGCGCGTTTTCAGTGATGAATTGGGTTCAGAAATATTGGTTCGCTGGAGCGGCGGCTCTTATTATAACGGAAAATATTACAGAGTGAAAAAGATTCTGAACTATTCGGGCACCGGTTATAAACCCGGGCAAAAGGGGATGAGTATTAGTAAATACACGCCCTTTACAAGGCAATTTCTTTATGAATATGATTTCGAAAGCGACACAAGTAAAGAGCTTTTTGAAATACCTACAGGATATAATCTTGGTAAGTTTACTAACAAAAGAATTTATTTTGCTAACGATGTGAGAGATACAATCTCCTTTAAAATGGACGGCACGGATAAACGCAGAGAAGAATCCATGGATGGTATGGGTATAAATAATTTGGTTGGTACATATACGATTTACCAAAAAGACACTGGCAAAATCAATGGCTACATGGTTCACGATCTTAAAACCAAGGAACAAAAAGAAGTGATCTTTGATTTTTCAATGATAGGTTACGTCTGCGCGACCGAAAAAGGCATTCTTGCTAATCATCAGACAAAATATGACGAATGGAAGAACTTTTCAGCAAAGGAATACCGCGAGCAGAATCCCGGTGCAACTACAAAAGAAGTCAATGCCGCAGCAAAAAAGATTTTAGCTGAGGGCACGGCACAGATATGGCAGTGCGGCTATATGGGCGAGGATCCTCACGTGATCTTCGAATTGAAGCATGCTATGATAAAAACGATCGCAGCACAAGGTGATTACCTTTTTGCCATAGTAAGCCGCTACGACCCCGAAACCGGAGAAGAAATATCAAATGGCAGATCGGTTATAAATATAAAAACCGGTGAGATCAGCGAGATCCCCTATCTCGATATCGTTGTTCCCGATTGGTACGTTAACGATTAAGATTAATACGCTTTACAGAGAACCCCGCGGGGTTCTCTCTTTTTGAAAAATATATTGACATTTCACAAAAAATGTGTTATTATATAGGTACAATATTGTTACATTGTTACATTTTTTACGGCAATGCAGCTGAGGTTGGTAAAATATATTATGAGGCATATTGATATGAAACGATTTGTTAACCTTATTTTGCTATCCATCGCGCTCTGTATTTCATTTACTTCCTGCACCGGTATTTATTCGGAGCTTCCCGATGTCGTAACGACGAATACTGTCACTGTCGATCTGAATAAAGAATATTTCACCACCGGTTCGGTATATGAAAAAGGCAATACGACCGAGGGCGTTTTCCACAACGGGTATTGGATCTACAGAGAGGTACAAGAATATTCATACAATTATAAAAGGCCCGACGGTAAGATTGTAACGTCGAGCGGAAACAATATGGTTCGTTTTGTCAAATTAAATACTGCAACCGGGGTATTATCAAGCCTTTGTCTTGATCCCGTGTGCAATCATTCTATCGGTTCGGGATGCATTATGATATGTCCGTCGGGCGGCACACCGCTGATTCAGGGGTTTGTGGGCGATAATATTCTTTTAACTTACGGAGTACGTGACGAAATATACGGATATTTAAATCAATCCTACGTATATAATCTCACAACCGGTGAGACGAAAATTATTTTTGCACATAATATGGCAGACAATGTGCTCACTAAGTATTCATCAAGATATATTTTTGATGATACTTACTATGTTGTAATGGATGTTCTGGATTATTCGAATACCGGATACAACCCTCAGGATCAACAACCGTTGTCAAATTACAATCCCGAAACCGTTAGCATACTTTGTGAATATGATTTTAAAAAGGACACCCTTAAAGAATTGTTTGAAATTCCCGTCGGGTATTCGTTGTGCATTGTCAGCAACAAGCGCTTTTTCTTTTCAAGTACCGAAATGGATATGTATTCTTGCGATCGCAACGGTGAAAATATGAAAAAAGAAAAAGTGCTCGATTTTTCTCCGCAATTTTTATGTGGGACCTACGCTTATAATATTGATTATGAAACGTATGAAATCGAGATCTACGATCTGAATACAAATGAAAAGCATACGCTGAAAAATGAAATCAGTTCGACATATTGCACGATTGCAGAATCGGGTATCATCAAGAATGATCTGTCTGTTATGGATGAATACAAGGATGTCAAAGCAAACGGTTTTAAAGAGCTTGAAAAACAATATCCGGATCTCCATAGAAATGAAATAACCAAAATGTACGATACACTCTGCCGAAAGGTGCGCTGCAGCGGAACAACACAGATTTGGAAATGGGATCTCAACGGAAGCAACCCGCAAATGTTATTTGAATTTGATAAAGCATTGGCAAAGATAATCTTTGCTACCGATGATCACCTTTACGGCTTCGTATACCGCGCCGACCCGAACAACAATTATGAAGAAGCGCCGTACGAAAACGAAGGAAGAAGCTACATCAACCTCAAAACCGGAGAAATAACGCCGATCCCATATCTGGAACTTATTATTCCCGAACTTGTTGAACAGTAAGGAAACCAATTAATAATTTTCACAGAGATCCATACTGGGGTCTCTGTCCAGATATACGGCAAGGATGGCTCGGTCGATACGATTGAGGATAAGCTCACCGATACTTACGAATAAATCCAAACCCGATTTCGGGCCGGGGGTGTACGCATAGACTCCATACCCTGCGCGTAATATCATAGCTTTCACAGAGAACCCCGCGAGGTTCTCTGTATTTTTTTGCCAAAGCTATGGACTTTTCAAAAAAATGTGATATAATATATAGGAAATAATTTTTAAGGATAACGCTATGGTAAAAAAGATAATCAAGGATTATGCCGTCATAACCTTCGGCGCGGTCGTTGCCGCGGCGGCGATCTACTTTTTCATGCTTCCAAGCCACATCGCGGTCGGAAGCGGCTCGGCTCTGGCGATGGTTCTCGCGAACTTCATCCCCCTGCCCGTGTCGGTCATTTCGCTCTCACTCAACATCATCTTTCTGATACTCGGATTCATCCTGATCGGCCCCGAATTCGGTGCCAAAACGGTCTACACCACCATACTCGTGCCTGTTTCGCTCGGTATTTTTGAGACGTTTTTTCCCGATTTTCAGTCGCTGACCGCCGATCCACTGCTCGATATGGTCTGCTATCTGCTTATAGTCGGCATCGCAATGGCTCTGCTCTTCTCGCATAACGCGTCGTCGGGCGGCCTTGATATCGTCGCGAAGATAATGCATAAATATCTCAGAATGGAGCTTGGCACGGCAATCTCGGTCTCGGGACTCGCGGTTGCGCTGACGACCGTCTTCGCCTACGACTCAAAAACCGTCGTGCTCAGTATCCTCGGTACATATCTCAGCGGAATCGTCGTTGACAAGTTCATTTTCGGACTCAACATCAAGCGCCGCGTCTGCATCCTTTCAAAGGAGCATACCGAGGAGATCGTCGATTACCTGCTCCACGAGCTCCACAGCGGCGCCTCGCTCTACGACGTCATCGGCGCTTACGACGGTGCCGTCCGCCGTGAAATACTCGCAATCGTTGATAAAAATGAGTACCGCAAGCTGATGGACTTCGTCAAGAAGACCGACCCCACAGCATTCGTCACCGTTTATTCTGTCAATGAGCTGAGATACCAGCCGAAAGTAAAGCGGTGAGAGCAAATGAGGAGGGCAGAGGTAAGAGGGCAGAGGGCAGAGGTAAAGGAAAATTTCCTCACTCCGTTCGGAAATTATTTTAATAAAAAATTGCTTTTCGCTTGCGAAAAGCTTCCATACCTCTGCCCTCTGCCCTCTGCCCTCTGCAATAAAAAATCTGAATTATAATAAAGGATATAAAAATGAAAAACATAGAAAACCTCCTCCTCCCCCTCATCCGCGAGGCGGGTAAAATTATGACGGGTGCGCGAGAAATCGAAGGCACTGTCAGCGAAAAGGGCGGCGACAGCGCGAATATGGTGACCGTATTTGACGTCGCTGTGCAGAATTTCCTGATGAATGAGATCACAAAGCTCATTCCCGATGCCTTTTTCTTCGCCGAGGAAAAGGAAAACAACGCCGAGGATCTTATGCGCGACTACTGTTTCGTCATTGATCCGATCGACGGAACGACCAATTTTGTTCACGAATACCGCTATTCCTGCATCTCCGTCGCAATGTTCTCGCGCGGAGAGGTAAAATTCGCCGCGATATACGATCCCTACGCCGACGAGATGTTCTCCGCCGCGAAGGGTTGCGGCGCATTCCTCAATGGGGCGCCGATGAAGGTCTCCGACCGCGACATGGCGCATTCTCTCGTTGCCTTCGGCACCTGTCCGCATTCGAAGGGACAGCTTGGCGAGGCGAGCTTTCGTCTTGCTCACGCGCTTTACAGCGAGTGCAGCGACGTTCGCCGCGCAGGCGCGGCGGCACTCGACATCGCGCATCTTGCCGCGGGCAGAAACGATATTTTCTTTGAGCTTCTGCTCTCGCCCTGGGATTTCGCCGCGGGCTCGCTCCTTGTCCGTGAAGCGGGAGGCATCATTACCAACGCCGAGGGAAAAGAGATCGACTTTTCCGCTCCCTCGCCCGTCCTCGCCGCAAATCCCCGCGTCTTTGGCAGTTTTCTCGAGATCGCCAAAGAAGTCCTTGCTAAATAAAAAAACACTCACCCGACCGTCGGGTGAGTGAATTCATAATTACTTGCCTTCGTATTCGTAAATTCTCGCGAGCTTGGGCGCGGAACGGCTGTTTTCGTCGTAGGTGACCGAAAGGTATTCCTTAACGATGCACTTAGCAAGCTCGTTACCGACGACCTGCGAGCCGATGGTGATGATGTTTGCGTGGTTGGAAAGCTCGGCGCGCTGTGCCTGATAAACGTCGTGAACGCAGGCTGCGTATGCACCCTTCACCTTGTTTGCGGCGATCGAAACACCGATTCCGGTTCCGCAGATAAGTATGCCACGGTCGTATTTCTTTGCGGCAACAGCCTCAGCAACCTCGAAGGCTACGTTCGCGTAGATCGTATCGTCGCTTCCGAAGTCACAAACCTCGTGACCGAGAGCGGATACGAATTCGATAAGCTCCTTTTTAAGTGCCGCGGCGTTGGGGTCGCAGCCAAAAGCGATCTTCATTTTTTATTTTCTCCCTGAATAAAATATTGCGCTGATGACGATAATAAAACAGAAAATTTGCGCGCAATTATATTATATCATAACGTAAAGAATATTGCAATAGAATGACAGATTTTTGTGGTCAGGAGAACAACAATGTTTAAGCTTTTCAATAATTTCTTCACACACAAGGACTTCCTCGGCGGACTCGATCTGCCGGGACGGCTTTTTTCGCCGCTTCATCTGATATTTTCCGCCTGCCTTCTGGCGGTGATCATCCACTCGGCTTTCCGCATAGCAAAGAAATCGGAAAGCGCACAAAAGAAGTTGCTTTTGACACTTTGGGCGTTTTTCGTGATCTTCGAGATCGTCAAAACGCTCTACGAAACATTTTGCGGAGAGAGCGTGCGCTTTGAGGTGACAGGCGTTCTGCCGCTTTATCCTTGCAGTGTTTATCTCTATTCCCTCCCCTTTTGCTTTTCAAAAAAACGTCAAGTAAAGCTTGCCGCGTGCGGTTATCTCTTCACGGTGGGGCTTCTCGGCGCAGCGATCAATTTCGTCTATCCCGCAAACGTCCTCTCGAACTATTCCTGCATCTCATTTATGGGATTCCACACGCTTTTCTATCACGGAACGATGCTCTTTTCGATGCTTGTGATGCTCATTTCGGGCTATCACCGCTATAACGGCGTCGAAAAAGCTTGGGAATTGCTCCTCCCCGCCCTGCCGATGCTGATAATGTCGATCCCCGCGAATATAATCAATTTCTCACCGATTGGCTCTGATTATATGTTCTTCAAGTGCAATTCCTTCTTCCTCCCCGCAATCTTCGGCGGACTTTCCGACGGCGTGACGACGGTGCTGGCTTACTTGCTTTACGCAATACTGCCGGGACTGTTCTATTTGCCGGGGTATTTGATGAATAAAAAAACAGATAAATAATTACCTTGGCTGTCTCACTTTATCGTGGACAGCCAAGGTTTATATCTGCGAAATTATTGTTTGCATTCATCTGCGTTTAATGTTTAGCTTCGTACTATAATCAATGCCCCCATAAGTGAGAAACGTCTGTACTGCATAATACCAATAAGTAGCGATACTATTTACACCCCATAATGAATCATATATTTCTCATCCTCTATCGCATTACGGATGGTTTCAGCCAATGCGGCAAGGGATTTATCGATTGCATACCTTTTATCGGAAACAACAATATCGAGAAATGACGGAAGGGATTCGGGCGGGATTATTGTTATTCCCCCACGCGAAAGTGACTTTTGCGATTGTAAAATGTGATTCGAAAAAACATTAAATGTATCAATTTGGGAAAGCGACTCCCACCAATCATTCAGATACATATCGTCATCTATGGCTACACAATGATACTTTTCGGGAGCATATTCTAAGTATTTTCCTCGCTTTTGGAATTTTTCGAAGTCATCAATAATTCCAAATTCCGTACTGATCATTTTATCACCATTATAGTCGAAATTATTCTTATTTATCAATAATGAAAGTCCATCTTGCCGCTATCTTCTCGGGCATCATACCCCTCAGAATTTCTGCGTCTCTTTTCAAAGCATGTTGGCGCGCGTGGAAAAACTCAAACTCGCCTCTGCCTTCGTGGAATCCGAACTGAAATTCAAGACCGTTTTTCTTTTTATACGGAAAAACAGGATCAAGAACTGCGTAAATCGCATTCAGGACGTCCATCGAGTTGGTTTTCCAGTTGGCAATTATCCATTCTTCATTTTCTTCAAACCAACCCCAAAAATATTTGGCAGCCGCAATATCTATTTTCTTTTTTAAAAACAGATCAAACATTCAAGCTTACCTCCATGTCCTCAATAACCCCGCTGTCGGCGAGGTCTTTAAGGAGTCTCACCTCGGTATCGAGGGCTTTGAGGTTGTCTTCTGACTTGAACCATTCGTCGGTGGGGGCGTTGTGGAATGCGGGGTAGGCGGAGAAAGTCAGCATACGGGGCATGAGGGCTTTTGCGAGTGCCATACTGCGCTTCATATGCGCCTCGGAGGTGACGATGATGACGTGCTCGGCGTTCTTGAACTTCAGCTTACGGTAGATCTGCAGAGTGCCGAAGATCATATTCTCGACCGTGGTGGTCGCTTGATTTTCGAGGATGATCGCTTCCTCGGGCACGCCGTTTTCGGTCAGAATACGCTTCATAAAGTGCGATTCGCTGATCATCTCGCCGTCGATATCCCACTTGACGCCGCCGCTGGGGATGATGTAGGGCACTCTGCCCGCGCGGTAAAGCTCTGACGCCGCGAGGGCGCGGTTGCGGGCATTGTTCGGATTGCCGCCGAGCAAGAGCGCGACGGGCGCACTCATACCGTCGTCGACGATGTCGCCGCAGACGAACTCATATTTTTCACGGGGAGAGAGCGCCATAAGCGTCTCTTTTTTGATTTCGGTAATTTTCATTTTAATGCTCCTTTCCGCAAACGGGGCAGAGGAAAGCTCCATCGCCCGAAAGCGGGGTGATATTTCTGTAATGATAAGCTCCCGCGCCGCCGTGCGACTTTCGGGTGAAATTCTTGATGGAGGTGGAGTAATAGCCCGTGCCCGTTTCGGGGCAAACGTGCGCGCGGATGACGGTTCGGCACGCGCCGCATTCGTATGACTCATCGGTTTGAGTCATAGCTTTACCGCAAAATGGGCAGATTTTATGTTCGTCATCGGCGTAAACCATCGCGCGGAGCAGCATCTGCTGAACTCGGCGGAACGAATCAATATCGTAGAGGCTGAGGCGGAGTGATTCGACCCCGTCGGGCGTGACGGTTATGACCTCGTGGGCGTCATATTCGCTCTCGCGCATTGGAGATAGGAATATTTTATATTCAAATTCCTTCTTGACAGCGAGCAGGATGCCGACGTCCTCGGCTTTGATCGTAAGTATCCAATCGCCGAAGCGGGCGGATGTGTTGATGTTGGTGAAATGTATTGTTCGATATTTGTCGAATTTAAAGTTAAAATGTCCCGCGGCAAAAACGCAGAGCATCGCGCAGAAGTGGGAATATTCCTCTTCGTCAACAAGTCCCACCTCGGAAAGATCGACCGCGCCGATATCCGAGAGGTATTTCGCGAGCGAATAGAGCTTGCGATAGTCCTTTTGCGAGCGGAAAATATTCGTGCGCTTGAGAGAGAGGTTGGTCTTGCACTTCTTACACTTTTTGTAGACGGGCATCGAAAGGCGCGAGGTGAGCGTGCGCTCGATCGTGCAGAGCTTTTCGTAGCAACGCTCGATCGGGAGCAGATATTTGTCGTAATCGCGCAGATAACCCGTGTGGAGCTTGCCGAGGGCGAGGAAATACGAGGGATGATTCTCGCGCTCGAGCAGATTGAAGCGCATTTCGCGGTTTGCGTAGAGCATATCGCGCAGAACGGCGAGATTTGCCTCAGTCAGCCGAAGGATCGCTTCGACCGTCCTCGCGAAAACTATATTCTCATAGAGCGCGTAATCGTCCTCCTGTCTCACCGACATCAGCTTGCGCGGGATGAGTTGACCGTCCTTTACGTTCTCCCATAGCTCGCTGTGAACCGAAATATGCGCCAGCGTTTTGTTGTTTACAACGCGAACCGTCTCGACGGGCAGTATCTCGCCCGAGTCGCGCAGACGGATGATCGGCGCGGAAAAGATATGCCTTAGCGCGGGGAGCGCGGAGATTATTCTGTCGAGGATCGCTTCAAGTCCTTCAAGGTCGATATCCTCGCGCAGGGCGAAAAGATTGAGATCGGTCTGCGTCAGTGCGTCGAAATCGGCGTAGGAGATCGGCGCGGAGAGGAATAATTTACGGTAGCAGAGGTCGCTCATTTTATCAGTCCTCGTTGAGGCTCAGAACGAAGTCGCGGCAACGGAGAAGTCCGAGGCGTTCAAACTCGGCGGCGAGCTCATCCTTATCGTCAACGCTCTTGAACTCGAGCTTTGCGACGATCTTCGAGAGCAGAATGCGCTCAAGTCCGTCCGCAACGGCTCGCTCGCCTCCGCCGAAGCAAGCGGCGTAGACACGGACGAAGTCCTCGATCTGATTTGCGATTCGGTTTCCGAAGGAAATATTATAGGGCGCGAGCAGAGCCTCGACCTGCGCGATGACGGGAGAGGACTCGATATCGAAGTAAACGGCATTCTTTGCCTCGCGGAAAAGATCGAGCAGAGTTTGCGCCGATATAAATCTTTGCGGGATCGGCTCGGAGAGCGAACGGATCTTCGGCGCGCGCTTGTTGAAGTTCATCGTGTGCGCGCGGTCGTAGACCTTGTCGCTGATCTCAAAGGTGCTTTCGTCGCGGTTTGCCGTGCCGATAAACCAGACGTTTTCGGGAACGTTGATCGAAAGTCCCTCGCTCAGACCAAGATAGCGGTAACGGACGCCGCCGTGCTTGCGGTAGAGGGGCGTGCCGAGAAGTCTGATCGAGCGTCTGCCCTCCTCGTTTTCCATAAGCGAGAGGAAATCCGAGAAATAATACTCGATTCGCGAGAGGTTCATTTCGTCGAGGACGATGAATGTGGGGCGTTCGGGGAAGAGGCGGGCGCGGTAGAGTGCCTGCGTGAACTTTTTGGGTGTGTAGATTCTGCTGAATTCGTTGTAATAGCCGAGAAGCTCGTTCTTGTCGCGCCAAGCCGACTCGACCTCGACAAGGTCACATCCGCCGAGAATCGCCTCGGCAAAGATCTTCGGAAGGCTCGTTTTACCCGTACCGCTCATACCCTGAAGGATTGTCAAGCGTGTTGTGCCGAGTCCCGCGATGAAGGTCGCGATATCCTCGGGGGTGTAGTAAAGGTGCAGGCGCGAGTCGCGCGCGTAGGTTACGATAAAATTGACGATCTCGGGGAGAGTGGGGTTCTCGAATGCCGTCGCGCGTGCCTCGTCAAGCTCTTCACGAAGCGTTTCATATTTGCGGTCGATAGCGGTAAAGGCGGGGCAGGGATCGTGGTCGCCGGGTGCGGCGGGAGTCTCCTTTTCCTCGGGAAGCTCTTCACCGAAGGAGGAATCGAGCGTGCCTACCGTCTGTGCGCCCGCGATGATAAGCTCGCCCTTCGTTCCTCTCGAGTAGGGCTTACGGATCAAAATAAGGCAAATAAGCGCAACCGCGCCGACGAAGAACCAATGCGAGGGGCTTTGAATATCGTAATTGAGACCGATCGACTCGGGGTCAATAAGACCGCCGAAGCCGTGGCTTTCAAGCTGGAAGGAGACCCAAGCGTCGAGAACATCCTTGTTGATCTGCTCGGCGATGGCAAAATACTTGCCGAAAAGACCGACGACGAAGGTGGTGACACCGCCCGTGACCACCTGACCGAGCGAGATCTGATAAAAGAGTCGCGAACGGCCGATCAGCGAGGTCAGCGAGAGAAGAAACAGAGCAAAGTTAGCGGCTACGAACGCGAGGACGAAGAAAACGAGTATCTGCATACCGCCCGTCACCTCGGTGACACCTCGAAGAGCATCCAAGCCGTTGAAGTAGATCTCGGCGATCTCAATATCGAATTTTACCCAAAGGATATCTCCGAGTGCGCAGAGGATTGCGAGCGCGGAAAGCGCCGTGCTGTAAATAAATAGCTCAAAGCGCGCGCCGCGAGCGATATTTTTAGGCTTTTTGACCTTTTCCGCTGAAAGGGTATTTCTCGCAAGAATTGCAAAGAGAACCGTCATAACGGCACAAATCCAGAACGCAAAGCCGCTCGAGGGCTTGTAGTGCGTGGTTGAGGATGCCGCGTTGCGTATTGCCGATGCCACGATGCTTGAGATAAAGAATGCGGCGGTCACAAAATCGGCGTAGACAAGGAGAGTTTGCAGAGCGCCGACAAATTTGCCGTCCTCAGCCGAATATTTGCGTACCGCGGAAAAAAGCAGATACGCGGATACCGCACCGATGATTATTATCGCAATAAACAGCACGAGCGCTTCAACGGTGAAGAGGTCACCGGGATCTACAACCACGTTGTTCAGCGTCGGCTTGAGATCTCGCTTATTAAAAATATCAAATGCGCGAACTCTGCCCTCGGTGAACGAGACGTTTGAGTTAACGGCAGTAGTTCTGTAAAAGGGTGCCCATAGCAATGAAAAAATCAGAATTACAGATATGATACCGAGTGCGATCAGGATCTGTTTTCGCATTTTATCGTTAAAAGCGGGGAGAGTGATGGTCCTTCCCGTACTTGGTTTTCGTGTCATAGGCTTGTCCTCCGTCGATATTACTTCATAATAATTATATCAATAAAACACTCGCGTGTCTATATATATGACCGAAAAAAACGCCCAAGGTTTCACTTCCTTGAGCGTTTCTCTATTTTGAACAAAAATGCGAGTGTAAAATTGTCTAAAATGCCAATCAAAGCATATGCGCGCGAAGCTCCTCGGGAGAAAGGGGAGAAAGATCGGCGGGCGCGATATCGAAGATTGTCTTGCAGCCCGTCATTCCGCGGCTGTGCATACGGTTTATCGCGCGTGCGCAAGCAACAAGAACGCTTGAGGTGAACTCGGGATTCGAATCGAGCGCGAGCGAGAACTCGACGGTGTGCTTATGCTCGCCCGAAAGACCGCTGACGCCGCTTCGGATAACCGATCCGCCGTGCGGGAGAGCCGAATGGTTCGCGCGGAGCTCTTCGAGAGTGATAAAGGTCACGCTTGTGTCGTAGTCGGCAAAATAGTTGGGCATATTCTTGATCTCGGACTCGATGCGAGCGAGATCTGCGCCCTCCTCTGCCACAACGTAGCACTCGCGGGTGTGCTTCTGTCTGGTCGTCAGGGTGGGATTTTCACCGTTTCTTACCGATTCGAGTGCCGCGGGCACGGGAACGGTATACTGTCTTGCGTCAAGAACGCCTTCGATACGGCGGATAGCATCCGAGTGTCCCTGGCTGACGCCTCTGCCCCAGAAGGTGTAATCCTTGCCCTCGGGGAGAACCGACGAAGCATAAAGTCTTGCGATCGAGAAAAGTCCGGGATCCCAGCCGCCCGAGATCATTGCGATATGACCGCTCTTCTCTGCCGCCTCATTCACGCGGGCAAAATGCTCGGGAATGGTGGCGTGGGTGTCGTAGCTGTCAACAACGTTGAAATGCTCTGCGAGCTTATGTGTCATCTCGGGCAGATCGGTCGCGCTTCCTCCGCAGAGGATGAGAACGTCGATTCTTTCCTTGAAATCAAGGATCGACTCTGCCGAATAAACGGGTGTACCCGCAGTTTTGACCGTTGCGGGATCGCGTCGGGTGAAGACCGCGACAAGCTCGCAGTCGGTGTGGTATTTCATAGCCGCCTCGACACCGCGGCCGAGGTTGCCGTATCCGTAAATTGCTATTTTCATCTTAAATCATACCTTCTGGGGAGTTTTTGCGCCGCTGACGAGCGACTTCATATCGTACATTCCCGCCTCGCAATTAACGAGGAACGCCGCCGCGGCGAGTGCACCCTCGGCGAAAAGTGCGCGGGAGTGCGCCTCGTGCTTGAGGGTGATGGTCTGGTTCGGCGTGCCGATCATAACCTCGTGCTCACCGACGATATTGCCCATTCTGATCGCGTGGATACCGATCTCCTCGCGCGTGCGCTTACCCTGACCGCTTCTGCCGCAGTTGAGAGTCGCCTCAGGGCGAACCTCGCAAAGGGCATCGGCAAGCATAAGTGCCGTGCCGCTGGGAGCGTCGATCTTGCGGTCGTGGTGCTTTTCGATAATTTCGATCTCCGCCTCGGGGAAAGCCGCCGCCGCTTGCTTTGCAAGCTCAACAAGGAGCGCAACGCCGAGCGACATATTTGCCGAGAAAAAAAGCGGGATCTTTTCAGCCGCCAGCGCGATCTTTGCCTTTTCCTCGGGGGTGTGACCCGTAGTGCAAAGAACGGTGGGGATATTTCTTGCGATCGCAAAATCAAGAAGCGCGGGGGTGAGGGTATGGTGCGAGAAATCGACGATGCAGTCGATCTCCGCCTCGGGAACGTCCGAGAAATCCTTGTAGACCACATAAGCTTCGCCGCCCTTGGCAAAGGCATCAACTCCGCCAACGCATTCCGCGCCGCGGTAGCCCGCCTCGCAAAGTGTGAGCACCTCGCGGCCCATATGTCCGCAGATTCCGTTAATCAATATTTTCATTTTCACTTATTCCTTTAAATAAGATTCTTATCCAATTGCAAAATTATGCAAAGTTTAATAAAATCTGTTTTTTTGGTGGCTTTGCCGCCGAAAAAACACCGATCAGGCGAGCCTTGCGAGCCCGCGCGCCGAGGGGAGCAAGTCAAAATTAACGATTTTGACTTGCGGCGATAAGCGCGCGTTCCCCGCCGCGCGGTCTTCAATTGTAAAACGCAGTTTTACAATTGATTAAATAAGATTTTCGGCTCTCATAAGCTCATAGAGAACCTCTGCCTTGTCGGCACTCATAGGAGTCAGGGGCAGACGGAGATAGTTCTCGCCGAATCCCATAGCCGCGCAAGCCGCCTTTGCGGGGATCGGGTTGACCTCCGAGAAGAGGGCGTTGATGAGGGGGATGTAGTGAAGCTGCATCTCTCGCGCGCCCGCAATATCGCCCGCGAGGAACTTTTTGCACATAGCCGAGGTCTCGGCGGGGATAATATTTGAAAGAACCGAAATAACACCCTTGCCGCCGAGCGACATGATCGGCACGATCTGATCGTCGTTGCCCGAATAGATATCCATCTTGTCGCCAACGAGAGCGGCAAGCTCCGCGATCTGCGAAATGTTTCCGCAAGCTTCCTTGATAGCGACGATGTTTTCGTGCTCCGCAAGACGAGCTGCAGTCGCGGGAAGCAGGTTGCATCCCGTACGCGAGGGTACGTTATAAAGAATACAGGGCTTGTCGGATGCCTCCGCGATCTTGAGGAAGGAAAGCTCCATTCCCGCCTGAGTCGCCTTGTTGTAGTAGGGGGTAACGAGGAGCATCGCATCCGCACCGACAGCGCAGGAATACTTTGTCAGCTCGATGGCATAATTAATGTCATTCGAGCCGGTACCCGCGATAACGGGAACTCTGCCCGCGGTTCGTTCAACGCAATATTTGATTGCCGCCTTGTGCTCGGCGTCGTCGAGGGTGGAGCCCTCGCCCGTGGTACCGACGGCAACAAGCGCGTCGATGCCCTTTTCTATCTGAAAATCAATAAGCTTACCGAAATTTTCAAAGTCGATGCCCGATTCGGTCAGGGGAGTAACGAGGGCGGTTGCCGCGCCCGTGAACACAGTCTTCTTCATTATATTTATACCTCTTAAAATTAATTACGCATGAAAAAAGGCAGCCGCAAGACAGCTACCGATACTCCCGACAGTACGGGAAGAAGGTATTGGATAGCTCTCCGCAAAAGCGACAGCAGGGCGGATCTTATCCGAACTGCCAGCAAAACGCCCGCCGCGGCGTTCCACTTCGGCACCCGTACCTTTCCCGCGCGGCTTTGGCAACCGTTTTTCCGCAGTAATCTTTACAAGGTGCGCCTCTATCAAATATTTTTTACATTTTACCATACTTTTGAGCGTTTGTCAATACTTTTTCCCCGATTTTACTTGCTTTTTTCTCAAAAATATGTTATCATTATAATATAAAAGGAAAAGGAGCGATCAAAATGCCACTTGCAGAATCGGGCGAGATGTATCTCGAAACAATATACGTGCTGACGAGGCATTCGACCTCGGTGCGCTCCATCGACGTTGCCGAGAGTATGGGCTACTCGAAGCCGAGCGTAAGCCGCGCCATCGGTATCCTGAAGTCGGGCGAATATATAACGGTCGATAAGTCGGGTTTCATCACTCTGACCGAAAAGGGCGTCGCAACAGCCGAAGAGCTTTACGAGCGCCATACGATACTGACCGACCTGCTCGTTTCGCTCGGTGTGGAGAGAGAGGTCGCCGCAGTAGACGCCTGCAAGATCGAGCACGTGATCAGCGCCGACTCTTTTGAGGCGATAAAGAGCTATATCAGCAATAAAAAATAAAAATATCGGGACTGATTTTTCAGTCCCGATATTTATTCTGCACAAAATCGGCATCATGTTTTTGTGCAAGTCTACAAAACGAATATTTTTTTGAAAAAGCTGAAACCAAATCGGGCATATTTGGTACTTGATAGGTGAAGGGCCCTTATGAATAAGAAAAGGAGGAAGATCAATGAAGGATGAGCAGATAATCGATCTTTTGCAAAAGCGCGATGAGAATGCGTTGCGTGCGGCAGAGGAAAAATACGGCAGCTTCTGCCACACGGTCACGTCGAATATTCTTTCTATGCGCGAGGACCGCGAGGAATGCCTCAACGATATGCTTTTAGCACTTTGGAACAATATTCCTCCCGAAGTACCGCGAAGCCTGAAGGCGTATATTGCAAAGATCATCCGCAATCTCGCGCTCAAGAAAACGCGGTCGGAGAACGTCTGGAAGCGCACCTCGAGCTTTGCCGAGCTCGGCGCGGAATTTATCGAGGCGATTCCCGACACCTGCAATCTCTGCGAGCAGTTCGAGGCGGCGCGCGCGGGCAGGATCATCAACGAATTCCTCGAAACTATCCCCGCGCACGAATCCGACGTATTTATTTTGCGTTATTATTTCGGAGAACGAGTGGAATGCGTTGCGGAAGATATGGGATTTACGGTCGGAAAGGTAAAATCCATCCTACACCGAACTCGCCGCAGACTCGCCGAAAAACTTAAAAAGGAGGGTATAATAATATGAAAAAGGATCAGAACAAACGACTCCTCGGCGCGATGGAGTTTATTGATGACAAGCTCATCGACCGCGCCGCAGAAAAGATCAAGGAGCGCCCCGTCGGCGCGCCCGCAGAAAAACCGAGCAAGAAGAAGGCGTTCCGTCAGCTCGCCTTGCTAGCCGCGTGCCTTTTGCTCCTCGGCGCGGCAGTACCGCTTGCGGTCAGGCTCGTTAATTACATCCCGAATATGTTAAATCCCGGCGGAATCGATGAAACGACCGAATCGAATATTCTCGATACTAACGAAACCGAACCGCCCGAGGTCGATGCGGTCCCCGAGGAATATTTCACAAACGGTTGGCTTTACTACTTATCGTCCGACTTCGAATACGAGGGCAAATGGATACACGTAACCAAACTGCCGGGTACGGAAGTTCAAGCGATAGCAAGCTATGATCCCGTGACAAACACAACCTCGAGTATTTGTCTTAATTCGGCGTGCAATCACGTAACCGCGGATTGCCCCGCTTGCATGGGGGGCTGGGATTTCAGATATATGAACATTATGGACGATTGGTGTGTGTACCAGATAGACGGTGAGCGCAAGTATAGCACCGAGGTTCGTATGTATAATATGAAGACCGGCGAATATCGAGTCATTTTTGAAGATACCGAAAACGGGAACGTTATAACCTATGCGTCAATAACCTTCGTAATGGACGGCAAGGTGTATTTAGGTATTTGGGATATAGACGACACGTCGAACACAAGGCGTAATTATATATCGTATTACGATCCCGAGACCGATAAGATCGAGCATTTGCTTGACGTACCCGAGAATCTGAGTATGATAAACCTTTCCAATAAGCGTATCTTCTTCATTGAATCTCGCAAGTCGCTTCGCGAGCCCGCCACAGTCTGGTCATCCGATCATTCGGGCGGCAACCTCAAAAAAGAAGAGGTAGCGAATTTCGACTTCGTCCTCCTCAGCGGAACCTATGCGTATGAACCCGTTTTTGAGGATAATTACGGAAAGAACGGCTACAACCTGCGAGTTTACGATCTCGCGACAGATTCGATGCACGAGGTTGACCTTGGCGCACCGGTGCAAAGCTTTATTCTGGCAGAGGGTAAGCTATACTACGTTCCGGAAGATAGCGGAAAGCTGTATCTTTCCGATGCACTCGGAAAGAATCCCGAGCTTGTAGTTGAATTTGACAGTGCGACATTCCACCCCTATTACGTGCTCGGAGATTATATCATCTGCGGAGTCCGGAACCAAGACGGAGGCACGGCAATCAATATCAAAACCGGAGAGATCAATCCGATCCCCGGCATAAGCTATCCCTAAACCAAACAGCGCGGCGAACGTTGGAGCATTTTCCGACGTTCGCCGCGCTATTGATTATATTATCCACCAAGTGTACGCTTGTCGTTAGTGGAGTACAGACTCCGCCACCCCTCATCCGGCGCTACGCGCCCCCTTCTCCCAAGGTCCGTGAGAAGGTGTCACGAAGTGACGGATGAGGGGTGGCGAAGTCTGCACTACATATTATCAAATACACCCTATCGCAGACTGCAGACCTCGCACAATTTCCGAAAGCTCCATAGACGGTACGCCTTCTTTGGCTTGCTCGGGGAGAAAAGGCACGTGGATGAAGCCGATCTTGATATCGGTGTCCTTATACCGATACAACAGCGAATAGAGCAGATCGTTGCAGACAAATGCTCCCGCGCTGAATGAGAGCGAGGCGGGCAGACCTTCCTCCTTGATCGCTTCGACCATCTCGCGGACGGGGAGCGTCGAGAAAATCCCGTCGGGCGCGCCCGCGCGTATCTTTTCGTTTTTCGGCATATTGCCCGCGTTGTCGGCAATCGACGCCTCGCGCAGATTGATCCCGATCACTTCGGGAGTGATTCCGCGCCGTCCGCCCGCCTGACCGACACAAATGACGGCGGCGGGGCGTATTTCTTCGATCTTTTCGGTCATTATTTCAGCCGCGCGTCCGAAAACTGTGGGAAGTTCGATTTTGGTAAGCTCGTATTCGCCGATGACGTCGGGGAGAAGCTTGACCGCCTCGTATGAGGGATTTATCGCCTCGCCACCGAAGGGGTCGAAGCCGCTTATCAGTAATTTTTTCATTTCCGTCTCCTGTATTCGCTCGGCGACACGCCGTATTTCTCCTTGAAAGCCGAGGTGAAACGGCTTGCGCTGTCAAATCCCACGGCGCGGGCGGCGTCGCTGACGCTCATATTTCCCTCGCGCAGAAGGATCTCGGCGCGCTCCATTCGGTGCTCCTTCGTGTGCGCCGCGATCGACGAGCCGTATTCGTCCTTGAACGCCTTTTTGAGCGTGGTCGGGTTGATATGGAATTTCCGCGACAGCTCCTCGATAGTCACGCGCTCCGAGATATGCTCGAGCAGATAGTCATGGACTCGGCGCACGGTTTCTGCGGCGGTCGCGCCGCCCGCGCTTTCGGGACAGGCGATCTCGGTCACGCTCTCGACCGCCGTGTGCATCGCGCGGCCGATCTCGTTGTCGGCGAGGCGGTAATAGACCTCCTTGCCGTCGCGGTGCGAGACGATCAGACCGCATTCGCGCAGGACGCGCAGATGGTGTGCCGCTGCGGGCGCGGATATGCCGAGCCGTTCGGCAAGATGCGTGCCGCATTCCTCGCCGTGGCAGAGGATCCAGAATATTTTTATCCGAGTGCCGTCGCCGAGCATCTTGAAAAACTCTGCGGCGGCTTCGAAATTTCCGATTTCGTTATGGTGATGCGTCGCCATTTCTTTCTCCTTTTTGGTAAGAAAATCTGCCTTTTCAGTCGCTTTCTGCAGAAAAGAGTTGATTTTTTGTTATATAAACAGTATAATACTTTCAGAACGATTAAACAAGTGTTTAATTGTAAATAAAGCTCAATTGTAAAACTTCGTTTTACAATTGAAAGACGCGCGCTTATCGCCGCTTGACAAAATCGGAGATTTTGTCAGCTCCCCTCGGCGCGCGGACTCGCTCGGCTCGTCTAAGCGGTGTTTTTTCGGCGGCAAAGCCACCGAAAAACCGGATCATATTAATAATCAATAAAAGGAGAAATACATAATGAAAAAGATCTATAAAATCGAGGTTGACTGCGCGCATTGTGCCGCAAAGGCGGAGGACGCCGCAAAGAAGGTTGCGGGTGTTGCCGACCTCTCTATCAACTTTATGACGCAGAAGATGAGCGTAGAATTCGCCGAGGGCGCGGACGAGAAGAAGGTGCTTGGTGAGATCCTCAAGACCTGCCGCAAGGTCGAGCGTCATTTTGCGATCGAGGCGTGATGAAAAGACGGCACAAGATAATGCTCGCGCGGATAACTCTCTCCGCCGCGAGCACACTTTTGCTTAATATTTTGCCGCTCGAGGGCGTTTTGCGCCTCGCGCTTTTCACCGCGGTTTATCTGCTGATCGGCTACGATATTCTTTGGGAAGCGCTCCGCGGAATTTGGAACCGCCAATTTCTCGATGAAAATTTCCTTATGGCGATAGCCACCGTCGGCGCATTCGCGCTCGCCGTCTACACGAAAAGCGGCGACTACAACGAGGCGGTCGCGGTTATGCTCTTTTACCAGACGGGCGAGCTTTTTCAGTCGATCGCGGTCGGCAAGAGCCGCAAGAGCATCGCCGAGCTGATGGATATCCGCCCCGATCTGGCGCGGGTTGAGCGCGAGGGCGAGCTCATTGAGCTTGACCCCACGGAAGTCGCGCTTGGAGAGATCACCGTCGTGCGCCCCGGTGAGCGCATACCGATCGACGGCGTGATAATCGAGGGCGACGGCGCGGTCGATACCTCGGCGCTGACGGGCGAGAGCGTACCGCGCGAGGTTTCGGCGGGCGATTCCGTCGTCAGCGGTTGCGTGAACCTCACGGGACTTCTCCGCATTCGCACCGAAAAGGAATTTGCCGAATCAACCGTTTCGCGCATCCTCGAGCTCGTTGAAAACGCAAGCTCGCGCAAGTCGCGTTCGGAAAAATTCATATCGAAATTCGCGCGCGTTTATACTCCCGCTGTCTGCGCGTCGGCACTCGCACTTGCCGTCATTCCGCCCCTTTGCGGGCTTGGCGAATGGTCGGTCTGGCTCTACCGCGCGCTTACCTTCCTCGTCATCAGCTGCCCATGCGCCCTCGTCATCAGCATTCCGCTGACCTTTTTCGCGGGCATCGGAGGCGCGAGCCGCGAGGGAATACTCGTCAAGGGCTCGAATTATCTCGAAGCACTCGCAGAGGTCAAGGTCATCGCCCTCGACAAGACGGGAACTCTGACTCGCGGTGTCTTTGAAGTAACCGAAATTATTGAAAATAAGATTCCGAAAGAAAAACTGATCGAGATCGCCGCGCACGCAGAGGCTGCGTCCACGCATCCGATCGCGAAAAGCATCGTTTCGTCCTACAGCGGCGTAATCGACGCGCGACGCGTTACAAATATCCGCGAGGTCGGCGGTCTTGGCATTACCTGCGAGGTTGACGGCATTCCCGTTGCCGTCGGAAACCGAAAGCTGACCGAAAACGCACCCGAATATTCGGGCGCATCGACGGCGGTTTACGTGTCGGTCGGCTCGGAATTTGCGGGGATCATACTCGTTGCCGACGCCGTAAAGGACGAATCTCGCGATGCGATCGCCGAGCTTAAAAGGATCGGCATCGAAAAATGCGTGATGCTGACTGGCGACGGCGAGGCGGTCGCCCGGGAAGTTGCCGAAAAGCTCGGCATCCCCGAATACCGCGCCGCACTTCTGCCCGCCGACAAGATCGACGAGGTCGAAGCGCTCCTTTCGGAAAAGACCAAGCTCGCCTTCGTTGGCGACGGCATCAACGATGCGCCCGTCCTCGCGCGCGCCGACGTCGGAATCGCGATGGGCGCGATGGGCTCGGATGCCGCTATCGAGGCGGCGGACGTCGTGCTGATGAAGGACGATCCGCGCGATATCAGCAAGGCGATCGCGATCTCGCGCAAATGCATTTCTATCGTAAAACAAAATATAATCTTCTCACTCGCTGTCAAATTCGGCTGCCTCGCGCTCGTCGCCGCGGGATTTGCCGATATGTGGCTCGGCATCTTCGCAGACGTCGGCGTAATGGTGCTGGCGG
Source organism: Eubacteriales bacterium (assembly GCA_045636385.1). Classification (GTDB taxonomy): domain Bacteria; phylum Bacillota; class Clostridia; order Oscillospirales; family CAG-272; genus CAG-390. Next base: position 31,961 of record JAZTXK010000048.1, read on the forward strand.
TGCTGAATGCTATCAGAGCGATGAGAGAATAATTTAAGCCGAGCGCAAATTGCGCTCGGCTTTTGTATTTTATTTGCCTGTTAATCTGATAACTCCGTCGGTGCAGTTTACCGTCACGAGCCAGCTGTTGCTCTTCCAACTTTCAGCCTTTTCGATTGCGTTCCATTCCGCCACCGTGCCCGCGAAATTGATCACGGCTTCACCGTTTTGGTAAAGGAAAGCAAATGAGCATTCGTCTATTTTCTCAAGAGCGGGGCTCAGGTTGATCGTCAAAGACGTGCAGCCATGAAATGCGTGGGTATCGATATACGTGACGTTTTCACTGCCCTTTACCTCTTTGAGAGAGGTGCAAGCCATGAACATTGAGGGCTCTATCACAGAATAACCGTTCAGATCAACACACTCGAGATTTGTGCAATTCGAGAAGGTAGAACCAAAGTTCTTTTCAAGCGTGCTCGGCAGACGGAGATTTTTAAGTCCGAGACAAAAGCTGAACGCGCCGGGCTCGATCGTTTTGATTCCCTCGGGCAAGTAGGTTGCGGTGAATTCTACGGCATTATAAAACGCGCTCGCCCCGATTATCTCAATACTTCCATTATCGGGAATGACGGAGGTATTGCATCCCCATACAAGTCGCTTGCTTCTGAGATCAATAAGGCAGTTCCCCTCGTCCGAATAATACTTGTTTTCGGGAGACACTTCGATGCTTACTACCTTCGATGGATAAATCATCATTGGATTCTGGAAGCCTTCAACCGATGCGCCGATATAAACGCGCTCGAGATTCGGACATTCGTCTATGATCGCTCCAAGAACACGCTTTACGGTATCCGAAATGGTTATGCTCTTTGCATATTCGTTCCCGTAAGCAAAGTCATTGTAATGATGATTGTCATTATAATAAGGCTGATTTCTCATTTCGACGACGGGCAGACCGTTATAATGCGAGGCAATAACGATGTCCTCGTCTGTGCACGTACCAAAGCCGACGAAGGACGCGGTCTCGCCGTCATCATTGACCTTATAGAGCAGTCCGCGGCTTCCGTCGTATTCGGGGGCAGATTGGACTTCTTCGTTGCCGCCGAAAACTCCGGGTATAACTGCGCTGAACTCGGTAACGACGGTATTCGTTATCGGTATCGCGAGCATAAGAAGCACAAGGCAAGCCGCAACAGCCGCCGCTATCACAAAAAGGTTCATCCTCTTACGGTAACTCGGCATCGAGGCGGGCTTTTCGCCGTAATATTCCATCGCTTCGCTGACGTAGCGCGCATCGATACGGTCAAGCGCTTCGGTCAATTTTTCGTTTTGTTTACTCATAGCAAAATTCCTTCCTTTCTGAGTTCCTCTCCCAGCCGCCGTCTCATTCGCATAAGCAGCATCTTGATCTTACCCTCGGAAAAACCGGTTCGGGCAGAGATATCTTTAACACTCTCCATAAGATAATAGCGCATAACAAAAACGGCGCGGTCTTCCTTTGCCTGCGAGTTGAGGAATCGGTTTATGACCTCTCCCGCAAGCGTTGATTCGTATTCTTCGGCGAGGGTGGCATTGTCGGCAAGATCGAAGATCAGCTCGTCGCTGATCACCTACACGTTGCCTCCGCGCTTCCCTGCGGCATCCCGACGAAGTCTGTCTATCGCGCGGCTCCGGATTATCGCAGCGATATAAGCCTTCAGGTCGAGGGGGCGTTCCGGCGGAATACGGCGCCAAAGCTCGAGAAGCGTGTCATTGAAGCACTCCTCACGGTCCTCACGCCGGGAAAGGAAGTTTTCGGCAAGGTGCATGCAAAGCTTGCCGTACTTTTTCGTTACCTCGGAAAGACACGCCTCGTCGCGGGCAAAAAAGAGTTCGATAATTCTGTTGTCGTCCATTGTTTTTGCCTCCTTTCATCCTATAAGACGAATTCTTCGCGCCACAGGTAACGGAATTTTGCAATTTTATTATAACATAACACAAATTTTTTGTCAATAAACAAAAAACTGCCGACCCCGCGGGGTCGGCAAAGGTTTTTAATGTCTCTTTCTCACAACCGCAAAGGCTTCCTCGGCGATATCGACGGTCTCGGCGATATCGGCATCGGTGAGGGCGGCGTTGATGAAGTGGTTGTGGTGGTTGGTGAAGAATACTCCGCGCTTTACGCACTCGGCGATCCACTCCTGATGGAGCATCAGCGTGGGGTCGTCGGCTATGCGGAGATAGAAGAGCGAGGGCGCGCCCGTGACGCGAAGGTCGAAGCCGTTGCGCTCGCCCGCGGCGATGAGTCCCGATTTCAGCTTTTCGCCCTTCTCGATGAGGGTGCGCGGCATATCGAGGCGCTTCATCTTGTTGATACAAGCGATTCCCGCGGCGAACGGGACGGCGGAGAGCCAATAGCTGCCCGTGTAGGACATACCCGAAACGGTGTTTTTGAGGAAATTCTTGCCGCAGAGTGCGGAGACGTTATATCCGTTTGCAAGTGCCTTGCAGAAGCAGATGAGATCCGCTTCAAAGCCGAAATAGTGATCCGAGCCCGCGATATCGAGTCGGAATCCCGCGCGGACATCGTCAACGACGAGAACCGTGCCGTTTTCGGTGCACATTTTGCGCACCTCCTGCCAGAATCCTTCGGCGGGCATCACGTTATCCATAAAGTTGCCGTGCATATAGGGCTGTGAGATGACGGCAGCGATCTGTCCCTCGTTTTCCTTGAAGACACGGCGCAGTCCGTCGAGATCGTTCCAATTGACGTAGATATTGTGCATTACGTCCTCTTCGATGACGCCCGCGTAGTCGATCTTCTGTGTCCAGGGCGCGACGCCGTGGTAATATCCCTTGAAAAAGACGATCTTTTTGCGATGTGTATACGCTCTCGCGGTCATGACGGCGAGGGTGGTAACGTCGTTTCCGTTCTTCGCGAAGAACGCCCAATCGGCACTTGCGACGGTATCGACAAGCAATTCCGCAAACTCCACCATCTTGGTCGAGGGGAGGGTGGTGCAGTCGCCGAGTGCTCTCTGCTCTGCCGCCGCGGCATCGACGTCGGGATCATTGTAGCCGAGAACGTTCGGACCGTAAGCGCACATATAGTCGATAAAGCGGTTGCCGTCAAGGTCCCAGACGTATGTTCCCTCTGCCTTCGAGGAGAAGAAGGGGAATGCTTCGACGGGAGTGTAGCATCCCTCGGCGGGGCCGAGATGACCGTAGATGCCCGAGGGAATGACCTTCATCGCGCGGGCAAACGCCTCGCGGCTTTTATCGTAAGTATAAGTTTCTCTCATAATTTCACCTCACGCAAGATAGAGTGCGACGCGGTCGAGGATTCTGTTGACGTTATCGACCTGCGAGATCATTCCGCCGATGCGGACCTTGCCCTCGCCGACCGAGGCAACGGCGTTGACCTTGCCGTCGAAAAGATCGCGGGCGAGCTTGATATCCTCGAATCTCATAAACGAGGAAAAGCTTTCGGGCGCGGAGGGGAGGGCGCGGAGGACGTGATCCTTCGCCTCGATGCCGAGGATGTGATCGTCGCCGATGGCGAGCTTGATCACGCCGTCAACGATATAGGATGCGCTCGCACGGCCGACCTTATCGACGTTTCCGATCTGCGCGATCGCGTTTGCGATCAAATGGAACATCAGAAGCGTGCTTTTTTCAAAGAAAACGGGATCCTCCAGTGCCTTTTCGTCAGCGCGGAGGTAGGAGGAGAGGATATCGGTCAGCGGCATAAACTTTTTGAGCAAAAATCCGATCTTCGTAAATCCCTTCGAAGGAATCGGCGTGACCGTTCCGTCGATCATTCCGTTGAATTTTTCGGGGGAGGAAAAGGGCAAAATAATATTGCAGGAATCGCATTCCGCGGCAAACCACGCCTTGCCGCCCGAAAAGCAGAGTGCGCCCGAGGGTCCACCCTTGACGCGGAATCCGAGTGAAACCTTTTCATTCTTTATGAGCTCTTTTGCGCGCTCGTCAAGCTCGCAAAGATATGGAATACTGCCGAGGATGGCGTGGAGATTGATATAAGCGAGTGTTTTTGCATCCGTCATTTTATTACCACCTATTATTTGTTGTATACAATTATATCATAAATAAATAATAAGTTCAAGTGACTACAGTTCAATTATTATTGATATTAAAAAAGCAGACTCGCTTGGAGTCTGCTTTTTGGCTTAATTAATTCACGTACCAATAAGGAACGACGATATCGAACTGCGGAATTGGCGTTACCTCTCCGGTGGCGATATTGATGCAGCAGGGTTGACTGTCGTAACCTTCCAAATGCTCTCCGGTTTCGGGGTTGTATCTGCTGACTGTTGCAAAAACGTAATCGCCGTATGCGGAGATGATCTCCATATACGCCGCGGGGAGCTCGAAGATAACGTGATTATCCTCGCCCAAATAGCCGCATTGCCATATCTGCGCCGCGCCGGATGCCAATATCTTTCTGACCTCTCTGTTTACCTCTTCCGTGGTTGCATTAGGATTATTTTCTCTGTACTTGCTTGCCGAGAACGCCTTTCTTTCTTTATGCTTCGTTTGATATGTCGTCAGTATACCTTTTTCTGTTACACATACTGGATTTACCAACGAATAATCAAATATTACTTCTTTTACCTCATCGGACTTCAAATCGTTAATGAGATACCCGTCGCTTATATAATTGATAGTATAAGTACCTACAAGATTACTTGTTCGTATTTCCGGCTCCGACCGTTGATCTGTTCCGTTTTTAGTTAATGAAACAATTTCCCCGGTATCCATACGGAAATAAAATCTTTTATTTGAAACTCTGCTGAGCGACCAGTTCTCTCCTATTTCAAAAAGCTCTTTGGACGTATCTGCTTCAAAATCGTATTCATATAAAAAATGTCTTGTTTTCGGCTCATAATCTGTAACAGATTGTCCTATTCCGGATTTGTATCCTGTATTGCTGTAATCCAAAACACTTTTCACCTTATAATACTTGCCGTCAAATGACATTCCGGCAGTCCATCTTTCAAGGATCTCTTGACCAAGATTATCTTCAAAAACAGTTCTCTTCTCTCCGGTTTTTAAATTATACATAATTTCGGTATTAATCACACCGTACTCATCGTCCAGTGCTTGTATAAGGTAAACGATCCAATCTCCGAATATACCTTTAAACTTATAATACTCATGCGACCGTAATCCATATCCCAAAAGCATCGGACAACCCGATTCAAGAGAATGATTACATGACGGGTCAAGACAAGGACTCGAAACCGTCCCTGTAACAGGATTGTACTTGACTATTCTGCTGACTTCAACATCACCGTATTTAGCGATTTTTTCACCAGCGGGGCTTGTTTTGTAGCCGATGATTCCCGTAGTAGTATAGGTTTCAATGTAAATCAGACACCCTTCGTATAATGTACCGGAATAAAAATCTCCCGTATGATAAGGCATTCCGATAGTATAGTACTCTTCTTCTAAATCTATTTCAGGATTCGCGGTAGTTTCCGAGGGAACAATCGGAACATCGTAAACCGATTGGCAGGAGGAGAAAAGGAATAGAATCGCTAACAGAAGACTTGCGAGTTTTATTGTGTTTTTCATTTTTGTACCATCCTTTCGGGGAATTGTTTTTATTATTTTTTCCCTCTATATATATGTACAGAAAAAACTCGTGATTTTGTTCAACTTTGGCAAAAAAATTAATGTTTTTTGAAAAAATTTTATTCTCCCCAAAACTACTATTTTGACTTGATTATAATTATTATTTTTTCGCTATTCCGTCAAGTATCAGATATAATTCATCCTTTTCAATTTCCACACTAATTTTCAATAAATAAGAATACTTTTCATCACACCAAACATAATAATTATATTTATCAATCGTTTGACAATAAAGAATAATATCTTCACATTCAACAGCCGAATAGCTTCCGGATTCCGAATCCAATGTAAATTGCATTGTAGACAATACATCCTGCTCAAATACTATAATATCTCCATAAGCATTTTTCCATTTATTTTGATTCCATATTGAAGATTCGTTATTCTCAAACGCTTCATACCCTTCAGGTACATATGTAAGCGTATAATACTCTTCAATATTATCTCCCTTTTCCTCATCGTTGCTAACAAAATAACCTTTGATATAAGTGTCATACGTGTTTACAAAGAAATTTCCGATTTGTTCTCTGTATACGACAGCCACACAGCCGGCAAGGAGTATGGCGGCTGCAATTAGTATCGCGACAACTGTACGCCTTAACGCTTTGCGCTTCATATTCGGTCTTGTCACCTCAAATCCGAACGTTTCGCTCAACTTGCGGTAATATCCGTCGCTGCAAATAATATTTTCGCCACAAGCGGTATCCTGATCGATACGAAGAAGCAATCCTTCGCTCACCGCCTGCTTGAACATCTCTTTATTTGTCATTCTTATTTCTCCTTCAAAGCTTCAAGAAGCTGTTGCTTTCCTCGTCTGAGTCTTGTATTAACGGTATTTATGCTCACGTCAAGCATTTTTGCCACTTCCGCAGGCTTGATCTCCTCAACAAGGCACAGATGCAAGGTCGTGCTGTATATCGGTTCAAGCCTTGATATGGCGCGGACAACGTTTTCGTATTCCTCCGCAATATTGATTGATTCAATAAAATCCTCATCGTTCGGAATCACGGACAGCACATCAAGCTCTTGCCGTTTCTTGTGATCTTCCAGTATCAAATAGCATTCGTTGACCACTACAGTATATAAATACGCCCGAATTTCTTTATCGGAACGATTCATATCCGGCTTTCCGTACCGAATTATTTTCATATATGCGTTTTGAACCGCATCCTCGCAATCCAAAGCAAAATTTTTATGATCATAATATTCCAATACTCTGCGCGCAGTTCTTAACATAAATCCATTATACCTTGCGTACAGCTTTCGAATCATCTTTTGATCTTTTTCATCAACTAACGTCAGCAAAAAAACAAGCATGGCGATCTCCTATCAATGTAAGTCTATTATACCATAGAATCGCTTTATTGTCAATCTTTATTCATTTTTGCGCTTTTATCTTGAATATTTATGCGCTTCGTGGTATAATAAGGATAAATCGGAGGTGAAACAATGTCTTTTCTTTATTTATTGGAAGAAATACGAAATCCCGTGCTTGATTTTCTGTTTTCGATCGTCACGCTTTGCGGCGAGGAAACCGTGTTTATGGCGGCGGGAATGATCGTCTTTTGGTGCATAAGCAAGCAGAAGGGGTATTATCTGCTCTCCGTCGGCTTTGTCGGCACCGTTATCAATCAATTTCTCAAAATCACCTTCCGCATTCCGCGCCCGTGGGTCAAAGATCCGAATTTCACGATAGTCGAATCGGCGCGCGAGGCGGCAAGCGGATATTCCTTCCCCAGCGGTCACACGCAGACCTCGGTCGGACTTTTCGGCGGTCTTGCGCTGAAATTCAAGCATCGCGCCATTCGGATCGCCTCGATCGCGCTTTGCGTGCTCGTTCCCCTCTCGAGAATGTACCTCGGAGTTCACACGCCCGCTGACGTCGGCGTTTCCATCGTGATCGCGCTGATACTCATTTTTGTGCTCTCACCGATATTCGAGAAGGCGGAAAATTCGCCGAAGGTGATGTACTCCCTTCTCTTCTCGCTGACCGGAATCATGCTTGCATACCTCTGCTTTATGAGCTTTTGGCAGTTCCCCGAGGAAGTTTTCCACGTCGATAACGTACACAATTACATCTCGGCGGTCAAGAATGCATACACGCTGACCGGCTGTATGCTCGGATTCCTCGTTGTTTACACCGTAGACCTCAAATGGATCAAGTTCAACACCAAAGCCGTATGGTGGGTGCAGATCATCAAGATCGTCGGCGGTCTTGCGCTCGTTCTTGCCGTCAAGGAGCTTATGCGCGCGCCGCTTGAAGCTTTTCTCCCCGCGAACACCTGGGCAAGAATGCTTCGCTACTTCCTTATGGTCATTATGGCGGGCTCGGTTTGGCCCGTGACATTCAAATATTTTGCAAAACTCGGAGGTAAAAAGGAATGACTTTCAATGTAAACCATCCCCTGCTCTTCGTCATCGTCGGCGCGATCATTGCGGTCGTTCTGGCGCAATCCGCATTCTTCCTTGCCCGCGCGATCAAGCGCGCAAAGGAGCTCGGACTCGGCGAACACATCAAAAAGACGGTAATTTCCGCCGCAATCTTCACGATAGCGCCCGCAGTTGCGGTGTTGATCGGCGTCGTTGCGCTCTCGAAGAGCCTTGGCATCCCTCTCCCTTGGCTTCGCCTTTCGGTAATCGGCTCGATCACTTACGAGACCGTCGCGGCGGGCAATGCGCTTGAAGCCGCAAATATGAGCGCGGGCACGACAGTTGCCGATCCCTCGATCTACATCACGATCGCGTGGGTAATGACCGTCGGCATCGCCGCGGGACTCATCCTCGTTCCCTTCGTCACCAAAAAGCTTCAGAGCGGACTTGCCAAGGTCGGTATGAAGGACAAAAAGTGGGGCGAGATCTTCAATAACGCTATGTTCCTCGGTATGATATCGGCATTCCTCGGCTACGTTTTCTGCGACGTCGGACTTATCGCAAAGGGCGACACCTCGGGACTGATTCCCGTCTGCGTAATGGCGACCTCGGCGGTCGTTATGGCGATCTGCGGTACTATCGCGACGAAATGTAAGATTCGCTGGCTGACCGACTACGCTCTTCCGATGAGCCTTATCGCGGGAATGGCTTCGGCAATTCCCTTCACTATGCTTTTAGGAGGTTAAAGATATGAAAAACACTAACCTTTCATATATGGAAAGCGTCCATAAGTACGGACGCATCTGGGGCATCGCGGTTGCCTGCGTGCTTTTCGCCTTTCCGCTCTCCCTTTCGCTGATCTTCTCTACCGCACCCGACCTCGGCGTGCTTCTCAAGGGTATTTTCGCAACCGCACCGATGTACTGGGCTGTCGGAATCGTTGAGATCTTCACCTACGTTCCTATGCTCGGCGCGGGCGGCACCTACCTCTCCTTCATCACGGGCAATATCTCGAACCTCAAGCTCCCCTGCGCCATTGACGCTATGGAGCGCGCGGGCGTTAAGGCTTCCGACGAGGAAGGCGAGGTCATTTCCACCATCGCGATCGCGGTTTCGAGCATCGTGACCACACTCATTATCATCATCGGCGTTATCTGCATCGTTCCGCTGACGCCCGTTCTTGAATCCCCCGTTCTCGTTCCCGCGTTCGATATGATCCTACCCGCGCTCTTCGGCGGTCTTGCGGTAGTTTTCATTTCGAAGAACCTCAAGCTCTCGATCGCGCCCATCATCCTGATGCTCGCGCTCTTCATCTTCGTTCCCGCGCTCAACGCATCGACCGTCGGCATTATGGTTCCCGTCGGAGTCGTTTTCACCGTCATCGTCGCGCGCATCCTCTACAAGAAGGGAGCGCTTTGATATGTGGGCACTCGCACTCATCCCCGCGGCACTCGTGATATTCGTCGCGGTACTCGTAATCCGCGCCGCGGCTTTCAAGCCGAAAAAGCAACCCGAGCTTGACAGTTACGAGGTAAGCTTTGACAAAGACAAGGCGGCTTCGGACCTCGCCGAGCTCGTTCGCTGCAAGACCGTATCCTACCGCGACGCTTCTCTCGAGGACGACGCGGAATTCGAAAAGCTGATCGCGCTTCTTCCCTCTCTTTACCCGAACGTAAACCGCGTTTGCGAGTTCACTCGCTTCCCCGACCGCGGAATTCTCTTCCGCTGGGCGGGCAAAAGCGCCGACGCGCCCGCCGTTATGATGGCGCACTACGACGTTGTTCCCGTCAACGAGGACCTTTGGGATACCCCCGCATTCGAGGGCATCATCAAGGACGGATTCATCATCGGACGAGGTACGCTTGATACAAAAGTTACCTTCTCGGGCATTCTTTTTGCCGCAAACCACCTCATTTCCGAGGGATTTGTACCCGAAAACGACATTTATTTCGCATTTTCGGGCGGCGAGGAGGTCAACGGACTCGGAGCCGTTCGCATCGTTGACTACTTTGAGGAAAAGGGCATCACCCCCGCGCTCGTTATCGACGAGGGCGGTGCGGTTGTAGAAAACGTATTTCCCGGCGTCAAGGCTCCTTGTGGTTTGATAGGCATCGCAGAAAAAGGTATGATGGACGTCAAATATACCGTAAAATCACAGGGCGGTCACGCATCGGCACCCAAGCCGGGCGCGCCGATCGACAGACTCGCGTCGGCTTGCCGCAGAATGGTTGAGAACCCCTTCAAGCTCAAGCTGACCGCGCCCGCCGCGGAGATGTTCGACACCCTCGGCAGATATTCCTCCTTCGTCTACAAGATCATTTTCTCGAACATCAAGCTCTTCCTCCCCGTCCTCGATATGATCTGCAAGAAGGGCGGCGGCGAGATGAACGCGCTGATGCGCACCACGGTCGCCTTCACGCAGGCACAGGGCTCGTCGGCAACCAACGTAATCCCGCCCGAGGCATCGCTCGTTTCAAACATCCGACTCAATCCCGCCGACGATATGGAATCGGCACTTGAATATATCAAAAACACCGTCGGCGACGAGCACGTTGAGGTCACCTGTATGCACGGAATGAACCCCTCCCGCATCTCGCGCACCGACTGCGAGGGATTCGACAGAGTGGCTTCCGCCGTTGCATCGACCTGGAAGGGCTGCATCGTCGCGCCCTACCTGATGGTTCAATGCTCCGACTCGCGCCATTGGGGACGCATCTCCGACCGCGTTTACCGCTTCTCGGCGATGGACCTCACAAGCGAAGAACGCGCCTCGATCCACGGCAACAACGAAAAGATCCGCATTGATGCACTCGGCAGAACCGTGGAATTTTATATCAGACTTATGAAAAAATGCTAATAAAAAAGGTTGGCTCACCGAGCCAACCTTTATTTTTTAATTATTATCAAGCAGTCCGAATCCCGCAACTGCGGTGACGGGGAGCGACATTACTACCGCGCCTGCGTCGGTCTGGGTGCCTGCTTTATCGATGATGGACTTCATAATAGCCGCCTTTTCCGAGGATTTTGCAACTATCATAATGACTTCCTTCTCGCTTGCTATCGAAACGCCGAAGAATTTTGCGGCGTCCTTCGAGCCGGTGCCCTTGCCGTGAAGAACAGTACCTCCGCGTGCGCCCGCCTCGCGTGCGGCGTCCATAACGGTGTCGGTGTGTCCCTCGTTGGCGATAGCCAGAACGATCTCGTAATTATAATTTATCTCGGGCGCGCCCTCGGTGGGTCTGCCTCCATTAAGATTTGCCAAGGTCTTGCCTCCTCCTACACTTTTGATGGGTGTTGCTACGATGATTCCCTGACCGGGAGCGTCGATATAAAGATTCTTTCGTGCTTCCTCGACCAGACGCGCCGTGCGGTCACGGTCGGCTATCGTCATAATGACGTGGTATTCGTGCGTGCTCAGTCCAAGAAGGTCGAGCACGTTTTTCCTCGCCGTGCCTCTGCCGAGAAGCTCTATCGACAAGGGAAGCTCGAGTGACTGCATAATGGCGTTCATCTTCGGCGCCATATTCGGATTTACAACAGAAATTACAAAATTCATTACTCTCACCCCCAAAGCTCAATGATCTCGTCGTCGGGTGCAATATCTTCCACAGGTGCGTCAGTCTTCTTGCGTCCGTAGATGAAGCCGACGATCTGGATCGAGATAAGCGGCATCATAGCGACGGTTGCAACGATACCGAAGGCATCGGTCAGAATATTTCCGCCCGCCGCAGAGCAGACTCCGATAAGGAACTGGAGCATAAAGGTCGCCGTCATGGGACCCGACGCAACTCCGCCCGAGTCGAAGGCTATTGCGGTATAAATATCGGGAACGAAGAAGGTCAGGATCAGCGCGATTGCGTATCCGGGAACCACGAACCACATGATCGAAATACCCGTGATAACGCGGAGCATTGCGATTCCCATTGCGATCGCGATCGCGATAGAAAGGCTGTATTTGATCGCCTTGCCGGGGATCGCGCCCGAGGAAACGCTTTCAATCTGCTTCTCAAGGACGTAGACCGCAGGCTCGGCGGAAATAATAAACCAACCGAGGCACATTGCAAGCGGGATCAGGAGATACTTCGTCCAGCCGTCGTAAAGCGCTGCGCCGAGCACCGCACCGAGCGAGGAAAATCCGACGTTAACGCCCGTCAGGAAGAGGACGAGTCCGACGTATGTAAAGAGAATACCCCAACAGATCTTGAAGAAGGGGCGCGCCTGCATCTTCAGCACGAAGAACTGGAAGATGAGGAATATCGCAACGATGGGCAGAAGCGCCATCGAGGTTTCAAGCAGATAGTGCGGTATTGCCTCGATATAAGCCATACCGATCTCGGTCGTGCTCGACCAATCGACGGTGGTGACGCTCGTCACGCCGTCGGCATTCGGATAGAGGAAGCCGAGAATGAGAACGAAGAGGATCGGTCCGATCGAGCAGAGCGCAACGAGACCGAAGCTGTCCGAGCCCGCGTCACGGTCGGAACGCATATTTGCAACACCGACGCCGAGCGCGAGGATGAAGGGAACCGTCATAGGACCCGTGGTAACTCCGCCCGCATCAAAGGCGATACAGAGATAATTCGGATCGGCAAGTGCCGCGAGGACGAAAACGAGAATATAAAATCCGAGAAGCAGCCAACGGAGCTTGATTCCGAGGAAGATACGGAGCATACATACCATAAGGAAGAAGCCGACGCCGATTCCGACGGTCACGATCAGCACCATATTGTCGATGTGAGGTACCGTCTGCGCCAAGACCTGAAGGTCGGGCTCCGAGATAGTGACAGCCAAACCGAGTATGAAGCTGACGATAAGTATCAGCCAGAGCTTCTTTGACTTTGTCAGCGCGGCGCCGATACGGTTTCCTATGACCGTCATCGAGGTCTCCGCGCCCTGGGTGAAAAGTCCCATGCCCACAATTATCATCAGAGTTCCGATAAGGAACGCGACGAGGAGGCTTGGTTGAATTGGTGTCAAAAACAGGCACAAGAGTGCTACAATGATGACTATCGGCATGACCGAGATCGCCGATTCCTTGATCTTTTCGCCGAAAATTGCGAATTTGCTTTGCGGTTTTATCTTTCCATCCTCCCATTAACGCGGGGCTTTGCGCCCGAAATTTGAATTTTTCCTTCCTATTAATTATATCAAATATCCGCCCCCTTGTCAACCGCGAAGTTTGACGAAAGAGTGACATCGTCATAAATTTATTAATAATTTTAAAAGGAGCCGACGGGCGGCTCCTTTTTCATATCTTTTTCATTGCCTTCTTGAATTGGAAGGCGAAGAGGATCACTGTGAAAGTAACGGCGATAATATCCGCGATCGGCTCTGCGGTGTAAACTCCGACCGCCTTATCAGCCATAAACTGCGGAACTATATAGATCAGCGGCAGAAGGAGCACGAATTTGCGCACGACGGCAACCGTGACCGACGAAAGCGCCTTACCGAGCGAAACAAAGGTCATCTGGCAAGCGATCTGCGCGCCGAAAATGATAAGTCCGCCGAAATAGATTCGGATGACGCCCGCGGTGAAGTCGATAAGCGCCGCGTCGGGAGTGAATATCGAGGGTAAGAAGCGCGGGAAGATCATGATCACGCCCCACAAAAGAACCGAATAGCTAAGGCAGGAGATAAGGAGCAGGCGGTAGGTCTTTTTGACGCGGTCGGCGTTTTTCGCGCCGTAATTATAGCTGAGTATCGGCTGTGCTCCCTGCGCGATACCGTTCATCGGGAGCATTGCAAACTGCATCACGCTTGAAAGGATCGTCATCGCGCCGACGGCAATATCTCCGCCGTATTCGAGAAGTGACGAATTGAAGCATACCGAGATCACGCTCTCGCTCGCCTGCATCATAAAGGGAGCAAGTCCGAGCGCAAGACAGGGGAATATGACCTTCCCCTCAATCTTCATATCGGAGAATTTCAAGCGAAGCAGTGCCTTTTTCGAGAAAAGGAAGAAGAGAACCCAAGCGGTTGAAAGCGACTGCGCTATGACGGTTGCAAGCGCGGCGCCGCGGACTCCCATATTGAAGCCGTAAATGAACAGCGCATCAAGCAGGATATTCGATATCGCTCCGATGCCGACGGATATCATCGAGATCTTCGAGCAGCCCTGAGCCGTCACGAATGCATTCATTCCGAGCGTAAGCTGAACGAAAATCGTGCCGAGGGCGTAGATGCTCATATAATCGCAGGCGTATTCGATCGTGTTTTCACTCGCGCCGAAGGCTAAGAGCAGCGGACGGTTAAATACAAGCAAAACGGTGGTCAGTATCACCGAAACCAATATCTGAAGCGAGAAGCAATTGCCGAGAATCTTCTCCGCAGAGTCGATCTTTCTTTCACCCATTGCGATCGATGCGCGCGGCGCGCCGCCCGAGCCAACCAGAGCGGCTACCGCAGAAACGGTCATAATGATCGGCAGACAAACTCCGACACCCGTAAGCGCGAGATCTCCGACCCCGGGGATGTGTCCTATGAAAATACGGTCCACGATATTATAGAGCATATTGATCAGCTGCGCCGCAACTGTCGGTACGGCGAGTTTAAAAAGCAGCCTTCCGATCGGCGCAGTACCAAGGAATTCTTTGTTGTTCATACAAATCCCCCTTCGTTTTATAAATAGTATTTTACCACAATAAAATATTTTTGTCAACAATAAATTGTTCAACAATTGTTGAAATAAAAAGCGAATAACGCGGTAGACAACGGGGAATTTTTATGATATAATATAAGATACAAAAGTTTCAAAGGAGGACGAAATGGCAAAAAAGGTCAAGAATTTCCGAGATCTCGGCGGCATTCCCGCGGCAAACGGAAAGAGCGTTTGCTACGGCAAGCTTTACCGTAGCGGACATCTCGGCAAGATCAAGCTCGAGGTTGCAGAAAAGCTGCGCGATAAAAAGGGACTTCGCACCGTCATCGACCTCCGCGCGCCCGCAGAGCTTTCGCACAAGCGCGATATCGTTCCCGAGGGCGTAGATTATCTCCACATCCCGCCGCTGACCGACGAGCAGAATCCCGCGGTCACGCGACACACCGGGCCTTCGATCCTGAAAAAGATCATGAAGGTCGAGGGCGGCGCGCGCACCTACCTCGCCGACACCTACCGCACTATGATCTCATCCGAAAACTCACTTGAAGCGCTCCGCGAGTTTTTCCGCGTTCTGCTCGAGGACGACGGCGCGGTGCTTTGGCATTGTACGCAGGGAAAGGATCGCACGGGCGTTGCCGCGGCGGCTATCCTTCTCGCGCTCGGCGTTGACCGCGACGAGATAATGCGCGACTATATGAAGACTAACCGCACCTGCTTCTTCAAGAACTTCTGGATCTATATCGGCGTTGTGCTTGTGACCTTCAACGTTCGCAAGGCGCATAACCTCAACCTCCTTCTCTCCTCCCGCCGCGGCTTTATGCGCGCCGCATTCGACGAGATCGACCGCGTATGGAACGGCACGGAAGGATTTCTTCACAATGCGCTCGGGCTTTCCGATGCTGATATAAAAGAGTTACGAGAGATTTATCTTGTTTAATAAAAAAAGCAAGTCCACGCGGACTTGCTTTTTTGTTATTCAAATGCCTTCGAGAACGGAAGAATATCCGCTTCGCCGTAAAGCTCCTCGTAATCTTCGCCAAGGAAGCAGGCAAAAGTACTTGCTCGACCGAATCCCATTTCACGGTATTCGCGGACGTCCTCCACCATCGCATCTTCATTCAGAACAAAGCGGGCGGGCGGCTTTTTCCAGCGCGAATAGAGCGAATTATCGTACCAATATTCAAGAACCTTCGCATCCGCTCTGCCGAAACAATCGAGAAGCGGCGCGATCATCTCGCGTTCTCTCTCAATACGAACTGCGGAATCCTCGCCTTTAGCGGTGTACTTTTCAAAGGGCGCGTATTCGAGGAAGATCGAACCGTCCTTCCGAACCGAGGTCGGGGGTGCAATCGTGTCGATATAAGCAAGATACGCCATCCGCGCATCGGGGATATGCCGTCTGATCTCGCCGAGAGCCGCGCGCAAGGCTATATACTGCTGATCCGACGGAGAAAGGTTTTGACACTTCGGGCAGTTGCAATGAATCCCGCGCCCGTCGTCCATCCAGAAATAATAATCCTTACCGCTTCCGTAAAGCGCGAGAGCAAGATCGGCGGCACGGCGTGCGAAAAGACCAAGTGCCTCGGGGTTCGAAACGCAGAAATTCCAATCGGGCGTCCGCTCGCCATCTGAATTCATTCTGAAATATTCGGGGTGCTCCGCGAAAAGCGACTTATCCATAAGGTATCCCGCCGCGTGGAACTCGTATTCAACCTCAAGTCCGCGGCTTCGGGCGTAGTCGATAAGCTCGCGGTATTCGGGCGTTTTCAGCAAATCAAGCAGACGCTCAAGCGACTTCGGCGCACCGCTTCCGCCCTCGGGATGGATACCGAGCACGTTAATATTTGCATTCGCAAGCCTGTCGATCCACTTTTTCGACAGCTCACCGGGGTGAATTATCATTCCGTTTTTCATATTTTAACCCTTTTACTTAAAACAGTTTCCAAGCACGGCGGCGAGGTGGTCGTAGGTCGGCTCTGTCAGCTTATATCTCGCGGGGTAGTCGAAATTTCCGACGGTTTCGTAATAGCCGCAGGTGATGCTCGCACCGTTCGCCTCGGGGCATATCGAGAAGGAAAAGACCGTCTGATAGTCGTAATAAAGCTCGACGTGGTAGGTAAATCCGTAATATCCGCGGCTGCTGACGGGGTTGGTCGCCTCTATCTTCTTTACCGTATCAATTATCGTTTGGAAAAGGACTTTATCCAACCACTTATTCAAATATGCCCGCTTCCCCGTCTGCCCATTCGTGACAACGATGCGGTCAACCAGTGAAAGGTCTATCTCGGAAAGATCGAGCTTTTTTATCAGCTCACGGGACTTGGTATCCTCGATCTCAGTCAGCTTAACGTGACCACTCTCGAGCGTGATCACGTAGATATGGGTCGCGCCGTCCTCGGTCACACCGCGCAGGCGGAGATTTCCGTCGTCGGTGTAAAGCTTAACACTCATCGGAGCGACCTCGTAGGTATCGTCATAGATGAGCGCCCTTCCGTCCTCGCTGACCATATAGCGAAGTGTGAACTTATCGCCGTCAAGTCCGAGGGCAATCTTATTTAGCTCCTGAGCACCGTCGCCGTCGATATCAAAATAGGTTGATTCATAGACCGAAGGATAATATATGCGCTCCGACACGCCGAAAAGCATATCGTACAACATAGCAAGATACAGATTTTTCTGCGGAGTGGCATCGTCCATCGCCACCCAATTCATCCAATAATCGCCGATATAGCTCGATATCGGATTCTGCCAAGGTACTATGTTAATGTCATTCGGTCCGAGGTTATTTTGAATCAGAATCTGCCGCATCCCGCTTGCGTCAACGCCCTTGAGATCCCAAAGCTCATCGTCAAGCCAATCACGCTCCTTGGATTCAAGCAGACCGAAGGAAAAGCCTCCCTTACCCATCTGCCAGACGTAGACGTCGTATTTTTTCGAGGAATCGTATACGAAATCGAGAGAGTTCTTCTTCTCTTCCCTTACCACCTCAAAATCCACCCACGCGCCGTGGCATTCAAAGCGGTATTTGCCGGGTGTGGATATGTCGTAATGCTCGGTTATATTGTACCCGGACGACGAATTTGAACCGGACAATACAATGCTCTCATTTTGATCCCATCCGCATTTGTCCTCAAGCTTAACAAGTTCGTCACCCTCATAGTGGAAAACCTCAAAATGGGGGCCGATCACTTGCTCCTTGTCGCTTCCATTTATCCAGTTGATTTGGAAAATAATGTCGTCGCCGGCGTCACGCGCGTGCTTGAGCTCGATGTTGACACCCGGCACGTCACAACCGCTGTCACCGATTTGGACATAAAGCTCATGATTCCACTCTAAAACCCGCCCGGAAAGCACCGGGTTTCCATACTCATCAAGAAGCCATTCGGCATCCGTCTTCTCAAAGACAAGCTCGCCATCCATAAGTCCGAGCTTGTCCACATCGACCTCGAGAACAAGATCGCCGCGCCTCATTTTGAACTTGCCTGAAAGCAGCAGATCTGTATCGGTTATCTCAATGTCATAGAGAGGGTCCTTGTATATCTCGGCGACCGCGTTATTTCCCGCCTCCCGCCAATAAATGGTAATAACATAGCTTTTAGCGTCCTGCGACAGATACCCCTTTATACTGTAATCATCGTCGACGTAAAAGGACACAAGCACATCGTCGAGGCATACCCATTCGGTTCCCGGCTCAAGCATCTCCTTCACTTTAGTACGAGGATTCGTTAAGAAGCAGACCGAAAGGACGAGCGTTGCAACGAACGCGACAACAATTATCCAAAACGCAGGCTTTTTATAATTCAGTACCATTTTTATTCTCTCCTTTACTCCAACCTCGCCAAACGCAAGCGGGCAAGCCATTATCCGTCTGCGGTGCAGGCTGCATGCGAGAAGTGCCTCGGAATAGCTCTTTTTCGCGTCGGCGGGCATCTCTTTAATAACCTTTTCGTCGCACGCCGCTTCGATATCGCGGCAAAGAAGCGCGTAAGCCGCCCACAAAAGCGGGTTGAACCAGTAAAACGCGAGAAGTGCGAATCCCACCGGCTTCCAGAGGTGGTCGCCGCGGCGGAGGTGCGCCTTTTCGTGGGCGAGGACGTGATCAAGTGCTTCGCCGCGCATTCCCGACGGAACGTAAACGCGCGGGCGGAATACTCCGAGTATAAATGGCGAATCGACGTCGTCGCAGAAATAAACCTTATTCTCGCCCTTGACCGACACGCGAACCTTGACGCGGAGCGAAATATAGGAAACGATTCCGTAGCCGAGCATCAGAGCGATGCCGATCACCCAGACCCACGAGGCTGCCGCGATGACAATCTGCATCGGATTGACACTTGCGCCGACCTCGGGCGCGAGGGTGGTCGAAATTATCGGATTTATCGCATCATTCAGCACGCCGACGCCGCTGTTTATCGCGGGCGCGGGCGACATTGTGATATTCTGCGGCAGAGGTTCCGCCGACGGCACGAGGCTGAATATGCTTTCAAGCGAAAACGGGAAAACGAGCCGCAAGCCGACGATGCCCCAGAGAAGGCAGTTTATCCATTTCGGCGCCTTCTTCATCAGCGGGCGGCAGATGAGTATGGCAAGCACGAGCCAACCCGCGGTCACGCCGAGGTTGAAAATTTTAATGAAAAGGTCGTTCATAATTACTCCTTTCCGAATTGCTCGATCATACGGCGGATCTCCTCTATCTCGCTTTCGCTCGGCTTTTTGCGCGAAGCAAATGCCGCGATAAAGGCGGGAAGCGAGCCGCCAAAGGTATCGTCTACGAATTTTTCGCTCTGCATCGCGTAAAATTCATCCCTTGCTATCAGCACACTGACGGTGCTGTTCTCCGTATGAAAAATTCCGCGCTCGCAAAGCTTTTTGAGCACCGTGTACGTCGTTGTGCGTTTCCAGTTGAGCTCCCTCTCGCAGAGTGCGACAAGCTCCTTGGTCGAAAGCGGAGCATTTGCCCACACGATATCAGCGAAGCGCGCCTCAACCGCGCCGAGTCTTAATTCTTCCATTTCAATCCCCTTTCTTGTCTATCGTCAGTAGACTGCATATATAGTCTATCACAAATAGACAGATTTGTCAAGGGTTTTTGAAAATATTCTCAAAAAAATTTCGGGGCGCGGATGCGCCCCGATTTGAATATTATTCCTTATTCATAAAGCCGGCGATGCTGATAAATCCTTTGCTCAAAGCAAAGAAACGATCATTGTACCGTCGCCGATATTGTATCCATAGCAGCCTTCGAGCATTCCACAGTTTGCTATACGTACAGCAACAGCCCCTTCAACACGTTTATACTACGCGAGGTGAAACGACATAAGGAAAAGCTTATTTTTCAGCATCCACCCAAGCCGTGAAGCACATGGGCAGATTGCATTGCAAACCGCCCATGCGTTTGCATCGTAATTTGCTATTTCGTCCTCAGTTGATTTCAGGTTAATTTAATTATTCACCGTATCTATGAAAATTAAACAGCTTTAGCTTTTTTCTATTTTATAACCGAGCGCAACTATAAGCTTAAGCGTTGCAAATGCAGTTGCGCGGTCATACTCGCGCTCGCTGTCCGGGAGATCGGAATATGGGATCAGACAGGGATGCGTCTTCTTTTCATCATTTCGCTCCTCGCCGTAGGTCCAGCCCTCAGCAATCCTGCCCTGCGACCAAACGTCGTGCACCTGCTCCGCGATCTTTTCCGTAAGTTCAAGAAGCTCCTCCGGAAGCTTTACGTTATCGGTATTAATTGGTTTTGGTGTGTACATTTTCTGCCTTTCATATATGATATTTGATTCTATTATATGCACGCTTACGCATCCTTGCGCAGATCATCGTCGGTAAGCTTTTTAACCGACACAAGCTTATCGTGAGTTTTAGTAAGATCGTTGCGTGTTTCAGAGTAACAGTACCCTTCGCTGCGCATATATGCATTCCAGCGCACGTGCTCGAACAGTCCGATCTCAAGCTTTTCCTCATCATTGAGTTCTTCCCAAGCCTTGCCCAAGCCCTTGATGGGTTGTATGTACTTTCTGTCAACCAGCTTAACACGAAGCGCCTCATGGATAGCCTTGGCAATGGAAGATTTATAATGATAATTATATTTCCAAAATTTCTTTTCTTCCTTGACTTTATCCTCTGCGGTATTCGCCCAACGGCTATTTACCACTTTGCCTGCCTCAATAAGCTCCGAATTTATAACAGTCTTAACGGAGTAAAAGCTTTCGAGATCACCGATCATATGTATATTGTAAGCCTGACCTTTGAAATTCTTGATACCGCCCGGATCGCTGTTTTTCGTCAGATCGCCCGGGAAGGTAACACTCATTTCGCGCGTGATATTGGTATCGTAAACCACAGTCTCTATATCGGGATTCATATTTGGAGCAATCTTACAGTACTCAGAACGTATCCTTACGGCAACATCAATATTCTCCTCGTCCTTACCCAGACAAACAAAAATGTACGTTGGGTCACTGACACAATTTAGTTTTTCGTAAAAATCATATCTGCTTACGTCTACTCCACCGTAGATATTTATATCGTAGTACGCCTCACCCTCTGTTTTATCGCGATTTTTCTCAATAAGCTCCGGGCACTGTGCCTTAAATTTTGCCTCTATATCCTCATCTTCGTCAAAAACCGTGATCTTTATCTTAAATCCGGGCACCTGACAGTACCAGACGAGAGCCTTAAGCATTTCAATGCCGTATCTTCCAAGACCTACTATGACTGCTGATATAGTATTATTATTCTGCTTATGGGCGTTATCAAAAAGTCTTATGCCGTTGGCGTAAAGATTGTGATATATCAAAGCCTGAATATCATTGACCCTGTATATCTGCATTTTCTTATTATCCCAGGCGCTGAGAAGCATCTCGCACTCCATAGTGTCGGAGAAGACATACATAGCGACCTCGTCATAGTCCCACCTTTTGATAATATGCGTCGCATAATTAATCTTTTCGGTTTCATGTTCGCCCGTAAGATAGAAGGTTATCCTGACTTTACTTTTTTTCTTCTCTACTTTCTTCCGCTTGGTTTCTTTTACTTTTTTCGGATTTTTCTGCTTAACTTTTTTCTTCGTCGACGATTCTTTGTCTTTTTTCACCTTATCTTCGGGAAGGAAACGCTTAAAACGTACGCTATCGATATTGGAATTAAAGATAACCGCACCCATTTCGCGAGCCTTATCGAGGAGCTCGTCATCTTTGTCCTTCTTTTCGCAACCCGTAAAGACTACCAAAGGCTTAAAAAACCACCTTTTGAACGCATTTTTCTCTTTTTCCGACGCATTCTTTAGAATGCTGTCCGCAAGAATAACCGTCTTCACGTTCAACTCCGAAAAAACTTGCTTTTCACGCCAGAAAAAGAACCCATATTTTAACCCCGGAACAAAATTCTTTATAAATGATATAACAAATCCAAATGTCAGAAAGGGAGCAATAAGCTGAATTGCAAGAACAACAAATTCATAAACTTCAAACAGATGAGCATACTGATGATGCATTGTGCCATTCGTTCTCACAAGTTTTTCTATCTGATCACTTATGTTTTCATATATATTGTCGCTCATAAACACTCTTATGGCGTTGTTTATGCTGAAAACGATCGATTTTATCACCTTATATGACTCTGAGGAATACTTTTCCATAAGCGCGGGAAAGCAAAGGAGCGCAGACATCAGTGCACAGCTTCCCATTAACAAATAAATAACCCTTCTGCGGTGGTTGAACAGGTCTTTACTAATGAAATCTATAATGAGCAATACAATCTCTATTGACATTACCAGCATTGCTAATAAAAAGCATATACACCAAATCATAAAATGCCTCCCAAAAGGTCAAATGATTAATTTCCCGTATCCACTCTGATAAAGTCGATCTGATTGGTAACGAGGAAGGATCCGCTGGAGTTGCTGTTGCCGAGGTAGCTGAAGGCGAAATCGGCGATGAAGGGGTATGCGCTGAGGTCGGTTGCGCTGCCGCCGTTGAAGTCGCCGGTGACGAGGTTGATATTTTCAACCGTCAGCACACCGTCGCGGTAAACGCTTACAACGCTCTTGCCTGTTATCGCGTCATAGGTATTGACGAGCTTGATAACGGTGCCGGACGAGAGGCGGGAGCCTTCATCGGAATAATTATAGTAGCCCGCATTGGCAGCGAAGCCCTTGATATCGTAATCCGAAACCGTCAGCTTGCCGCCGCGGTAGGAGAGTGCCTTATTGCCCTTGATATTCGTCGCTTCGGTAGCGAGAATGAAGCCGTTCGCACCGGTTATGTCGCCAAAGCCAATCTCGATAGACCAGTTCTTATCGTGACGGAGATCGATCGCCTTAACGATCTCGAGCTGTGCCTTAGTGAGGCAAAGGATGCCGTTTTCAAACTTATAAGAACCGAAAAGTGCCTTTTCGAGCATAGCGTTTACAACTCTGTCGTCCTTATCGCGCGCGAGGAGGTCGCCGTCGAATTCCCAAGAGTACTGCGCGGGAAGATCGGCGGGAAGATCGATGCTGTTATCGAAGATCTTGTAGGTTACAGTTCCCTTTTCGCCCGACTTTGCGGTGAAGGTAACGGTGATCTGAACGTCGGAGAGATTCTTCAGCTTCTTGATATTGACGCAACCGAAGTTCGCGCCCGTGGAGTTTATCACCTCAGCGGTAACGTCCTTGCCCGCGCTCGTGATCTTGATCTCAACCGTGCCCGCTGTCGAGCCGTCGGTCATACGGAACGCGAGATCGTCAGCCATTTCGGTGATATCGACCTCAACGGTTGCGCCCGCCTTCGAGATCTTGCGATCCTCGGGTCTGCCCGAAGCATTTGTCATAAGGAAGGAGAACTCCGAGCCGTGGAGCGCGCGGTACATATTGTAAGCCGCGTCGGAGGCGATGAGGGTGTAGCCGAATTTGCCGTAGTGGTTATTGTTATTCGAGCCGAAGAGGGTGCTCATAGGCATAGTCAGCGCGCCGTTTTTGAAGGTTGCGGTGTTGCCGTGAGTATCCTTATAGCTGTCGATGGAGGAATACTCCGCCATCATTCTGATGTAATTCTTGATGTCGACGGTCTTCTTAGCAGTCGGTGCGCCGGTGAAATACTCGGTAAGCGTTGTTGCCATAAAGACGTCGGGGTTCTTGTTGACAACGTCGAACTGCGCCGCGACGGTGGTGGAATAGAAAATATCGTTATTGAGCGTATTCTTATCGCCGCCCTGACGGACACGCATTATTGCCATATATTCAATTCCCGCGTCCTTCTTGAGTCGGTTGAAGATCGCGGTAAGACGAGCGGAGTAATCAACGGGATCGATTCCGCGAACGCCGTCGCCCTCGCCCTGAAGCCAGTAAACGCCGCGGCTGACGATCTCGACCTTATCGGCGATGCCCTCATAGTATGCTACGCATTTATTAACCATCTCGACGGTATAATCGGTACCCGAGGTGTCGGTAGCGCTTACAGCCCAGCCGGAAATGGACGAGCCGTTCTTACTCGTTCCCTGTCCTGCGGAGGATCCGCCCTCGTGCCAGACGAGAACGTTCTTCACGGGATCGCCCGCCGCTACGCTCTGCGCGTAGAGCTCGGCAAGCAGAGTGCTGTGGAAGCCCTTGGTCGCCATTGTGAAATCGGACGGAGACTTCGCAGCCGTGCCTCTGCCCGCGCCCCACCAATATGCCGTGCCGAGGGGGCAGGTGATATCCGAGGTAGCGTTATCGAAATGGTTGCCGGAGTTGCTCTGTCCCATAATAACGATGAGATTGAGCTTCGCCTTACCGACGGTGACCTCAACGGTCTTGGTGCCGTCGCTGATCTTTACCGTGCCGATATCCTTGGCGTGGAAATAAGCCGCACCCTTGACGGTCTTCAGCTCGACGGCATCGCCTTCAACGGTAACGCCCTCGGCATCGGGAAGAATGCCCGCGATCTCGGTGAGGTAATCGTCGTAAGAAATAGTCAGCGGATCGAGAGTCTCTATCTGAGGCTCGGTCTCGATGGGCTGAGTCTCAATGGGGGCGGTAGTTTCGGGTACCGAAGCCTCGGTAGTTTCCTCGGGAACTTCCGCGGGGGAGCAAGCGCAAAGAAGCGCAAGCGTGAGCGCGATGATGATAACGAACAGATTCTTTTTCATTTTCATTCTCCTTTCGGCTCGGAGCAGATATAATAGCTGTCTCCGAAGTGAAGTTCATTTTTATAAAGATAGAAAACTTCGTTTTCCACTTTAAGTTCTTCGCAAATTGCCCGCTCGGTGTGGCCGTCGCGGAAGTGAAGGATGCATTCGGGCGCGTTTTCGGTCGGCTCGACGGCGATAGGATAACCGAGGAAGTACTCGCCGTGGTCGGTCGTCCACGCATCGAAGCCCGAGAGATAGGTATTGTCATTCGAGGGGCCGTTTATCTCCCACTTGCTCGGCGAGAGTGTCCACGAGCGCGACCAGACGAATACGTGGAGCATGCGGAATTTCGCGTATTCGTTGAAAAGGCGGTTGATGTTGACGTCCTCGGGATTGTAGCCCGCGGCACAGCCCGTAGTCAACTGCGCAACGCGGTAAATTCTGTCCTCCGCCTCCTCGCGATTCTCGGGCGCAGCGGGAATATTCTTTCCGCCCTCGCACCAACCCAGGGGAAGGTATGGGATACGCTTATGAACGTATCGGAGTCCCGGCTCGAGCGAGCCGCCCATAATACCTATGCAGTTTTCCTGCGAAAGCCCGTCGCACAGAAGCTCGTCGGTCATCGCGGTCAGCAGCTCGACCTTGTGGTACTTCGCCGACGGCTTGATCTCGATCAGCACGGGCGTGTCGGGATACTGCTTCATTTCGTGCATAAGATCGTCGAAACGGTCGATAGTTTCGTTCGGATGCTCGATTCGGCGGAGCGAGGAAAGGAATTCGTAGCTGCTTTCCTCGGTCACGGCAACCTCGCAATCGAAAAGTCCCTTGGTGTTGGTGTTGTGCATAACCACCGCGATGTCATCCGAGGTCAGCTTGACGTCGATCTCGGCACCGTCAAAGTGATTCTTCGCCGCGGCAACGACCGAGGTGATCGTATTTTCGGAAAATTCGCCGTTGTTGGCAAATCCCTTGTGCGCCAAGAGGTTGCGGCGGCGGAAATTCGTTCCCTCGGGGAAGGACGAAAGGAACGAGTACGCGCCCGCGAGATCGGCGGTGATAATACCGTTTACGCCGCGAGTGGCAAGCTTACCGAAGCCGCCCTCTGAAATAACGTGTATAAATCTCTGCTGGAGAGAATGAACGGTATCGGCGGTTGCGATTTCGGAATCAAGAATGACCGAGGTTGCGCCGCTTGCGACCGCAATTCCGGGCAATTTCTCGATTTCGGGCTTCATTCCTCTGCAATCGAGCATTCCGCGGAGCATCGGCATCGCGGCGTATGCCTTTGCGAGCACATCTTTCTTTTCCAAAGATGCGCAAAGGATCGCATCGCCGACGTGATTGAGATCGCAAAACTCCGCAAGAGGCGCGACGGTCGCTTCGTCGTCGATATAAAGAATCGGAACGGAGCGCGAACAGAGCGCGAGAGCATCGTAAATCGGCACGCCCTCGACGGTCAGATCGGGCGAAATATGTAAAATCACGTTCTGCGGGGGTGTCTCGCAAGTAAGCAGAGCGAGGTCTGCCGCATTTTTGACCTCAAGAACTACCGTCGGCGCGGCAACGACGGGGCAGACGGGCATATATATATCCTTCGAGAAGGACGCGCGAATGCTTTGATAGAGTGGTTTCATTTTTATTCCTCCGAAACGAAGTTTGCAAGTCCGATTGCGATTTCAAAATGCCCCGAATCGTGCTGGGTGTGCTTAATCTGTCCTTCTTTCGCTCGCATCGTCCACTTCGGGGAGTCGAGAAGGTCGCCGCTTGTGAAGAAGACGAATAGCTTTAGTCCGCGGAAGGCGCAGACCGCCTGCACTCCCGCGCATTCCATTTCGACGGAGATACATCCGTCTGCCTTGCGCTTGGCGAAAGTTGCCTCGGTCTCGCGGAAGATGGCATCGGTCGTCCAGGTTTTACCCTTGACGTACGCAATCTCGTTCTCCTTCATAAATGCCTCGACCGCATCGTGACAGGGAATGTCGATATAGTCGGACGCGGGTGCGTAGTGGTAGGACGTTCCCTCGTCGCGGTACGCCGCCGTCGGGATCATAACCTTGCCGCGCGCGATCTCGCGGTCAAGACATCCGCATCCGCCGAAAAGAATATATTTATCGGTCGAAAAGATCGCGCGAGTGTCCTCAACCGACGCCGCCGCGGCGGGCGCACCGACGAAGGACTTGAAAAAGGCGAACTTTTTGTTCTTATATTTAATAAGGTAGACGGGCGTGTTTCCCGTGACCGACTTCGACTCGCCGATCTGCTCGCAATCGTAGGTCTCGGTCACGAACTTTTCGATGATATATGAAAAAGTGATGATGCAGGCGTCAACCTTCAGGGCATCAGGGTTTATAAAGGGATTCAGCTTTGCCGTGGGGTTCGGATCAAACGTCGTTGTTATCATAATATTCCCTCACTTTCATTTTCTTTAATGATACCACAAAAAAGCTTCGTTGTCAATACAAAAAGACCGCTTCTGCGGTCTTTTTTCTTCATAATAAAATCCTTCCTATATATATAGGAAGGATTTTAAAACGTCCCGAGGTGGAACAAGCGGCGAAGTCGCACAGATATCGAGTATAACGTCAAAACGGCTCGTCTTTTGCAGTTTTTCCGCCAATTCTTCCTGAGTCAGACCGCGGATACGTCTGAGCTCGTTAAATTCCGTAATAAACCTTAAATATGATTTTTCACCCAAGCAAACAACAGCTCGGACGCTTTTTCAAAATCAACTTCTCCGCCGTTTTTCAGTTGAATAAACGTTTCAATGATCGCTCTTTCGCCCGATGAAGCGACGGCGTGGAGGTCATTCAAATTACTAACATACTGCCCCGTCTCTCGGAAAACCACCGCCTGAACGACGAAGGACGCCGATTTGTAGAGTCCGCGCAGGATCTCCGTGCTCTTTTCGTGGAGCATATTGTGGACGCATCCGTGATAGATATTGCACGCGCCGATCTTTACCGCGCGGGCGACGGCGGCATCGTCAATAAGGGGAAGCAGACCGTCAAGACTGCCGCGGATCGGCTTTGTGTCGCGGTAAAACTGGAAAAGATCGGACGGCTCCCAACCCCAAAGCTCGTTTTTGCCCGAAAGGAATCCGCAGATCAGCTCGCGGTGGGAAAGTCCGTCGAGCATTGCGCCGTATTTTCGAATATCCGCCGCCGAGAGCTCGTCGAGGATCACGACGACGTCGATATCGCTCGTCTCGGTCGCCTCGCCGCGGGCGTAGCTTCCCTGAAGACCGACGAAAAAAACGCGGTCGGCAAAAACGGTGTCAAGTGCGTTCAAGAAATCCTTCATCCAAGCCAAAATATCGATCATTTTGTTCCCTCCATGATGTCATCGATGACGAGCACGTTAACTCGTCCGCTTTTTACAGTATAGGTATCAACAGCGATCATACCGTTGCCGAAAAAGGGCGTGTCATCATCGTTTGCGCGCGACTCGTCATACCAATACCCGAGCCTTGCGGGACGGTGTCCGCAGACGATGATCTTGTCCCGAAGAAGCGCGCCCGCGCGGTAAAACTGCTGCCACTGCGACCAATGCGCCTTTTTCCAGACAGCTTCGTCCGCCTCGCGCCAAGCGGGATCGACCGCAGGGCGGTAACCGCCTTCAAAAATATGCGGGAGCCAACCGTGGGTGAAGATATACTTCCCTTCCTCATAATAATTGACCATCGAATCGATAAAATCTACGATCTCCGCGGTGTTTTCTGCGTATTTCGGGGAAATATTTTCATTTTTCTCTATCGCATCCGCACCAAGCAGATCAATAACGGTAATATCGGTACTGTTGGATTTAGCGTCATTGGTCAATTTTCCACCCGCCAGAACCTCGCGCAGCATATCCTCGTGGTTGCCGCGGAGCAGAATTTTCCGCTCGAGCGAGCGCACAAAATCGTAAACCTGCACATTCTCGCCACCGCGATCAAAAAGATCGCCACAGCTTATGAATATATGATCCTCATTCGTTCGGTCAAATCCCGCGTCGTAAAGCGCCTCCATGAGCGCCGCAAAATGACCGTGAACGTCGGATACTGCGAATAATTTTCTGCTCATTTTACAGCTTCTTGATCTTAATGAGATACGAGGAAAGATTGGGCATTTTGAACGCGGGGGTGAATCTTTCGCCGTAATATGTTGCCTTGCCGACAAGTTCGAGATCGTGCGATTCGTCGAGCAGGTAATATTCGATCGCGCATCCGCACTCCGCGCCGAAGCCCGAAAGATCGACCTCGACCTCCTCGGGATACTTTCCGTCATCATCGGAGTAGTGAGTCAGCATTACCGCCGCCTCGCCGTCGCCCACCGCCGCGCAGGCGTAAACGTCGCCGTTATCTATCTCCGCACTTACCGCGCTATCGAGGCGGTAGAGCTGATTGAACATATAGAAGGGATAGTAACCCTTGAGCTTATCGCATATCCTGTCGGTCGAGAACATACCGTTCATTCCGCCCGGACGCGCGTCGTAATACATCAGCATATCGAGCGGCTCATACTGGCACGACTCGATCACCGCCGCGATAAAGGACGCGCCCTTGATGCTTTTCTCGCTTTTGAGGGTATATATCCAATCGTCACCCTCCCAGCCGCGGACGTAATTCCACTCGTTTAGTATGCTTTCGGTCTCCGTGAAGCCGTATTTGTCAAGCAACTCGCGCGCCAGGCGCACCTTGGCGACGAAGGTGTGCACGTTTTTGTCGTATCTGTGCCAGGAAAAGAAATCCGGAACGATATCGTTTTCCTTCAGTGCGCGGAAGAATCCGTCGAGCCACACGGGTCTGAGTCCCGCAACCGCAGGACCACCGATCTTCAGGTGAGGGAAGCACGCCTTCAGATGCTTATGCGCGATGCAGTAAAGCTCGTAAAACTGCGCCGCCGTACCGCCCCAGCAACGCTTATGCGTCGAATCGTCGGGATCAAGATCGGGCTCATTCCAGATCTCCCAATACTTTATATCGTAATGAAATCCGTCCGCCCAGCCCTCGGTATAGTGACGGATAATGTGCTCGCAAATGACCGCCCATTTCTTAAAATCACGCGGCGGAAGTGTACCGTATTTTTTAACGCCGTGCTCTATCTTCGAGCCAAGGCGGTAAAACGTGCGAACGCCCGCAAATTCGCAGACCTTGACGTATTCGTCGGTCATAGCGAAATCGTAAGACTCGGGCAGATAGGGATCGGCATCGAAATTCGTGAAAATATTATGCACGTCGACGGTATGCTCGCCGCCGTAGGTCGAGTAGAACGCGGCATCGTGATTGCGCGCAAAAGGAATTCCCGCGGCGCGGTAGTCGTCGATATTCGTGATTCGCTGATCGACCGCGAATTTATAAACGGGACCGTTGTTCACCGCGTGCATCGGCTTCACACAGCCGAGCTTTTTACCAAAATCAATATTTATCCTTGCCATATCCTACACCTCCGTAGATTTTAATTCATTATATCATTATTCACAGAGCTTGTCAAGAAATTTATAAGCAAAAAAGCAGGGCGAGCCTGCTTTTTGCCAAGTGTTTATGCGTTATTCTTATAATACTCAAATCTGCCGATGAGGTATTTTCCGACGACTGCCTGATATGCAAGTCCCTCGGCGTACAGATCGGTCGGAAGTCCTGCGAGGAATGCGGATGCCTCGTAGTTGAGGTCGCCCTTATAGTCGATGTCGGCAAGCGCCTTCATGACGCTTTCCCACTCGACATGGCCGTAGAAAGGCAGGGTGTGGCTGTCGCGGTCGCCGTTGTTATCGTGAACGTGGGTGCAACCGTGAACGAGGCGGGGACCGATCGCGCGGATAGCCTCTGCGGGGTCAACGCCCTGAAGCAGGCAATGTCCGACGTCGAAGCAAACGGTAAAGACCGGATCGTTCAGAGTGTCGAAGAGCTTGTTGAGTCTTTCGGGGGTAGAGGTGACCGAAATTCTGCCGATGTTCTCGATAGCAAGCTTGATGCCGCACTCGCGAGCAACGGGGATGAGCTTTTTATAGAAATTGAGGTTATACTCAAAAAGGATCTCGGGGTTGCCCTCGACCGAGTAATCAAGATGAGTGCAGGGGTGAACGACGATCATCGGCGCGCCGAGGTAAGCAGCGTTCTTGATGCCCTGAACTATCTCGTCAAAGCGCTTTGCAGACTTTTCCTCGTCATCCTTGTAGCTCGAGGGGAAGGGCGCGTGCGCCTGACAGATTTCAACTCCGCGCGACTTTGCATACTCGCCGAGGGAGCGGTAAAACTCTGCATCGTGCTCGGTGGTGCAGTATTCTGCGACGTCGTTGTTGAAATCAATGCCCTCGAATCCCGCCTTTGCGAGAACGTCAAACATATTTTCGATACCGTAAGTATCGTAAAGTCGGATCATATTTGCTGAAAGTAACATCGGATCATCTCCTTAGTATATTAATGTAATTTAATTATATCACACTCGCCGCGAGGTGTCAAGATTTTTATTTCAAAATGCCATTCTTGCCCATCCCTCAGCAGAGATCGGCTCGAGCCCGAGCATTTCGCGCCCAAGATCGACGTAGTATCGGTATGTGTCAATATGCACTCCGTTCGGAATGCGGTGATCAAGTGCAAAAATCGTGCCGCCGCCCATAAGATTCGGCGCAAGACGGTATTCGAGCTCCGCCCGGACCGCATCGCGGCCTTTGACCAGAGCGTGCTTGTCAATTCCGCCCTTGAAGCAGAGCTTTGCCCCGTATTTCTTGCGAAGCTCAACGATATCGTTGCCGCCAACAGGCTCCATCGGATGAATGCAGTTGAGTCCGCAGTCGATGAGATCGCCGAGGATCGGCGACATATCGCCGTCGCTGTCCTGCGAGAAGAGCTTTGCGCCGTAAGCCCTCGCCGCTTCCCATACGCGCAGATAGTAGGGCTTGAAAAACTCCCTGATCTGCGTCGGTCCGAACAAGGGCCCCGACTTTCCCGCCATATCCTCGTGGACGATCAGGCAGTCGATCGGAACGATATCGCCGACTCGCTCGATAACACGGACGGCGGTGTCAGCGAAGGTTTCAAGCATATCGCGGAGCATTTCGGGTTCCTCGTAGCACGCGATGCAAAGCTCCGCCTCGCCCATGAGCTGACGCGGCTGGTCGAATGCGCCGAGCATAGATATGACAGAAAGCGATCCGCGCTCCCATTCCTTTTTCTGTTCAAGCAGCCGCTCGCGGTTGATGCGCCGCTCGTCAAAAGCGTACCAATGCTTTACTCTCTCCCAATCCTCGGGAGTCGCAACGGGGTGGTCGAGCGGCAACGCAAGCGTTGCGCTGCTCTTTATCAGCTTCGTGTGGCGCCCCATATTGTCGATCGCAAGTGTGATCTCGGGCGTATCCTCAAGAATTTGCGCTTTCATTCCTGTTCGCGCACCAACGTGACCCGCAAGATGCGCGACGGGAACGTAATCCCAATCAAAAGCCTTCATCGAGATCTCGGATACGGTCGCGCCCTGCGCTTCCCATTCGCGTTCAAGGACGTGAAGCGGGCCGAAAAGCTCGCAGAACATTTCCCGTCCGGTATCTTCAAAAAGCGAATGCGCAATATATCTTTCACGGTTCCAGATCATCGGATCGCCTCCTTTTGATTCGATTAAAAGATTTTTCGCGGTGATAAATTGCGAAAAGATCCCACACCCGCCCGAGCGAGGCGATGTAATGAATATTATTTTTTCTTTCTGTTCTGCGACGATTTGACGCTGATGAAGATCGCAATTCCGAGGATCACGAGCGCGAAGATCATAAAGATGAGGCTGCCCGAATTTCCGCTCGGGGTCGCGAATACGTTGTCGATATAGTCAACGCAAACGACGGTATTGATGCCCGTCGCGAAGGTGAAATCGACAAGCGCGGCGTTGACCGTTTCCGCGGTCAGCTTCGGCTCGGTCTCGCGGATCGAGTTGCCGTCGATACGGTAGGTCAGGTCAACGAGCTTCGATTCGCTCGGATCAGCCTTCACGATCGGCTCGTTCTCGAAGTGGGAGTCAAGCCCGAGAGCCGTGATCTGTTTTTCCATCTCCCGCACGACCGCCGCAAGGTTGGAGTCAAGCGAGTAGGCGTAATAATTCGCCACGTTGCCCTCGATCGCCTGACCGAACGCGGTATAGTTGTTGCCGAAAAGCTCGGCGATCTCGTAGTTTACGTTGTCGCCGACCCACGCGATGAAGTAAATATCCTCACAGTCCTCCTCAACGAGGAAGTAGAGCAGGATATTGTCCTCATAGGTCTTGCCCGCCTCGAAATATTCGGCGTATTTCGCGTCAGCCGCGCGCTGGAAGGCGGCTTCGTCGTAATTTTGACCGAAATCATCGGTGGAAACGTGAACGTTTCCCGAGGGCAGGAGCATATAGATCAGCATAAATGCAAAGAATATAACGAAGATAATGGGAGCCATAAATGCGCCAAGGCATCCTCCGCCTCCGCCGTAATAACGGCGCGGACCGAATCCCCAACCGAAATGGGGACCGTGATGATGGTGATGATGGTGATGGTGTCCTCCAAAGCCTCCGGGACGCGGACCTCCGCCAAAGCCTCCGCCGCGCGAACCGCCGGAAAAACCGCCGCCACCGAAACTGCCTCCACGGGAGCCGCCGCTAAAACCGCCGCCTCCGCCTCTTGAACCTCCTCCGGGACCGGGCATATCTGTTACCTCTCTTTCATAACAATAATAATATAACAATTATACCATCCGCGCGTGCGCTTGTCAATATTTTACGCAAGAATATATGAAAGATACCCCAAAAACAGGTTTACTCTGAACAAATGCAGACCTTTTTAAAAAAATCACTTGACAAACCGCCGGGATTGTGATATAATATATTGCTGATGTATGTAATTTACAAAAATTTACTGAATTTCAACGAGATGTGGCTCAGTTTGGTAGAGCGCTACGTTCGGGACGTAGAAGTCGCAGGTTCGAATCCTGTCATCTCGACCAAATAACGGAGGTTCGATGAACCTCCGTTTTACTTTGTTTTATAAGACTATTGGAGCATTTCGGAACTACTTCCGAAATGCTCTTTTTTCTACACTGCTACACAGCTTTTTGGGCGTTGCTACACAAATTGCTACGCAAAAGTGTGTTACACCGTATTTTGAATCGCTTTGCAACCTTTCCGCTAACAATACCCCAAAGCCATTCGCAAACTTCAATTTTCACGATATAATTATCCTATCTTAATCAAACAGGAGTGATAATTATGAGATCAATTTTAGAAGAACTATTCTACGGCAACATATGCCCGAGCACGGATTGCCGTAGCACTGACAAGGAAACCGCGGAACTTATGGGCTACGTAGCGGACCATCACGAAACACTTTTAGAAGAGTTGACGGACAAGCAACGGGAGACTCTTGAAAAGTTTGATGATTGCTACAGCGAGCTGACCGGCATCAATGAAAGAGAAATTTTCATCTACGCTTTCAAGCTTGGGATGAGGATCGCAATTGAAGTTCTCTCTCCCGACAAGAATTAAAGAGGTGGCAATATGACAGGTTGCGTTATTCCGAGAAGAGGCATTTATTACGTTCGGCTGACTTACTATGATATGAATCATCGGCGGAGAGATAAATGGGTCAGCACCGGTCTTTCGGGTCGCGGTGCTAAGCAGAAAGCAACGGCTATGATAGACCAAATGATCGAGCAGTACAGCTATCTTGAAACCAATGCTCACCCGACTAAAATGGCTGAATATCTGCTGATGTGGAAAGAAATCCGCAGAACTGAGGTCGCCGAATCGACTTTTGACAGCTGGAACACTTATATTAACCGGCATTTGGTTCCCTATTTCGATGAATTGAACTTGAATATTCAGGATATAACTCCGCGTCATATTCTGGATTATATGAATTACCTCTCACATGATGGAGGCAGAAAGGATTACAAGGTCGGCGGTCAGTCGGCGCTTTCGGTTAGAAAGATCATAGGAGTTCTTCGGCAGGTCCTGGACTATGCGGTTTTGCACGGAGATATCAAATTCAATCCCGCATTGCAGGTTCCGCTGCCTAAAAAGACCAACAAAAAGGATGAGCGTCAGGTCTTTCTCACGGCAGAAGATGCTCAAAAAATGCTCGATGCGTTCCGTCACGAAGAAATCGGACCTATGGTTTACACCACGTTATACTACGGTTTGCGAAGATCCGAGGCTCTTGGTCTGCGGTGGCAAGCGGTGGATTTTGACGCGAACACGATCACGATCAATCATACCGTGATCGGTGGAAGTCAGGTTATCCGACAAGACAGCACCAAAAGCTATGCCAGCCGACGGACGTATCAGCTGATTCCGGACGTTCGGGCTCTGCTATTAGTATTGAAGGCACAGCAAGAGGACTACAAAAGGCGTCTTGGACCTAATTATCACGACAACGACTACATCTTCAAGCATCCCAACGGCACACCGTATCGTCCCGAAGGCATCACGCGAAGTTTCAAACGCGCCCTTGCTCGCCACGGACTACCTCATATGCGTTATCACGATCTCAGACATTCAACCGCAAGTATCCTTGTTGATAAAGGGTGGGATATCAATTCAATAAAAGAATGGCTCGGGCACGCCGACATTTCTACGACAGCGAATATTTATGCGCATATCAGTCACAGAAAGAAAGTGTCGCTCGCGCAGGATTTAGACAAGACGTTGATTTTTGAGCCGGATTCGGACTCTTAATAGCTTTTATTTGCTAAATTATATAGAACAACACTTTGCGCTCTGTTGTTAAATATGTAATTTAGGAAGTGAAAGTATTATGGAAAATATTGAAACCAAGGATAACAAAGTAGTAGAAACACTAGTTAAAGAGTTAGAAAGCCTGAGCGCCGAAGGGCTTCATGAGTTCTTTAAGTTCTTCTATAAGATGAACCACCAACAAGGATGTATGATCTCGATGGATCAGTTTGAAGAATTTCTTGAAGCATTTGATAGCAATCCTTTTAAGATCAATGAGGATAAGAAGTTTAGAAAACAACTAATCGACAACATTGTCAAGTATGCCTACGATCATATGAGTCTGATTACCGCCGCGGTGTTGATTAAGAAGAAGTTCACGATTGAAGAAATCATTGATAATTATTACACAAGCGTAGATGTATTCTGCGGTAATTGGTATTAAATAATTTACTTCTCGCAGGCAGCGCAAAATGCTTGTAAATAAGAAAGCTGATGATTGAAAGTTAGATCATCAGCTTTTTTGAATGCTCCGCATAATTATGCGCTAAATTAATTGAATGGTATAAAAAGACATAGCTGGAATTAGGCTTGAAAGGAATTAGAAATGTATAATAAAGTTATCAGAAGAAAACTGAAAGAAAGATTGCTCAAGTTAGATAATAGGCAGCTCAAGTTATTCTATGGTATGCTTGTACACTATTGGGTTAAGTATAAGTTTTTTATAAGCAGTCAGAACTTTTTGAATCTATGGTGTGAGCTGAATAAGCTTTGCTCCGAAGTGGACGAAAGCTTCCCCGATCCTTATGATGACCGCGAATTATTGAAATCTTATTGCCAATCGCATCCGTATTACTTTATAGACATCCTCGAGCCCGGGCTTATCACGGATCTCTTTTATGAGTACTTGGACGACCGCCTAAACATTCTAGTAGCCATCATAGATAAACTCCGCACGGGAGATTTATGGGCTTCGTATGAGTACTCGAATAGAGTGCTTGGCTTGTCCGAGGATGTTGAGGAATTGGTGGCAGATTCGTTGGAACATTTGAAGGCTTATGAAAAAGCCGGCTAGTAAAAAATTATTATTAAATAAAGATATTGATACATTAATTGACAAGTTAAAATAGACTTTTCTACTTGTCAACTAGTGTATATAATAACAATTTGATTTATATATTTTTTACTCCCCCTGTTTTCTCAACTTTCAATATATGTATATAAAAATATATTTAAATAAATAATTATAATATTTTTTTATAATATACTTTTTTACCTCCTATTCATCCTTCTCCGCCTCTCAATGCCCCCTGCCCACCAATCGTTCAATTTTTGAACAACCATTTTATTTTCATTATATTTACTCAAAATACTAGTATAGATATTTTACTAAAGATAATTGCTATAAAGCTTTTTAATGCTTTATAGCATAAATATTATTATATATATTTTTATTACTTATTTTTATTTATATTTAATAATCCGCCCGAATTCGTTCGTATATCAGCCCTCCGTCAATCAATAATTAAACCATATACGTCTAATAATTCGACTATCCTTTTCTTCCTTGCCCGACACTTCAAATCCATATAATAGAAAAAGCTCGCACCTAAAGTACGAGCTCGTTCTATTACTTAAAAAGAAAACCCGGAAAATTTTCTTGCCACCACAGTTTCAGATCCACCCCAATATGATTCTACCTCAACTTGCTTAGTTTCCACCTCTTTTGCTTCCGCGGCACTTGAATTAGAATTCGACTCAAAGTCATTATATAGCTTCTCAAACATAGTCGAATCGAACTTGAAATAGCTCTTCTTAGGCATACCATGGTACTTGATCTTGATTATTCCATAGTCCTCAAGCTCTTTACAAGCCACAAGTTGCTGATGCTTACTTAGACCTGTATTATAACACATATTCTCAACAGTACTATAGAACCATCCACCCTGCTGAAGCTCGTTTCGATCTTTCCAATATGTATATTCAGAATAGATCTCGGATAACATCACGGCGGTATTCAAGCTGAACTTTCTGATAAACGGTCTGGGAACTCTGATGAAGTCGCTTTCGAACATCTTGTCTAATTTGTTTTTCATTTTAAAATATAAGCAGGCTTTAGATTTTTAAAAATGGATATAATGAGCCCACTCACCCTTTCAAAATATAATACAATAAAACGTTCGAGGATTCTTCAGTACCAAAACAAAGCTCACGAAAGTTATACCGAAAGTTCGTACCCACGTAGCACTTACACGGCATAATTATAGCATCAAAAGAAACTAAAGCTACTTCTAATACTGGAGGCACATATGATTTACGGTTATGCACGTGTATCAACACCACATCAAAAACTTGAACGTCAAATTACCAACATATTGAATCTTTATCCTAAAGCTCAAATCTTTAGAGAGCGCTTTACAGGTACCACTCAGTCGAGGCCTATATGGGACAAGCTCATCAACTTAGTTCAAGCAGGTGATACCATAGTCTTCGACTCGGTTTCAAGAATGTCTAGAAATGCAACCGAAGGGTTTGAGGACTACAAGAAGCTCTACGAATTAGGGATTTCACTGGTTTTCTTAAACGAGCCCTTAATTAACACTTCGGTTTATGAGAACTCCAAGAGCAACTTGCTGAGCATCAACATAGAAACCGGCAATCAGGCTGTGGATGACTTCTTCAAGGGCAATGTTCAACTCATAAACAACTTCCTTATGGCTCTTGCGGAGGAACAGATCAAAGCCGCCTTTGAGCAATCTGAAAAAGAAGTCAACGACCTGCACACGCGTATCAGTCAAGGAATGCGAGAAGCTAAAATCAAGGGAGCCCATATAGGACTCCCTAAGGGTACGAGCCTCACAACCAAGAAATCTCTTGAATGTAAAGCTATTATCCAGAAACATTCAAAAGACTTCGGCGGCTCTCTTGAAGATCCGGATGTTATTAAGCTTTGTGGCTGTTCGAGGAATAGTTATTATAAGTATAAACTCGAGTTAAAAGAATAGTCCGGCGATGTGCCGTTCGTATCTAGGCAGTATTCAAGGAAAGATTGTTTTGTACCGCCTAACATCCTTACATATTGATAATAGCGGCATGATAATCACGCTTTGATAGCGGCTTAAAACAATCTGTTTTATTTTTTACCTTTATTCATTTTTTCGGAAAGCTCAATAAGCTTCATAAATCCTTCTGGGTTCTGCATAAAACCATTCATTAGCTGCATCTGCAATGCTGCATCGGATGACATTTGAGGCTGTGCAGGTTGCATGCTTCTAACAATAGTTCCAATTGTTTCGGGAGAAAAACTCTTAACTGCGCTTTCCAGTTCTCCCATCTTGTCAAGTATCTGATAAAGTACGGGCATAATTGCGGGAGATACGTTATCAACCATCACAGTTTCCGTTGTAGGAGTTTCTACAGAATCCGTATATGTAAAGGATTCTATGGTCTTTTTTAATCTTCCCTTAACCTCATCAACACTATCCAAGTCGGTTAAATCATAATCGAGAGTACGTATTGCATTAACGTCAAACGGAATATTCTCGCCTTTCTTGCGAAGATGAATCATAGGTTTTTTAGTTCTTGATCTATAACCCATTTCGTAAAAGACGTTGGGATTGTGTCCCGAAATATCAGCAATTACTAAATCAGCATTTTCTAGCGAGTCGATGATCGTCTGCGTGATGGAGTTTGCATCATTTTGCTGATCTACACGAATTGCTGTGAAATCACACATCTCGCATACGGGCGAAATTACATACTTCAAAAGCTTATCAGAATTAGTGCGAGTTTCAGATCCTTCTTCTCCAATAGGACAAATAACAAAGCATTTTCTCATATCTTCACTCCTTTTTCTTATAGAATAAACTCCTCTGTCAATCTTACGAATCGTTCCGTTTCTTTGCATAGTGTTGAGAGATCCCGCAAACTGCCCCTCGGTATAATCATCCACACCGCTTTGCTCGAGGTAATTTTTTATCTCTTGAACACTATGATTCTCTTGATCGGAAAGGCATTCGATAATTTTTTCTTGTAATTTTGAACTTGAAATCATACTTTAATCCTCCTTTTTTTTAATTATACCACAACAAGCAACATTTGTCAAGAGAAAAATACAAGATTGCAAGAAATTCTTCTTATTTCTTGCATTTCAAAAAAGAGTCAAAAACCGCTATCAAGGTGTGTTCAGTACACTTTGATAGGGGTTTTTTATCTACTACAGTTCATTACTTATCATTGATTACCCTTTTTGAGATTGCAATCTCGGCACAGCATTTGGCAATTTTCAGGCGTTGTATGACCGCCTTTAGACCAAGCCTTGATATGATCGGCATGCATTTCCTCAAATTCAAATTCTTCGCCGCAGATGGTGCACTTATGTCCTTGCTTTTCATAGGCGGCAAGAGCATCCCGACGATCAAAAGCGCGGATAGATAGCTTCTTTTCTTCTCCCGTCAACAAATACTCGTAAATGCCCGATTTCTTGGTAACATCTTCGTCACCCATAAGACGCTGAATTTCAAGTTCAAGCTTTTTGGGATCAAGATCGGTGCGCTTACCGTGATTGTTATAAAGTAATCCCCAAGCCAACCCTTTCATCTCCCTACGTTTTTTCGGAAAGATAGCTTGCACCCAATCAACAACGGAACGGAAATAATTCCAAAGTGTTATGGCACTCGGATCGTGCTGATGCTCCGACATATAACCTTCGATAGTTTTTCCTTCAGCAGATGCAGCCCATAGTATAGCTGTTTCAAGATATTCTTGTCTGATGCTTGACCCCTTTAAATAATCTCCTGCAAGAGAATCCGCCGCACACCCTGTTTTGGAAAAATATCGCTTAGCATCAGACGTCCACGAGCCTGCATATACGGCATTTCTCAATTCCTGGTCTGTAAGTTGTTCGCCTGCAATGTTAATAATTCTGAACCAATCAAGCTTTTCGCTATCCGTTCCGTCGCATACATAAACAAACAACGGATAATCCAATATCTTTTTCTTTATATCAGCAGGCAAATTATAGAAGTATTTATCATCGACAGAGAAAGAACCGTCCACATATTCACAAAGCGATATGGTTCTTTGCTGTCCGTCAAGCACTTCGTATGTATCATCACCGGTTTTACACCAATATATAACATTTAATGGAAGTCCTTTAAGCACAGTACGAATAACCTCATCTCTTTGGGCGTCTTTGTAAACAAACTCACGCTGATATTTAGGTCTGATATCAAGTCTATCATTATAACCAACAACGCCTTCTTCTGCATCGTTAAAATAGCCCTCGCAGACTTCTCCAACTGTTATTTTTCTTTCCTCAATAATCATTTGTTTACCTCCTCGGGATGTTTGTTTCTTATCAAAATTCGTGCATAAGGACGAATATATTCTCCGTTTTCCTCGTATTCGACCTTGGTTCTTCCTTCATGGTTGCGAGTTATACCAATTTCTTTAGCTAAATCGCCCTCACCAAGTCCAATAATTTCAAATTGCTCGGGATTATATTGACCCATAAAAGAGATTGGAACACCCATTATGCCGCAAAAATCACAAGGGATATCGTTGATATTTTTTACATCAATTCCATCATAGTTAGTATATTTAGGATAGTTTTCTTTTGAATATTTCTTTACAAGAATTAAATTTTCATGTCTTTTCTTTAAGTCTAAGTTGGTAAACCAGCAGATACCCGGAACTTTAATATAGTGGTTGCCTTGGTCATCAACTCGAAACTTGCCAGGAATAAAATCATAATCATCAGGAACCTTGTATTCGTATGTTTTATTAAAGTAATATCCAAGCCACATTTGATTGTCCCGAATAAGAGGAAATGTTTCACGATATTTACATCCATTCAAAGTCCCCATAACAATAAAATACTTTTTCTTTTCTACCAACAGTGAAATGTACTCACGGAACAAAGAAAATGGTGGGTTGGTAACAACTATATCCGCCTCATCTAATAACGACAAACACTCAGGCGACCGAAAATCTCCGTCGCTTTCTAATTCAACCAATGTATTTTCTCTCGATTTGAAAAGCTCGGCAACATCGAACATATCGACGCCACCATCGCCTGTTTTGTCATATACAGTAGTGATGATTGCTTTGTATGGCTTGTTTTGACTTTCCTCACCTTGTCCTACAACATCAAATATAGATAATTGTTGATTAGCAATTGGTGAATCTGCATAACAAGTTGCGATCAACTTCTTCAAACCAAGTCTGTTAAAATTCAAAACAAAATACTTAAAAAAATTACTTTCAAAAGGATCATCGCAATTACATAATACTATTTTACCTTCAAAATGTTTACGATAATGGCGAAGTTCCTTTTCTATATCTGATAATTGTGTATAAAACTCATCGTTTTTTTCAACTTTAGCAGTTCCTAAATTTTTATTTTTTGCCATTTCATTTTCTCCATTCATACTTGTTAGGTGTAAATATAGTTTGTTATCATTACATATTTCAATAAATATCGCACTGATAGCAAAAGCATATTGTTGCTTTTGAATCTTTCAGTTTGTACATTTTGAGATTATTATTTCTCATTCTTTTGCCTACAAATCTATTTCAGTTCTTCTACTGCCATTTCGTGGTAAAAAGATGAAAGATTAGTT
This sequence comes from Eubacteriales bacterium, assembly GCA_045636385.1. Classification (GTDB taxonomy): domain Bacteria; phylum Bacillota; class Clostridia; order Oscillospirales; family CAG-272; genus CAG-390. The sequence goes on from JAZTXK010000048.1 coordinate 73,921, forward strand.
GTTATCCAACACTTCCAAATACTGATCCAATCTCTTATTGAGATATTCCGCGAAGAGTTTGGTCATCTCGGAGCGGTGGTCGAAGGCGTCGTAGTAGCGCATTCGGTCGGTGAATTTGATATCGATGGGGGGATATCCGGCTTTCATCAGCTCGAGGTTGATGATGAGGCGTCCGGTTCTGCCGTTGCCGTCGATGAAGGGGTGGATGGATTCGAATGCGATATGCAGGTCGGCGAGTTTTTCTACGATATTACGCTCATCGTTTGCGTACTGCTGCATGAGGTCGTTCATCTTAGGCTCGATCAGATAGGGCTGAACGGGATCCTGCTTCGCGCCCATAATGCGAACGGGTACTCTGCGGTACACACCGCGGTCAAGCGGTTTGTCAGCAAGGACGAGGGAGTGGATCTGCTTGATAACGGTTTCAGACAGCGGAGTACGTTCCTTGACGAGGTCGCAAATGAAATAAAATGCGTCCCTATGTCCGACGGCTTCCATATGATCCTTTAGCGGTTTTTGGTCGATAGTCAAGCCCTTGAGTACCATATCGGTTTCGCGCAGAGTAAGAGTGTTGCCCTCGATCGCGTTGGAGTTATAGGTATATTCAATCATAAAATCCTTGTTCAGACGCGCTACTTCACCCTCGGTGAGCGGACGGCGACCGTCGAGTTCGATCTTTTTTCTTTCAATCTGGGCGAGAAGGGTTTCCTTGCCGCGAATGCGTCCGTCAGCAGGTTTGGGAGCATTATCGGGAATAAACCAAAGTTTGCCCTCGCGCCACGCGCCGTCGATCTGCCCGTTGATGCAGAGAGTTCGCACGCGTCTATCGGAGATGCCCCATTTTTCTGCGGCTTGTTTTGTTGTCATAGCCATTATCTATACCTCGATACGTTGAGATTTCGAATTTATAATCTATCAGTATAAGTATATCACTCTTGCGGCACAATGTCAAGACTTTGCGGAATAATATAATAATTTCTTCGGAATATTATCAAGTATTTTAAGCAGCTTGAACTCAAAAAACAAGAGCGATCCGAAGATCGCCCATGTAAGTTAATTACCTATTATAATAATGAAAATCCGTGCTACGCAATTTTGCTTGATTTGCTACGCAGTTTGCTACGCAAGCGGGTTTGCAGGAGTTTTGGGGTATAAAAGTTGCACGGTTTGGGTGTTATATACGTTGAAATAAGGTAAGATTTTTCGTGCAATACTCATAAAGCACTTTATAATTTACATAATTTTCCATTTTCGGGACGTAGAAGTCGCAGGTTCGAATCCTGTCATCTCGACCAAAAACAGAGGGGATAGCCAAAGGCTATCCCCTCTGCTTTTCGTCTCGATTCCAAGGATTCGAAACTCTTGCTGTTGCAACGCAACAGGGGTCTTTGCGCGCGACTGCCGCACGTCAGTTTAGCACAAATTATGCGCGCAAATGGAGGTTCAGAATCCTGTCATTTTAATTTCTTTTTGAGCATTTTGGAGAGAGCTCCGAAATGCTCTTTTTTCTACACTGCTACACAGCTTTTTGAGGGGTATTACACAGTTTGCTACGCAAAAAAAGTATAGGTACTTTGATTTCGAGCGAACAAGTTCGTTTTTGTATCGGCAAAGAATGTATGATAGACATCAATCATTATATTGATCATATATGGATTCAACACTCATACCTAAATATATTGAAGGTTCATAAGTGTATCGAGCAATCTCTTGGCAACAAGTGACCACATTTATAAAAAATAACTTTATATGACGATACTTATCTTGTGTATCAATAGTAACATGATTCTCATTATTTACCACAGTTTCAATATCGCAATCGAATGTAGAATAAGGCCATGCCGCTGTAGTATTAACATTCACTTTCTTTTTTCGTAAATGCTCAAGTAGTATTGGCGGAAACGTTTGGAAATTCAATATATATGTTATGCAACAATCTTCAACACTTAATATTGAATTATGCCAATAAGTTCTATCAATGTCACCATATATTTCCTCATTGCTTAGTGATTCGTAATCAAAGTCAAGTTTGTTACAAATCAAAAAAGATCCGACAGTATCATATTGTTTGGCAGTTTTTGCATATTTAGTAATAGGTTCGCCTTTTCTTCCGTTTATAATAATTTGTTTGTTTTTCGCCATTTTACGCAATGCATCTATATATTGACTTTTGGATAGAGTAGATTTTACTTCGATGATCCCCAACACTTCTTCAGCAGGAAGCATACGAGAAATATCATCAGCAATAATTGGAGAAATATCTGAATTGTAAATAATAATATCACATTGTGTTGTGATAGAATCATCGGCTGTAATAATAAAACCATCAGATATACTTGAATGTTTGTTTAAAAGCAATCGTAATATTTGTTTACACGATTCTTCTCTATACTTGCCGTATTCACCCGGATGTATAAGTTTGTTCTTTTCGTCCTTAAAGATAGCACTGCTATCATCTGAAAAATGACCAACAAATTGTTCGATATTTCTTTCAAACACTTTTTCAAATATTTTGGATGCCATGATAGTACCTCCGGTATAGTTTAACAGCTATTGCTAAAAGTTACAATATTCATTGTTTTGCGTTACTTACAGTATTTATCATTATACCACAAATTTTCCCATATTTCAACCCAAATATTTTGCAATAAAAAGCAGCGAGATAACCTCGCCGCTTTCTTTGTTTTACGTATCAAATTCTGATTTCAACAATATTGATTTATTACTTCACAAAATAACAGTAATCCAATATAACATTTCCCTTCTCATCGGGGGCAGTATATCTCGGGCAGGTGCAGTTTTCGAACGACCATACGCCGCCGTTTTCATCCGTCCACATCTCAAGCCCCGCGTCGATGACCGCGTCTTTACAAGGATTGGTTTTATGAACTTCCTTTTCCGTTCCGTATATCCAACACGTACCGAGCCCGATTGCGGAAAAATCGATATAGGCGAATTCTTCGGGAACGGGCGTGTTCGCGGGAGCGAACATACCAATCCAGTATTCAAAAGGCTGTCCGTCCGCGCGGCGTTCGAGACCGACGTAACCTCCGCCGTTTTCCCAGATCGCGGTTATTTTATCGACGCCGCCCATTGCTTCCTCAATTTTATCGAACCAACCGTTCGCAAACCACTCGCCCCACATTGGACCGAAATTCGGATATTTTTTGCCGATGAAGCGCATCGCGGAAATTTCTTCTCTGAATGTTTTAATAATTTCAGCCATCTGTTTATTTTCCTCCGTTATTTTATACCTACGTAATGAGCAATCAGCAATGCTCTGAATGTAACGTCGCATGACTTACGCATTTTTGATTTCCAATCTGTTTCAAGCTGCAGCCCCGCATAAGGTCCCCAACCGCGGAATTCATTTTCATAGAACGGAACTTCGCAAATTCCGTTATCGTTGATATGTTCAACGATATATTCAACTTCCGATTGTAATTCATTCAAATACGGATACAGACCACACCGGCAAAGCCATTCCACTTTTTCAAAATTAACTTTTCGAATTCCGTCAGCATCAAATTTATTTATTGCATTAGTAGAAATTGAATATCCTTCGGGATAATACCACAGAGGACCGACCGCATGGCCTACCCAACATGCCACGGGCGTATTCATAATTTCAGGTCTATCGATACGCATAAGACGCTTGAAGGATTCCGCGAGCATCTTAATGTTGCTTTCAGTTTTCCATGAATCCGTAAATGCAAGTATTTCAAGATGGTATCTGCAAGGCCATCTTTCGCCGTTATTGAATAATCTGCACTTTTTTGATTCGCGCGATACATCAAGTATTGAATCCACCTCGGTTACTCTGCGAAACGATTCAAGCGCAACTTCAATTTGCGGTTTTATATATATAATATCATCATAATGCGCTCTTGCTATGCAAGCCGAACGAATCATATTTTGACCGAACGCAGGTATTTCAAACTCACTGTAATACTGTCCTTTGGTTTCATAGCAAAGGTCGGTAAGCTTTGTAGTTGCATAGGCATCCATAGCCTTATCGAGAAGTGAAGTTCCTTTAAGCCCTTTTTCTCCCATATACTTTGTAGCGGTTTCTTGGTTATCATATTGTCCCGCATTTTTATTAGAACCGTGAAAACCAAGTCCTATCCAACCGTTTTCTTGCTGTTTTTCTGCCATAAAGCAGATTATCTTTTCCTGCAAAATCTGCGATTTTAGCGTTGTTTCTTCCTTTTCGGTAATACGGCCGAGGATTTCTTTTTTCACGCGCAACTTTATCGACGGATTTGCATTTTCAAGAAGAAAATCTATCGCCTTTTGAAATTTTTGGTTCATATATAATCTCCTTTACACTCCACCGCAACCTTGATAACTATGTCGCATTTTCTATATTATACCACAAAATTCGCTCACTTTCAACCCTTCCGCAAACAATCCCCTCTGTCTATTCGCAAACGCAAAATTTCACGATATGCGCGCAAATGGAGGTTCAGAATCCTGTCGTTCCGACTCGGCTTTTTTCTTTGTTCCGCAAGGCTTTTATGACATTTTGGGAGGGTGAATTTTCACCCTCCCAAATAGTTTTTATATTGTAAGTGCCGAGCGAGTTCGTGTCTTTATCGCGCGGCTCAGCTTCCGAGCTGAAATTCAGCGGTTAGCCACAGATTAAAATGAAGCTTTTTGCTATCGTTTGCATATTCCGCAGGAATGAGCCCTGCATAATCTCGCAAGACCTCTTTATATTCAACGTCAGCGCTGCCTCCGTTTACCGTAACGGTGCATTCGCTGTGAAGCGTGACGGAATATGTTTCCCTATCCTCAAAATTATAGGTGCGTGTCGTGATACCATCGTCGACTGTAAAGGATTCTGCATTGATATTTTTGAAATTAAGATATACCAAAGAATCTCCTGCGTTCTTTTTGACGGTAAGCACGTTATTTTCGGAGGTAGCTATCGCCCAAAGCCCGATATTCTGATTTTCTCCCTGCGCGAAATAGTATGCTCCGCTATACTCCATCTCGGGCGCATACTTGCCGAGCGCACCGTATGCGTTAAGGTCATAAACGCGGTATTCGCAGCTTCCGTCTATATCGTTTACATAAACAAGTGCATCGTCATACGGAAGTGTGGCGATATTTTGCTTTCCTTGAAGATTTACGCTTGCATTGGGCTTTATCACGCTAACCGCCAAAAGAACGATCATAGCGCAAGCAAGAATATGAAGTGCCCCTTCTGCCGGAGATACCTTTGCTTCCTTCTTTTGGAATGCGCGAGCAAGCGAACGGATTGAAAATCTTTCGCAAAGGGGAGTTATGCAAATGCTGACCGCGAACAGAGACAATGCCAAAACAAGTCCGTAAACGTACGCCATTGTCATACCAAGCGCGGAGGTTGCAAGGAATACGACGGGAATCACGATCGGGAAATAAAGCGCGGTTGCAAGAAGCTCTCCGTGATACGACGCAAAATCCACCTTCTTTGCGGACGTGATCAAAAGTTCATTCGCGAGCAGAAGAATACCGCTGAAAATGAACAGATAGCTTGCATCGGCTAAAACGAATGACAATGCAATGCCGAGCGTTGCGTGAAGATACGCGAATGCTCTTGTCATATCTCTGCGCGTGATCTTGAGCCATTTTGTTGCAAAATGCGTTGTCAGAACGCAAATTGAAAGCGCTGTAAGTGCGATACCGATCACGATGGGTATATTGGAATAGGTGATCGTGCCTATCATGTGAACATCGATCACTCCAAACAGAGCCGCAACGAGTTGGAAGAGATAATAGAACAGATAGGTTACGCCCGCCGAAAGAGCAAGTCCGATAACGATCGCAAGCATGCTCTTTACGGTTTTAGCAAAGTTCTTTTGCTTACGGTAGGCTGAGATCAGTACGTTTGCCGCGAGAAGCAAAATTGCTGCTACCGCAAGCGCGATCGCAACGGTGTGGTTATATACGACCGTAGTGAGATTAAGATATGAGAAGAAGATCGCCGACTCATCTGCATCGTAAAGCAGATCAAGATCGTAGCTTCCAAGCTTTTCAATGATCGCATCAACGATCTGTGCCTGCTGGGAAAGATACGTCAATCCTACGTTTTCGGGAGCATCGTTCTGCGTGTGATAATCCTCGCCGCCGCCGATATTCGCCATATTGAGTCCCTGATACGCTTCCTTGAAGTTACTGAAATCCGTACCGTTGGGCATCATATCGTAAACCATCGTTGCAATTGAGCAGGTGAAGACGTTTTTATTGATTTCGGAGAACAGCTGAACAGTTTTATAGTTATTCGCCGCAGTTTCAAACATAATCAGCGTGCCGTCCGTTCCGCGCGATTCGAGGTTGGTGCCGAATTTTATGCGGTCAACAACATTCTCAAAGCCCACGAACTCATTCATAAACGCATACGAACCGAAAAGATTGTATTCCTCACCGTTGACAAAGCAGAACACAAGATCGTTTGTGAGCGTATAGCCGTTTTCCATTTTATCGAGGTAATAGCGAATCGCTTCAAGCATTACTCCGCAAGCAACGCCGTCATCGGACGCGCCCTCTCCCATAGGAACCGAGTCGAAATGTCCCATAAACATAACCGCTTCGCCGCTTCTCTCGCTTCCGTTGGCGGGGATATGTACGATCACGTTCTTAAGATAGAAGTTCTGATATCTGTCCCCATCGTCCGTCGCGACGTAATCCTGAATGATATATGCAGGGGCATCGACGGTATCTTCGTTGACAACGCCGTAGCCTTCGATTTGATTGACGATATATTCGATAGCCTTGTCATTGGCTTCTTTATCTACAAGGGATCGAGGGCCGTTTTCGGATAATTTTTCAATATGTGTAAGTATATTTTCCTGACTGAAATTCGTGTCATGACGGATCTCTTTGGAGTCAACGATAGACACGACGAACATAAAGCATAGGATAACTGCCAGCAGAATATTGGCTATTTTGAGTGTTTTACGGTTTTTCATTTTCTCACTCCTCTTTTGTTATTGAATACAGATTTAATTACCATGGCCAAAGCCAGGAAGCAGAGCGCGGGATAGTAGGTTCCCATACAGGCGTGGTCCGTCCAGCTCCAAAGTCCGATGAACCAATCGAGCACAAGCATCAGATCCGAGAAAAAGAACAGAAAGCTTGAGGCGGCGATCGTTCCCGTAACGGCGTTCTTTTCTCTGACAAAATTGCCGACAGCCTTACCGAGCATTGTGGAAATGATCAGCGCGTAGACGATACAAACGATGCGGAAGATCGGCACTTCAAAGGTAAGAAGCGGACAGAACAGAAGAAAGGCGAGGCATCCGAGGAACAGCACTCCGCTGACGATATAATCGAGCTTCTGCATTTTCCGCATAAAGCAGTAGGCGATGACAAAGCAAACGTGGCCGAGCGCAAAGGTCGCCGCGCCGATGATGAAATCGCCGTTGATCAGATAGTCGCCGAGGAATGCAAAAACAAGACCCGCCGCCATTCCGATATAGAATTTCGCATTCGGCTGTTTCGTTTTCAATGCATAGACGAGATTGACGAGTCCAAGCAGAGCAAACGATCCGCTGCATACGCATTTGAGCGTGAAGTCAAAGCCACTCGCCTGATAGAAAAAGTTTAATACGAAGATCGCGGCAATGACCAATATATTGATCGCCAGCATGATCTTTTGCGATTGTTTCATATTTTTCATAGTTTACCTCAAGAAAACGTGCAAGAGCTTTTCGTAGAATTTGCTCTTGTAAGGCTGATAGCGCATGGGCAGATCGAGCCAGGTCTTTTTATCCACGATGGATTTATAATGTGAAAAGGCGTCAAAGCCGTCCCGTCCGTGATAGGATCCCATACCGCTTTCACCAACACCGCCAAATCCCATAGCGCTCGTGGCAAGGTGAATGATCACGTCGTTGATACAACCGCCGCCATAGGACAGCTCGGTCGTAACACGTTTAACATGCCGCTTATCGCTTGTAAAGAGATAGAGCGCGAGGGGCTTATCCTTGGTTTTCAACTCGTCAACCACCGCATCGAAATCATCAAAGGTGATAATCGGCATAATGGGGCCGAAGATTTCTTCGCCCATAACGGCATCGTCGTAGGTTACGTTATCCAACACGGTGGGTGCGATCTGACAGGTCGCGGCATTGCTCGCTCCGCCGATGACCACCTTCTTTTCATCAATCAAGCCGCAAAGGCGAGCAAAATGCTTTTCGTTGATGATCTTGCCGTAGTCCTTGTTTTGGAGCGGGTTCTCGCCGTACTGTTTTTTGATCTCATAGACAACGGCTTTTACAAACTCATCCTTGACCGATCTCTCGCAGAGGATATGGTCGGGAGCCACACAGGTCTGACCGCAGTTGAGATATTTGCCGAACACGATTCGTTTTGCGGCAAGCTTGATATTGGCGCTCGCATCCACGATGCAAGGGCTTTTTCCGCCAAGCTCGAGGACGACGGGAGTCAGATGCTCTGCGGCATGGCGGAGCACCTCTTTGCCGACCGCCTGACTTCCCGTGAAGAATACGAAATCAAATTTTTGGTCGAGAAGCGCGGTGTTTTCCGCTCTGCCGCCCACAACGACCGCAACGTATTCGGGAGCAAAGCATTCCTTTATGATCTTTTCAACTATCTTGCTCGTGGCGGGAGAGTACGCGCTCGGCTTGAGGATTGCCGTATTGCCTGCCGCGATCGCATCAGTCAAAGGCTCGAGAGTGAGCAAAAAGGGATAGTTCCAAGGGCTCATAATCAGCACGTTTCCGTAGGGCACGGGTTGCTTGTAGCTGTGCGACGGAAACTGCGCGAGGGGCGTCACCACGGTCCCCCGCCCCACAAATTTTCTCGTGTGCTTGATCATATAGGAAATCTCGGTCAGCACCAAGCCCGACTCGCACATAAAACCCTCGTAATGGCTTTTGCCGAGATCGCTCTTTAGTGCATCGTTGATTTCATTTTGATATTTTTTTACCGCGTAATAAAGCTTTTTAAGCTGCTCCACACGGAATTTTACAGGGATCGTTGCTCCGCTTCTGTAATATTTTCTCTGCTTTTCGAGCAAGCTCTGTATTTCTTGATTTGTCACGGTATGTCACTCCAATCTGCAATTTGAAAATAAAACGCCTCAAGCTCTTTTCTCGTCATAAGCTTCGGCACGGGATAGAGAGGATTGGCTTCCTTTTCCGCGTATCCTGCCATTTCGGGAATCGCTTCTTTTTGAATACCCGAGAGAGTGGTTGGAATATTCATTCTGGCGTTCAATTCCTTGATGGCTTCAATGAACTTCTTTGCTCCCGCCTCGCAGCCGTCACTCTCGGAGCATACGCCCGCAGCAATACCGAGGCGGTGTAGCTTTTTATATACGCACTTGCCGTAGGAGGTGAGCACATACGGCATAATCACCGCGTTGGCAAGGCCGTGAGGCGTGCCGTATCTGCCGCCGAGCGAATGCGCAATGGCGTGGATATAGCCAACGTAGGATTTGGAAAATGCAACACCCGCGCGATACGCGGCGTGGAGCATATTCTCCCGTGCCTCGTGGTTATGACCGTCGGTATATGCCTTTTCTACGTTTTCAAATACCAGCTTTGTGGCTTCAAGCGCAAGTCTTCTCGTTTCCGCCGAGGTGGAGCGGCCGATATAGGCTTCCACGGCGTGAGTCAGCGCATCCATTCCCGTAGTTGCGGTCATATGCGGCGGAAGCGTATAAGTCAACGACGCATCAAGCACGGCATAATGTGGGATCAGCGGAAAGCTCATTAAAGCGTATTTATGATGCGTTTTGCTATCGGTGATCACCGCCGCAAGAGTTGTTTCGCTTCCCGTTCCCGCTGTTGTTGGAATAGCAATCAGCACGGGAAGTCTGCGAAGCACACGCAGAATACCGCCCATCTTGCCGACCGCTTTTCTCGGATACACCGCGCGTGCTCCCACTGCCTTGGCGCAATCCATCGCAGAACCGCCGCCGATAGCGATCAGCGTGTTGCAATTGTTTTTACGGTAGATCGCAAGCGCATCCTCCACGTTATCTACGGTAGGATTCGGTTGCGTTTTATCGTAAACCGCATACGCGATATTATTTCTCTTCAGCTCCTCTTCAAGTGAAGCCGTGAGTCGGTTTTTCACAATGCCCTCATCCGTCACGATGAGAACGGACGTGGTCTTTTCTTCTTTGAATACGTCGCCGAGCATCGAAAGGGAGGACACGATCTTCGGCTCTCTGTAAGGCAGGATCGGCAAAGCCGCGCGGAATACGCCCTGAAACGCGCGGCATCCGATTTTTTTGAGTATGAACATAATCACCTCATGTGAATTCGATAATTGTTATGCTTATGATTTTGTGACCCTTTCAAGATTATCGCTGATAATCGTCAGGCATCGGTAAAACGCAATACGCTCTTCTTCCGACAGCCCCGCACCAACCTCATCAAGAATCAAATTGACCTTATCGCATATCTCTTTACCGATCAACTGCCCTTTTTCGGTAAGTATAATCGGGCTGTTATAGCGTTTGGATGATTTGGATTCACAGGTGACGTATCCGTTTGTTTCAAGATAATCAACGGCTCGGGAGATAGTCGCCTTATCTTCCTCGCAACGCTCACAAAGCTCGGTTGCCGTTAACGACTCGGCAAGATACAGATAATAAAGGCAAGAAACGTGCGTGCTTCGAAGATCGTACTCAGCCATTTCCTGATTTTTCAGCTTTCTGATATTTCGGCTGATCTTGGCAATCAAAACAGTAAAGGTTTCAAAACGTTCTTTCATAATCGACTCCTTTCGACTTGTTGAAGTTTCAACAAGCCTGCTATAGTATACCACAAACTTGTTGAAATGTCAACAACTTTCGCAAAGTTACTCTTTTCTTATTTTGTAAACTTTTTTGCAGAGGGGTAAAAAAAGGAGATAGCCTTTGGCTATCTCCTTTTTTCTTGAGCGCTCGCTCCGCGAGTTTTATCCGTAATTTTCCGCAGCTGACTATGTTATCGCGCACCTATTCCGCTGAGTCCACGGAGGAGGCGGGCGAGCGGAGCTTCTCTTTTTTCATGAGCTTGTTCAATTCTCTTTATACCCATTTCGTCCATTCTTTCACGAAGGGTGTCGGGATCACTGCAAGCATGCTCCATATCCGAGGTTACAAGCACTTTCTTTACGATCTCTCTACCGAAAAGCTCGGCAACCGTATTGAATTTATAGAGCTCCTCGCTATCGAAAGTTCCGTTTTTGCAGGAAATGAATACAGGCACAGTACCATACATTGCAACGATGTCGACTTCGTTTACCGATCTGTTTTCTTCGGTATCTCTGTCACTCTCGGGCTCCCAGTCGATAACCACGCCGACACGAATGTCGTGAAACGCACGATAACCGTCTTCGTTGATCGCCGCAAGTGCAAAAGCCACTCTCAACTCGAGAAGTTGACCGGCTTTGGTCATTATACGCTTGACTCTTTGATTGCTGAATTTAAAGGAAACGGTTCCGTTTCTCAAACTGTAAAATTCAATAATTCCTCTCGCGTTGAGATTTTTCATAATATCGTGATTAAACAGATATCTGCCTCCTCTTGCCGAGGTCGATGCGTCAAGATCGCAAAGTTTGAATGAGACAGAAAGCGAATCCGGATCTATCATCTCCGAGCAAGCCTTGCCGATGCAGCTCATAGTCATATTCCAAGACGCGGGATGGAACTGCCCGTCCGCAGTTCTCGAAGCCTCCCACATTTCTTCAACGTCACGGTGAAGCTCCTCATCGAGCACCCATGGCTCTTGATAATATCTGTCGTAAGGGTTGTCCACTATCTTGCCGCCGTGCAGTGCGATAAGATCGTCTACCGAGACATTAAAGCTTTCAATATCGCAAACTCTGCCGTCGTCGTCACAGTCGATCAGCTTCTTTTTATTAAAATCGAAATAATGGCATTGCACCTTGTGAGTCGCCATTATCGAGCCAACGGCCACAAGGTAAAGATCCTCTCCGCCCGTCAGGTCGAAAACACAATCATCATACTGCTTGACTATTCCCTCAAGCACTCCGATTATTTCACGGACGTTATTTCTATCCGCATTCATAGCAATTAGCTCGACCGTTTTTTCTCGTTTTTCTATCAAAGGACGCAAAAAATTAAAACTTTCGCGAATTGGTTTGGTATCGTGTCCGACCGTGATAACTCGATCCGGGTTGCAAAGCAGAGCATTCGCCACATTCTTAATAACCGATCGGTCAAAGAATTCAATGACTGTCATATAACCGCCTCCTGAGTTTTAAAGAAAATTCGACAAAATCATTATAACATAATTATCCTTTATTGTCAACAAAAATCATGCATTGGCACGATTATTTGGCAATAAAAAACATCCCCCGACACATATTCCGTGCATCGGAGGATTAAATAATCAATACAGGCTTAACTCTGGAAAACGTCGTTTTTCCACTGTCCTTCAAAGACCGTGCCGTATTGGTTGATATATTTGCCGTAGCCGTGGCGTTTGTTGTCGAGCCATTCGCCCTCGTAGGATGAGCCGTCGTACCAATCCATTCTTCCGTAGCCCGTGCGGATGCCGTTTTCCCACGCGCCGACGTAAATGCTTCCCGTATCGTATTTGTACGTGCCCTCTCCGTGGCGTTTGCCGTCGAGCCAGCTGCCGGTATATACGCTTCCGCTGACATAATACATAGTTCCTTGGCCCGTGCGAACGCTGTCTACGAAATCGCCCTCGTAAACGTCGCCGCTTTTCCATATGTATTTACCGTAGCCGGTGCGCGTGCCTTCAACGAAGTCGCCGATATATTTATCGCCTGCCGCCCAGGTATAAGTACCCTTGCCCGTACGCTCGCCCTTCAGCCAATCGCCCTCGTAGACATTGCCGCTCGTCCAGGTATATTTGCCCGCGCCGTGGCGGTCGCCGTTGACGAAAACACCCTCGTAAACATCGCCCGAGGTGTAGACCATCTTGCCAACGCCGTTCGGAATGCCGCGCTCGAGATATCCCGTGTACGTGCCGTAGGAAAGCGCGTAATTCGTCACGTTGCCCGTAACATTCTGCTTTTTCTGCTCTTGCTCGAGATACTCGGACGTTAAATGACGGGTTTCATCAAGAAAAGCATGCGCGTTTGCGTCAAGCTCCTCGTCCCAGCCGATCAGATACGCGGTCAGCGCATCGACCTCCTCACCGTTGCCCATCAGGCTTCCGTCCAGATACTTATCCGCAAGCAGGACTACCTCATCGGGATAATAGAAGTCACGCGCGCCGTAAAGGTGACAGAGCTCGTGGCGGAAGGAGTCGTTACCGGAGGAAAAGAGCGTGACACGCTCGCTTCGCGTTCCCGTCGTCCAGCTCGCATAAGCTCTGCCCGGCTTATTGACGGCAAAAACGATCGGATTTGAATCTCCGCCGTACTGATCCTGCAGCATCTTCTGCGCGCTCGTAAGATTTTTAAGACCAATCGTCAAAAGAGCTGCATCCTGCCAGTCATCGTCGGTGTTTGCGGTATCTACCAATACCGAGATCTTAACGACCGTGTAGGAAAACGTGATATCAAGCGACTTGCCATATTTCTTCGCGTCGGCTTCAAGCGACTTTTCCTGCGCCGCGAGAGATAGCTTGAGCGCATTCATTGCCTCGTTATCCCAAGCCGACACGGTATCGCTGACCATAAAGACGTGTACGTTAACGCGACCGAGAAGCTCCGCGCAGTTGCCACTGTCCTTTGCGACAAGATAAACGTGATCGGCAAATTCCGCGGACGGCGCGGGCTCGGTTACCTCGGGCGCAGCCGTCGTTTCGGGAGCTTTGGTGGTTTCGGGAGCTCGAGTAGTTTCGGGAGCTCGAGTCGTTTCGGGGATTTTAGTCGTTTCCGCCTCGGTTTCGGGGGAAGCCGTCGTTTCGGGTGTGGTGACGGTTGCTTCAGTATCCTGTGCGGTCTCGGGCGAGGAGGTCGTTTCCTCCACGGGATAGGTGGGTGTGGGGTACTCGGTTCTCTCCGAGGTGCGCGCCGCCGTGTAATCCGAAAGGAAGGATTCAACGAAAATATCGCAGGAGGAAAGCACTGCGGCGGCGCAGAGCAAGGTTAGCATCAGCGCCGCAATACGCAGTATATTTTTATTTTTGATATTCATTATTCTTCAACAGTAGCCTTAAGAATATCGCCAACGCCGTCGAAGATATACTTGGGACGGTAGGGGAAGTTGCCGATATCCTCGCGCGCAGTTACGCCGGTGAGAACGAGGATGGTATCGACGTTCGACTCGATGCCCGCGATGATGTCGGTGTCCATTCTGTCGCCGATGAAGGCGATATCCTCCGAGTGGCAGCCGAGACGCTTGAGTCCGTGACGGATCATTACGGGGTTGGGCTTGCCGACGAAGTACGCCTTCTTGCCCGTCGCGATCTCGATGGGAGCAACGAGAGAGCCCGTCGCGGGCATAATTCCGCGATCGGTCACGCCGACGGTGTCGGGGTTGGTGCCAATGAGCTTTGCGCCCGCATTGACGAGTGCGATAGCCTTTTCTATCTTTTCAAAGCAGTAGGTGCGGGTCTCGCCGACAACGACGTAATCGGGGTTAACGTCGTTCATATAGATGCCCTGATCGTACATAGCCTTTGAGAGCGACGCCTCACCGATAACGTACGCGGTGCATCCGGGTGCCTGGCTGTGAAGGAATTCCGCAGTTGCCATCGCGCTGGTGTAGAAATGATCGGGCGATACCGAAAGTCCCATTCTATCAAGCTTCATCGAAAGCTCGTGGGGAGTTCTTTCGGGCGAGTTGGTCAGAAATACGAACTTTTTGCCGTTATCAAGCATCCAGTTAACGAATTCGCGCACACCGTCAAGGATCTTATCGCCGTGGTAGATAACTCCGTCCATATCGCAGATAAATCCCTGCTTTTCCATAATGTTTTTCATAGTTTTCTCCCTTTGAAATTGAATTTATATCTTCGAATCGTGGTCAAGCGGCGTTCTCCGCCGGAATATTTGGCTTTACTTATTTTCCGCGTAGATCATTGAAATTCCGCGGAGGAGCGTGTTTTTATCCATCGAGCCTTCGTAGTAAGCAACGAAGTATCCCTCGGCATCAATAAAGAAGGTGGTCGGGATCGACTGGATGCCGTAGGTGTAAGCCGCCTCGGACGTAGTGTCGAAATAGACGGGGAAGGTGTAGCCCATCGAGTCGATGAAGGCTTGCGCCGACGCCTGAGTTTCGCTCTGACCGTCGGTGAGATTGACCATCATAAACGCCACCTTGCCCTCGTACTGCTTTGCGATCTCGTCAAAATCGGGCATTTCTGCCTTGCAAGGCGGACACCAGCTCGCCCAGAAGTTGAGCACGACGGGCGTGCCCTTCATATCCGAAAGCTTTACGGGATTTCCGTCCTTATCGTAGACGGTAAAGTCGTAAGCCGCCATACGCTCGGCATCCTCCTCGGTGTGAGTATGATCGGGAGCGGCTGTGGTTTCAACGGGATCGGTCGCCTCGCCCTCACCTTTGCAGGATGCAAACGAGAGGATCAAAAGGATCGCGAGGAGCAGGCTGAATAATCTTTTCTTCATTATTATTAAAGTGCCTCCAGAAGTGCTTCGTATCTCGTCAGGAGGAAGTCGTATCCCTCGTCCGAGAAGTGGCGGTTCGATTTGCCGTCGAGAACACAGCCCTCGTCGATCCACTCGCACTGCGCGGGATTGTAGAATGAGAAGCCCGCCTGACGGTAGTTATCGAAGCAGGGCATACCCCAGCGCGCGCAGACCGCGATCATCGCGTCAACGTAGTCGATATCCGAAAGTCCCTCGGCGTTCTTCGATCTCCAACGGTCGTAGTTGGTGAGGAAGAGGAATTTCGCCTTCGGGTATTTCGCGGTCAGACCGAGAATAAGATTATTGAGAGCGCCGCAGAAGGTCGCGCTGTCCTCCGAGTCGACCTCGCCGAGCGGGATCGAGAGACGCTTATCGTTCGCGCCGCCGAGCACGACGACGTAATCCGCGCCGTCCTCCATATCCTTATAGCGAACGACCATAGGAACCTTGTTCGGCTCCGCGGTCTGGAGCGCGACGGTGCCGCCGTTGAGACCGTGGTTATATACGGTCATATTGTGCTTTTTGCCGAGCTTGTTGACCCAGGTGATATGATTTCCGTGCTTCGAGCCGTAGATGAGAGAGTCGCCGATAGCAACGAGTGTTTTTCCTGTGAGATTAGACATTTAACTGTCCTCCGTTTTTACATATTTATACATGCTAATTATACCACCAACAGCGCACTTTGTCAATGATATTTCTTACATTTATATTATATCATTATTATTACCGTTTTCGGGAACGAGGACACGAAAAAATCAAGGTCGTCTTGCGCCAAAGTTAAGAGCTCGCTACGCGCGAGTTAAGGTTCGCCCGCGGAGAAGTTGAGGTGAACGTTTGACAGAGGCAAGTGCAATATAACGAGGCGCAAATTTTTTAGTCGTAAAAAAAGAATTCAAATGATTTTGCATATCGTTTGCATCTTGCTATTATCGCAGGTCGTTTCTTGGCTTTTCGTGAACAAAGGGCGGTGACAAAATCAGCATTTCGGATAATCTCGTCCAGGTTAGTATCATATATGACCTCAACCGAGGGAGAGGAAAGTCCCTGAATATTAGTCAGAACTCGGGTGCAATTTTGGGGTATGTATTTGTCGGCATTTTTAATCTTTCGGGTGGCAATCAGGGCAAGTTTCATTTATTTTTCTCTATTCTTAATTTAGTATACTTAAATTAAGTATACTTACAACATTATAACATAAAAATATCTTAAAATATACTTAAAATAAGATATTTTTGGAGAATAAAAATGAGAAATAAAAAGAACAAGCATCTCGGACTTGAGATCGACCCCGAACTGCACTTCAAGCTGCACTACATTTCAAAATACGAAGGCCGCTCCGCGAACGGTCAGGTTCTCTATCTTATCCGCAATTGCATCAAGGATTTTGAAAGACGAGAGGGCGTTATCGAGATTCCCGAGGAAACCGAAGATTAACAGAAATTTTCCCCACCCTCTTGCAATTTGGAAAAATTTGTGTTATAATAAAATCGGTAAAATATAAAGCTTTTCGCGAAGCGAAAAGCTACCTTAACTCTGCACTCTGCATTCTGCACTCTGCACTTTTTCGGAGGATCCGTCTATGAAAAAGAATTCCTTCTCCCGTCCATCGCCTAAGGCTCCGACGAGCGAGCTTTACCTTGATTTTCAGCGCCGCGCCGACGCTTTTGTCGCCGACTGTATGCGCGATTGGTCGCCGCGTACCATCAAAGGAACAAAGGTCATCCACGACTGCGTCTGGGGCACGGTTATGTTCTACCCCTGGGAGCTTGAGCTTATAGATTCTCCGCTTTTTCAGCGTTTGCGCCGCATAAATCAGCTTGGCCTTGCACAGCTGACCTACCCCTCGGCGCACCATTCGCGATTTGAGCACACTCTCGGCGTCGTTGCCGTTACGGCGCAGATGATCGCGGGCGTCGCGCGCCACGATGCCGCCGTTATGGCAGGCAAGGAGCAGACGATCTCCGCATCACATCAGCGTCGCCTGCGACTCGCCGCACTTCTGCACGACGTCGGCCATTGCTTCTTCTCGCACCTCTCCGAGACCATCTACGGCGAGATGCCCGAAATGAAGGAGCTTAAGGCGACCGAGCCGATGTTTGCGCGCGCACAGCCGCACGAAATGCTCGGATTTATCATAATCAACACCCCTACCTTTATAAAATGCGTTGCCGAGAGTCTCGGCTATCCCTTTGAGGACGGCGAGAACGCGACCGAGCTTCTCGAGGAGGTCGGACGAATGATCGTCGGCGCACCGCCCGAGGTCAAGGACGGCGTTCGCTACGTTTATCTGACCGAAATGATCAACGGTCAGTTCGACGCCGACGCCCTCGACTACCTCCGCCGCGACAGCTACGCGACGGGCCTTGCGCTCGGTTACCACATCGACCGCTTCCTTTATAAGCTCCGCCTCGCCGACCGCACGGGCGACGACGGCATCGTCGAGCGACACCTGACCGTTCCCGTTTCGGGGCTTTCAACCGTCGAGGAAATGGTCTTCTCGAAGCTTATGCTTTCAAGATACATCTATCAGCACCAAAAGGTGCTTGCCGCAGAGTCGCTGATCGAGGATATGGTCGTCGGTATGCAGCGCGGCGGCAGACTCGCGCACCCCATCGACTTCCTCTACCTTTGCGACAATGACATCTACTCGATCGGCGCGCCCTCCGCAGACCGCGCCCTCCGCCCCGCCGTCACCGATTGGAAGCTTTCGGACGACAGCGAGGTAACCGTCGGAGATATGGCGGCAAGAGTTCTCGCCCGCCGTCTGCCGAAGAAGGCACTCGTTATCAGCCAATCGAACGTACGCTCCGCCGGCGGAATCGCGGCACGCGACCTCGGAATCTCGGGACTCGCGGCGGCTGTCAGCCTCCTTCCGAGGCTTCGCGAGGAAATCCTCGAGCAATCGCGTATCTACGCGGAAAAGCTCGGTATGCAACGCCCCGAGATGTACGATATCCATATCGCGATCCCGCATATCAGTATGGCGAAGGACTATTCGCGCACGCCCGTCCTGACCTATGACGGCGAGTTCATCCCGATGTCCGAGGCGGTCAATCTCAACGATTGGACGCGCTCCTTCGCGGGTCAGTCGTGGAACGCGTATATTTTCGCCGAGCCCGAGATCCTGCCCGCGGTCAGCCTCGCGGCGTATACGGTGCTCGAGCGCAACGGCATTCTCTGTCAGAGAGAGATGCTCTTCTCTTCCCTTAAGGAATCCGACGCTATCGAGGCAGCGGCGGAAAAATTGGGACTTGATTAACAAGTCAGCAGGCACTAAGCCCCCCGACGCACAGGTCTTCAATTGTAAAACGTGGCTAAATCGTTGCCACACTGGAGAAATCCGATGCTCGGAGTTATCCAAGCTCAAAATGCGCTAATTTCAAAATAATATACGGAGGTATTTACTATGGATTTTCGTGATCAGATAAAGCAGGCACTTCAGGAATCCCCTGCCGCCGCAGAAAAAGAGGCGGAAGAAAAAAGACTTCTTCGGGTAAACGCCTTTTGCAAAACGGTTAAGCAATATATTGCTTTGAAAGCAGAGCATCACACAGATCCAAACGTGCCGTTCAAAATAAAAATGCGTTTGATCTGCACCGATCCGTTTGATATTGAGGAAGGCCCCAGACGAAGCTCTCTGTTTCAGACCTTTACAAAAACAGATAAAGTCACCTTATCCAAAGATGCCGCCGAATTCGAAAAGGATATCCGAGAGGCACTCAAAAAGGACGGCATAATCGTCGGCAAATGGCAGTTATATAAATTGCCTTATATCATCGACGAAGATCTGTATCTGAGCTCCAATGACCTGAATTATCCGACTCAATTCCAGCTTTTTTGGGACGACAATAAAAAATTGGAGCAGTATTATATCGATCCCTACTCGCCTTTCTCGATAAAGGACGTTGAGGACCGCAGCTTCGGTAATCCGAAAAACACTTACACCTATATTCAGGATAACATAAAGATCCAGAATCCCGCCAACGTTACGCTGATCCTTCCGATCACGTTTAAGCTTTGAGACAAATACTTTTAAAGTAAAAAATAATTTATAAAATGAGGTAAAATAACATGGCAAAATTTGTATGTTCCGTTTGCGGCTACGTTCACGAGGGTGACGCAGCTCCCGAAAAGTGTCCCGTTTGTAAGGTTCCCGCATCCAAGTTCAACGTAATGCAGGATGGCGCCGCTCTCGCAGCTGAGCACGAGTACGGCATCTACGCAAAGACCGTAAAGAACAACCCCGATATCTCCGAGGAAGACAAGAAGTACATCTTCGAGCAGCTTATGGCTAACTTCAACGGCGAGTGCGCAGAGGTTGGTATGTATCTCTGCATGGCACGCATCGCACACCGCGAGGGCTACCCCGAGATCGGTCTCTACTGGGAAAAGGCAGCTTTCGAAGAGGCAGAGCACGCAGCGAAGTTCGCAGAGCTCCTCGGCGAAGACCTCGAGCCCAACATGAAGGCTACCACCAAGGATAACCTCGCATGGCGCGTAGACTGCGAATACGGCGCAACCGCCGGTAAGTTCGACCTTGCAAAGTGCGCAAAGAAGAACAACCTCGACGCCATCCACGACACCGTCCACGAAATGGCACGCGACGAAGCTCGCCACGGCAAGGCTCTCGAGGGTATGCTTAAGAGATATTTCAAATAAGCCACAAAGCATTGTAAAATAAATCTTTTACATACGTATCAACACATGAAGAGCGATCGAAAGACCGCTCTTCTTTTTTGCACTTTTGCCTCGGTTTCCACAAAAAACGTGGAACTTTCGTGGAATTTCCATGCCCCGAAACTCTCACATCGGAAGCCTCTTTGGAAGCCTCTTTGGAACTTTCTCCCCATAGATTTATTATATCAAAAAAGCCTACTCACGCGAATAGGCTTTGAGAGTTGTTTGCGGAAAGGTTGCGAATTACAGCAATTTTGTATCGTGATAATTATGCCGTGTTTTGAACCTTTTGGGAACCCTTTTTGAGCAAAATTAGTACAATGCTCGCAAAGGTCAGATTTGGTACTGAAGTATTGCCGAATGTTTTATTGTATTATATTTTGAAAGGGGGAGTGGGTTCATTATATCTATATATAAAAATCTAAAACCTGCTTATGATTTATAATGAAAAAAACAAATTAGACAAGATGTTCGAGAGCGACTTCATCAGAGTTCCGAGGCCGTTCATCAGAAAGTTCAACTTAAACACCGCCGTGATGCTATCCGAGATCTATTTTGATGGGCTCGGAAATTTTCTTTTTTAAAGGAAACGTGATTTCTATTGCATACAAGCACGCAATATGGTATAATAGTATCAAAAGAAGGACTGGGAAATCCCGAAAGGCTTATATTTTTATATGATGAAGAAATATATTCTTTTATTTGCGGCTGTCATTGCGGCGCTGTGTATATGCTCGTGTACCGACGGCAATGCGGATCAAACCACACCCCCTATTGTTGAGACCGACACCGAGGGAGTTACAGCCTCGAAGGAAAACGAGGACACCGTGATACCCGATATACCGACAGATCACGTAAACATACGTGATTTCAACCGCGGAGACGGCTGGAACAAGGCTCTCCAAAGAGCCTTTGAAGTTTCAGATAACGTATATTTTCCAAAGGGGAAATACAGGCTTGAAACCGTATACCTCAACGACGGGCAAACGATATTCGGCGACGGAGATGAGACCGTTATTGAGCAGATGTCGGATAATCTTTTTTGGATCGACGGTAAAGTGACCGCAAGCTCCGATCTTGCCGTTGACATGAAGGATTTTTCAAACGAGATCGAAACGCTCGCAAATCTCAACGCAAAGCCCGGGGACGTGATATATCTCTTGAGCCAGCGAAACACAAATATCCTCGAAGACTGCGGCTACGAATGGTGTCAGGGTAGAAGCTATTACAGCGGACACACCTCGTTTTTCTCCGAATTTCTGACCGTAAAGGAAGCGTTGGCTAACAAGATAATAACCGAGGAGAATACGATCTTCCCGTTTTATTACAAGGACGACACCCGCGAATCGGATCCCAAAAAGCCAACCTCAAAGGTCGAAGATTGGCCATACAGACGCAAGGCGACCACCGTTTACCTCATTGACGTTGCCGAAAACGTAACGATCCGTGACCTTTCGATCGAGAACGCGCACGGAAGAGTCATAGTCACGCATTGGTCGGACAACCTGCTCATCTCGGGCGTCAACGTATCAACGAAAAAGGGCAAGGAGCCCGAAAAAAAGATCAAATTCGTCGATATTTTCTACTCGCGCTCGGCGTCTGTCAAAAATTGCAATTTCAGATTTGAGACTCTGCCCGCCGATATCGATACATACACTACCTTCAATGAATACGGATACTTCACACCGCTCTATATCTATGCGGGATACAAGTGCGGTTTTGAAAACTGCTCGATCAATTTTTCAACCAGAGGATTCAATATCGGCAAGTGCGACAAAAAAGGCATATCCTACGGCTGTTACGTGAAGAATTGCACCTCGGAAAACGCGCGCTTTGCGGGTATTACCGTAAATTCGGGCTCATACGATACCGTAATAAGCGGGAACAAGATCACGGGCTGTGCCCACGGAATCATGCAGGGTGGAAGAAAAAGCATTATTTCAGACAACGAGATCCGAGGCGGCTTGGCGGGCGATATCTCGTATTATTACGTCAAACCGAACGAGGGCGGAACAAGCGGAATTATGCTTTTTGAAGGCTACGCCGTGGATTCGATCGTGAAAAACAACCGCATATCCGAGGTTGTGACGGGCATTCTCATCCGTGACGGTTACGAGGACACCAACATTTTCGAAATAGGTCCGATTTCGGTTATTGACAATTATATAACCGACGTCAGTATGGGAATTATGACCTACAGAAATTCGCACAATACTAAGACAACGAAATTCGAACTGACGGTCAGCGGAAACAACATCATCGGCGGCAAGCAGAATGGTGAATATATGGGCACCACCGCCTTCTTCTTCACCGGCGAAGTTTCGGATATACTGATAGAAAACAACCGGACGGAAGGATTCCTCAGATTTTCAAATATCCACACCGATCCGGGCAAGAATATATCGACAAAGCAGTAAAACAAACGGCTTCACCAGGACCAAACAAAATTTGAGGATACAGTCCGCGATGCTGCAAAGCTGATTTAAATTCAATAACAAAGCGGCAGATTCATTGATCAGCCGCTTTTATTTATCAGCCCGAAGTCCGGCGGTTTACGCTTTTATCAGGTCTTATCAGTAACGTATGATATAATAAATAATATATCCCCAGTTAAGCAAACCGTGCAGGAGAGCCCAACCGATGGATTTCCAATTCACATATGAAACAACAGTTGCGAGAATCATTCCCCACTGCCCATCATATACATTAATCCATTACCTCGGAAACGCTTTTGGAAGCCTCTTTGTAACCCAATTTGGAACTCTCTCCCATAGCTTTATTATATCAAAAAAGCCTACTCTCGCGAATAGTCTTTTGACTTTGTTTGCGGAAAGGTTGCGAAATAAGATAAAATTTTCTATTTTAAAATATTATGTTGCAAAATAGAAATATTTGTGATATACTATAATTAACCGCGCCGATATCAAGGGCGTCGGAAACTTTAACGACGGCTGTGCGGTGTTTATCTCTCCCGACGGCGCGTTTGAGACCCGGACGGGTCCGTCGATCTTCCTGCTGAGAAACGATAAAGCGGAAACCGACGTTATTAAGTCTGAAACCGGACATTTTTATAAGGTAAGAGTCCGGGATTCGAGATATCAGTAAATAAGTTATTGGTTTAGGAGGTAAAAATGATCAAGAGATGCTTTGCTTTGATCCTTTGCGTGCTTATGATCTCCGCTATGCTTGCAGGGTGCGCCGATAAGGATCCTGTGCTTGACGAAGAAACGACAACCGAGGCAGCTATGACAGATCAATCCACCGAAATCCCCATCGAAACTACTGTCGAGATTACTACAGAGGAGGAAACAACTTCGGAATACATGTATAAAACCGTGAAAAATCCCATTCACGATATGGGCGGCGACCCTTGGGTCGTGGAGCATGAAGGCGAATATTACTATTGCTTTATCGGTTACAATGCTATTTGGGTGAGAAAAGTATCTTCGATAGCAGAGCTTTCGCTGTATGATGCAACTTTGGTCTACTTACCGCCCGAGGGTACTATGTATTCCTTGAATTATTGGGCACCCGAGCTGCACTATATTAACGGTGAGTGGTATATTTACGTTGCCGCCGATGACGGAAATAACGAAAACCACCGTATGTACGTTCTTCGCGGCACGTCGGGGGACCCTACTGCTCCCTTCGAAATGGTGGGTCAGATCACCGATCCCTCAAATAAATGGGCGATCGACGGTACTGTTTTACAGCTGAACGGCGAGATGTACTTTATTTGGTCAGGTTGGGAAGGGAACGAGAACGTGGCGCAAAATCTCTATATTGCCCATATGAGCGACCCTTGCACCATTGATTCCGAGCGCGTTTGCATCTCCGTTCCCGAGCTGTATTGGGAAAAGGAAGGTCAGCCCTATGTCAATGAGGGACCTGCCGTACTGCAGCATCAGGGAAAGACCCACTTGGTATATTCCGCGTCCGGCAGCTGGACGGATTACTATTGCCTTGGCATGCTGACGCTGACGGGAGACGATCCTATGAATGCCGATTCCTGGGAAAAAGCCAACCAAGCCGTGTTTAAAAAACGTTATAACGTGTGCTACGGCCCCGGACACAATTCTTTCTGCACAGCCCCCGACGGAAGCGTCTGGATGATATATCACGGCAACTTGGTTTCGGGTACGGGCTGGTCGGGCAGATCTGTCTGGATCGCGCCCGTAACGTTTGATGCGGACGGCACACCCAATTTCGGTCAGCCCGAACGCGAGGTGCAGTTCCCCTACCTGCCGGAATAGCTCTGATTGAGTGCCATCCCTTTGGATGGCGCTCTTTTTTAACACAAAGCCGATCCACCGTTTGAGGATGGATCGGCTTTGTGCGCTTACTGCTTTATAAAAATTCTTTTTTGATTTATTATACCAAAAAATCCCGTCCGCGTGAATGGGCTTTTTGCTTTGTTTGCGGAATGGTTGCAAAAGGTTGATATTTATGGTATAATATAAACGTACCTTGTGTCTTGCCCTCGCCTGACATCACATTCAGCAATTTGAACTTCTTCAGTCCCGCTCGTATTTTTATGGCGGATTCAGAACGAAAACTCGCCATGTGTTTCTTGAAGATGCGCTACGGATGGTAAATATAATATAATTTAGGAGAAATTTTATGGTTGATATGATGACTACAAACCAACAGTTGTTTTGTGAGCTGTTGGATCGCAGTATTTTGGAACTGTCGGATATAGACGTTACCTTTCGCGATCGTGGTATCGAGGCGGCGGAAAAGCAGTTGGCGGATTACATACGCTCCACTCTGAAAACAGAAAATTTCTTTAAAATACCTTATCAGCCCAGAGAAAATGCCTGGGCACTGCCGGAGGATGACGACTTTGCCGCTGCAGAGAAAATAATAAACGGCGAGCTTCGCTCGATAGCATTTCCCCATAAATTTATCGATACCTCCCACGTAGATTGGGAATTTAATCCCACTCCAAATGAAGCCCCGGAGTGGACGTGGCAGCTTTCCCGTCATCACGAATGGCGCTGCCTCGGACATTGCTACCGTCTCTCGGGCGACGAGAAATATGCAAAGGCATTTACAGAGCTTTTTATGAGTTGGTGTGAGCAGGCAAAATGCCCGTCTGATATGTCAAAAAACACAAAATGTTGGAGAACTATCGAAGCGGGTATCCGTTTGGCACTGAATTGGAACTATGCGTTCTACTCATTTTACAAATCACCGTATATGACGGATCGTGTAATATGTACCTACGTGCGCTCGATCTGCGATCACGGATACCGCCTTAGCCGCTTTCATAGCGCGGCAGGAAACTGGCTGATTATGGAGATGGCGGGGCTTGCACATATAGGCATGCTTTATCCTTTCCTGATCAAAGCACGCGAGTGGGGTGATTATGCCTTTTCGATGCTCCAATCGGAGCTTGACCGTCAAGTATATCGCGACGGCTTCCAATTTGAGTTGTCTACGAATTACCACGACGTGGTCATTATGAATTACCACAGAGTATTCGCCGCGGCGCGGGAGATAGGATATCCCGTCAGCCGCGAGCTCATCGACAAGCTCTTGCCACTGTTCGAACTTGACATCAATATAACTTGTCCCGATGGCAAATACCCCGACCTTAACGACGGTCATCGCGCTTCGCTTGAAACTTGGTGTCGTTTGGGCAGCATATATTTTCCGAAACATGAGGCAATAAATTATTTTGCGACCAATGGCAGGGATGGACGAGCTCCCGAGTATACGAGTGTTGCTCTGCCATATTCCGGATTGGCTTTTATGCGTACCGGATGGGGCAAAGACGATCTTTGGTGCTTTATGGATGCCGGAGATTTTGGTCGCGGACATCAGCACGAGGACAAATTGAATATCCTTATGTATGCGTATGGCAAAAATCTTCTTCCCGATTCAGGCTGTTACTCATACGATAGCTCCGCTATGCGACGCTTTGTCTTGGACTCTCGTTCGCACAACTGTGCTATGGTTGACGATATGTCGCAGAATCGCAGGGGAAGATATCATCCCGACAACGAGCCGTTAGATAGATACGCAGGTATGCTATGGAGCTTTTCAGCCGACGTCGACAGCGTTGAAGGCGTTTACGATCAAGGATACGGTGAGCAGTACCTTCACGTTATACACAAGCGAAAGCTGATCCTTTTCAAAAAAGGCGTTGCCGACAGTGCTCCGTTTGCGATGGTTATTGACAGATTTACAAGTGAAGATAGCGAAGAGCATCTTTTTCAGCCCTCCTATCAGCTTGGCACAGAGCCATACACAGATGACGGCGTGCGTTTTACAGCTGATCACGGCGACCAAGTCAGCTTTAGTATTGTTGCCTCGGCGAGTCATAGTATTATTATCGGACAGGAGGAGCCATTATTTATGGGGTGGCGAAAGAGCTATGAGCTTCCCAATGCATTAAACTTTCCCGTTCCCGCACCCTGTGTAAGGTTTGCTTTAAAAGGAAAAGCCGCGCGTCTTGTTACGCTTTTATGCCCTTACAATGGCACAGGCAAAACGCCAAGATCGGTCGAAGCCTCGCGCAGTATTTCCGATACCAAAGCTTTTATTGAATTTTCCGATGGCAGTACTGCGATCATTGACGAATTGGATCATCCGTGTTACGCGGACACGGCGGACAAATTGGTTGGGATATAAAACAAAGCAAGCCTTGATTTGGAACTAAAAGTGGTTTTGATTTATTATATCAAAAAAGCCCGCCCAAGCGAATTATAAGTGCGATGGGTTACAGTGCCAATATCGACGTAGATCAGCTTTCAAAGAAATCGGGATTATGATATAACAAAAATATCGGATGACGCCCGGGCGTCAGCCGATTCTTTTTATGTTTTACTGTCTTCCCTCAAAGTACTTGAGGAGCTGTTTGATTCTGTTATTATATAATCTTTCCTGAACTTTATAGTCAGACGCAAAGGTATTGGTGCCGCTTCTGACAATAGAACGCGTGAAAGTTCCAATATTATCTATCTCACTTCCGTAAACCATACCGGTATCGAACTTGATACTGTTACGAATAAGGTCGAAGATCATACCCGATTCAACGTCAGCAAGGTATCTCGTCTTCATAATAACTTCGCAGTAAACGGGAAGGATATCCATATAGGAGCGGTAATTCCATTCCTCAAAAACGATACCAACCTCACTCACGTGCTTACTTGTTGCCATAACCGACATAGTGCTGTAAGCATCCTGCGCGGTGGTGTAGTAGTTCTGCTGATTGAGATCGAACTTCGGCATAGGAAGCAGACCGTAGGCAGAGTTCATGCTTCTGAGCGCCTGATTGACTTCAGCGCTCGGATAGATGTAGAAGAGCCAGAAGAGAGCCTCGTCGTTCGTGAACTTGTTGATGAGAGTAGGTTCGTCAGAGTCTGTGTATGTACCATTGCTCTCACTTAACAGGGCGATATTATAGTCAATAGCACTCGAAACCTTATCGGGATCCCAAGCGATCTCGAGACCGCCGTCGGAGGTCTTCGTAAGAAAATCAATACCGAATGCGGTAAGGAATCCGTCGTAAGATGCGGAGCCGTCGCTTGAGAGCATACCAACCTTATCGGGGAAGTCGGCTATGCCTGACTGGTTGGTGTCTACCCAGGCATCCTTGGTGTACTGAAGAAGAAGGTCGATAGTCCACTGTCCGTCAAGAACTACGTCATAGAGGTTGCCGATCTTATAATCGTTTGCAAGAGTTGCATTGTAGTAAATAACCATAGAACGGTCAACACCCGTAAGGTTGAGGTCGCCCACGATGAAGTAGAGCTGATCTTTAATGGTTGCGGCTTCAACGTAGGTCTGATTCCACCAAGGATGGCTGATATCCATAGTTTCAACGTCATAGAGATTTACATAGCAATCGCGGAGAGCCGAGGCTGTAGAGTAGTATGCGTAGTTTGAAATAAGGTCGAGACCCGAATCACCGCCCGACTGGTATTCAGCTATAACCATACGATAAGACTCATCTTTACTCGAGCTCTCGATAAATTCAAAGGTAAAATTAAGGTCTTCCTCGAGCCTCTGGTTTCTCTTGTAGATTGCGTCGTTGAGAATATCGCCGTTTGTGCCCTCGGCAAAAAACTCACGGTTCCACGTTTCTTCGTCACGCAGCATCATTGTGATAACAGTACCGTCCGCAAACTTCGTGCCCGCTGCGGTAGGGGAAGCTATATACGGTCTGCCCCACTCGTCGGTAAGGGGAGCGGTCTCGGCGGGAGCATCCGTCAAGGCGGGAGTTGCAGTCACGTCAGTAGCGGTAGTTTCGTCCGCGCCGCCGTTATCCGCACACGCATAGAAGCAAAGCGTCAGAGTGATGAGCGCGAGAATGAACGAAATAATTCTGATAAATTTTTTCTTCATTTTTTGTTCCTTCTTTCTATTTTAATAAAATATATGTGTTATCAGCCGATTATAAGTGCGAGGGGCTCCATCGCCGCGATGGAGTACTTAACGTACGTCACGCCGTCGCGCACCTCGAAGTCACAGGGGATGCGTTCGCCTCGCTCATTGAGACGGTCTATGCGCGACACCGCACTCTTGATTACAAGCGGAAGTTCGTCGATGGCGTCCTGCGAAAGATTGAAGGCTACGGCGAAGATCTCGCCACCGGGAAGTCTGCCTGCCCTAAGATAGAGCTCTGCATCCTCGGGGTAATAGAGGGGAAGCGAGTCATTTTTCGAAAGAATATCAACCAACTGTTGCTTTCTCGTTTCGTTCAAGAGCGAGAAGGCGGAATAATACTTAAAAGGCATATCGGGAGTTCCGCAAAAAACGATGCACTCACCGCCGAGGGAGGTCTTATGGCGGGTGACACCGGGATACAGAGGCTCGGGGACGCTCTGTTTTTGGTTGAAGTGATAGACCTCGGATAGCCATTCGGTATCATCGGAGAGGGGTGTAAGCTCTCTGTTTCCATACTGCACGTCAAGAGAGATACCGTTAACTCGCTCAGCGGTTGCAACCTTTGCGCTCGCGGAGCCGGTCTGCACACCGACCTGATCAATGGAGGCGGCACCCGAAGCTACGGTCACGCCAAGCTCGGGGGCGAAGCCGCGAGCGACAAGCGCGTCAGCCGCGCCGACAGAGAGCAGGAGAGTTCCCTTCATAAATTCGCGAATTTCGTCGTCGGTAAAGCCTCTGACGGAAAAATCGTCGAGGAAGACTGCGCCTTCACCGTCGTTTCCAAAGTAGAAAGGAAGACCGAGACGCTCAAGCACACAGCTCGACCAGGCGGAGAGGTTAAAATGCTTCTTGGTGCGTAGCTGGTAGAAGAAGTCCTGCTTTCGCGTAAGGGGAATGCGGCATCCAAACGGACGAAGTTGGCTTGCGTATGTGGTGAGAGCTTCATAGAAGCCCGAATATTTTGCGAGCTTCCTTCTGTACGCCTTGCCCGATGCGGGCTCAAATGCGGTAAGTCTGGTTATCCAATGCTTTGCACCCGTTGCGCCCTCGAGTATCGATGCGGTAAAGTGAGCGTGAAGGAGTGCGGCAGAGGTGGAATATCTGTTCTGCGGGCAAGTATCGGTTTCTGCCAGGAAAACGTCGACCTTGTCTTTTGTATTTTCGCGTAGGATCGCAGCGCGGAACATATTTGCGGTGAAGTTACGCGCGCCGCCCGTGTTAGCGGAGTTGGAGTAGGGTCCGCCGTTGAGACGGATTATTTTCGGATTGCCCTCGCCTGCGAACGCCTCTGCGGTGTAGCCCGAAAACTCGCAGAATGTGGATGTGTAGATGCCCGAAACCACGCCTTGAATGGTAGGATCTACCTCGTCGAGCCCCTCTCGCATAGCTTTTACACAATCAACGATCGAATCACGAACAACCTCGACGTAAAGATCGGAATAATATTTATCCTCCTCGGTGTTGCCGAGGACGTGCCCGTAGAGCTCCTCTCGGGTGATCGCCTTTCCCGAACGTCGGTTGAGTTCTGCCATGTGATGTTTGCAAGCACAGCCACCCGTCGGTCGGTAGAAAAGTCCAAGATCGTCGTCGAGCATAACAACGGAGGGGTGACGCTCGGCGAGAATACGGAACTGCTCTTTTATGTACTTGCGAAAGTCGGGATCGAGGGGGCAGCAGGTTACTATTCTCTCCTCTCCCGTTGGGAGAGAGACGGTAGGCGTGAAGGGATAGGGCTCGTATGGGGTGTAGATGTGACCGAGGGTTGCCTGCACGAGCACGCCGTGCCGGGCACCGTGCTTATCCAGCCTCTCGCGGAAAAGATCGTACTTCTCGCATTGCAGCTCTGCCTTGTTGACAGGGGGAGTTCCCTCGGGATTGAACTCCATCATAAACATAGCGTGAGTGCTGACGCCGGTTCTTTGCTGTTCTATTATATCCTCGACGATCTCGTCGATGTGCTCGGTGTCAAGCGGCATTATAGATAGGTTAAGCATACTCCGCTCTCCTTTCACAGTTGTTCGGTACAAAGTGCGATCAGATCGGAAAGCGAGGCTGTTGCAAGACACTCTACGGTATCTGACGCGCCATAGTAAATTTTGACCGTTTCGTCATCCTCAAGGATCATACCGCCGGGGAAGATGACGTTCTGTCTGAAGCCCTCGTCGGTTTCAAATGGCAATTCGGGGGCGATCAAGGGCTCTTTCGACATTCCGATCACCTTTGTCGGATCTTCAAGGTCGAGCAGCATAATGCCGGCTGTGTATCGTTTATCCCACGAGGGTTCCCAACCGTTTTTACCTCTGCCCGCCTGACGGTCGACCGCGTGGAAGGTTGTAAGCCAGCCGTACTTTGTTTTGATGGGCGGTGCCGCCGGACCGATCTTATCGTTTGCAAAAGGAACGTGTTCAACGCCCATTACCAGCTCTGTGTCCCCCCAATATTTTAAGTCGGGAGATCTTGATGCCCAAATGTCGAAGCGATCCTTTCCGCCTCTGGAATAAACGGTAAAGGGACGCTCGAGGCGCACGTACATACCTCCGATACGCTCGGGAAACAGAACCATATTGCGATTGTCGGGAGCACTTACACTCAGAATATTGAAGCAATCGAGGGAATCGTTAATATCGGCGATGACACCGCGGATTCCGTGACGGGTATCCGTTGCAAGACAAAGATAGAGCTTATCATCAATGACGGTCAGACGCGGGTCGTAATAACGGCGCACGTCGCTCTCCTTCGGTAGGCTCGCGCTGTCGAAAAGAGGCTTTTCGCGGACGGTCCAATGAACACCGTCGTCGCTTTCGGCAACACCGAGCAGGGTTCCCGGCTTTTTGACGGGCGGCCATACGTTTTCCTCAAAATTGTAGTCATCGCGGAAAATCATAATGTATTTTCCGTGGTACTTGGTAACGCCTGCGTTGAACACGAGGGAAGCGTTATAGGGGATGTCATTTCTCGTGAGTATCGGTTTTTCTATTTTTTTGATGCAGGAAGCAGTATAGAGAGGTGGTGTAAAGATCGCCATTGAGGAGTTCTCCTTATATTTTTTATCATTATAGCATTTTTTCATCGATTTGTCATTTTGATTGTTTTTATAATATTGCAAATATTATGATTTTAGATTAAAATATAGCATATTTTCGAAAATTTCTTGCATTTATTCTTGTAATATGCTATAATAAGCTCAATGCAGGAGGTGACGGCGATGCACGAAATGGGAATGTTAAAAAGCTACAGAGATGCGCAGATCATCAAGGATCACGGCGTGCGTTGCGCCGTCAACAAGCCGCTCGAGTTTCCGCTCCATCATCACGATTACTACGAGCTTGAGATCGTTGCCGAGGGAGAGCTGCTCCACGAATGTAACGGAAAAAGTATGATGCTTAAGAAAGGTGACGTCTATATCCTTTCCCCCAAGGACGTCCACCGCCTCGTCACCTTTCAAAAAACCAAAATATATAACCTTTGCATTTATACCGAGCAATGCAGCAAATCGATCGCAAGGCTCCTGCTCGACGAGGAATATCCGCGCTTCGGCAAGGTCGATGATGACGTAATGCAGGAGCTCGCCGCGATGCACTCCGCCTTGCGGGACGTTCTGAGCTCGGACGGTCAATACCGCACGGCACGAACGTCGGCGCTTACGACTCTGCTTGCCTCTAGACTTTTCGAGATGACCACCGCCGAGGTATCCTTGCAGACGGACCAATTCTACTCGACTATTGCGAAGGCAATGTCCTTTATCGAGGCGCACCTTGCAAATCCGATCACGCTTGAGGAGGTCGCGGCTGCCTCGGGATATTCACGAACATACTTCAGCCGTCTCTTCAAGGAGATCGTCGGAATCAATTTCAAGGATTACTTGGAGCATGAACGCATTGAACTGGCAAGTGATCTTCTCGAAATTGAAGAAATGAGCATAACCGAAATCTCATATGCAGTTGGTTTTAACAGCTTTTCCTCCTTTTGGAGAGCCTTTAAAAAGCTCAAGGGAGTTTCCCCAAGGGAGTGGAGATCCCGATAACTGCTTGTAGCCCACACGATGGCAAGATGCGGCTTGCTTTTAGTTCTCTTTTATACTTATAATAACTATTTCTAGAGCACCCACACAGCTTAATAACATCAGGGTCCTCAAGGCTACCGCCGAAGTCCTTACTGTGCTTTTGGATTATGGCTTTACACTCAAGTGATTTCTTAGTTATGAGGCTTGTACCTTTAGGGAGTCCTATATGGGCTCCCTTGTTTTTTGCTTCTCGCATGCCTTGGCTAATGCGTGTGTGTAGATCGTTGACCTCTTTTTCGGATTGCTCAAAAGCAGCTTTGATTTGTTCCTCAGCAAGAGCCATAAGGAAATTGTTTATAAGCTGGACATTGCCTTTGAAGAATTCATCCACAGCTCGATTGCCGGTTTCTATGTTGATACTCAACAAGTTGCTTTTGGAGTTTTCGTAAACTGATGTGTTAATCAGTGGCTCGTTCAAGAAGATAAGTGATATGCCCGACTCGTAGAGCTTCTTGTAGTCCTCAAAGACTTCGGTAGGTGTGGCGGAGATAGTGATATTTGAAGTCGATAATTTAATCATTGGACAAAGAATCGACTACGAGGTCGGCAAAGAAGGGTGTGCCCGCACCGTCGATAACCTCATGTTCTTGGAGACGGTCGGAATTATGCTTCGATTTGCTCGCTTGCTTGATGATACGGAGGCGGTCGAATTTTACGGGGGATTCTATAAGAAGCTTTCCGAAGCCTGCAAAAAGGCGTTTTGGAGTGAGGACAAGGGGTGTATGATTGATTGCATTCGTCCAAATCGCTCTTCCGAGAGTATATCCGAGCTTATCAAAGCTTTGGCTTTGCTGCATCTGTTCGAGCCGCACTCGTCCGAAGCGAAGGCGATCGTGAAGAACTTATTTGAAAAGGAGAACGATTTGGTCATCAGAGCCGATTTTTATTCCTCTTCTACCATCGTTCGTTCCTTGGTAAGGCACGGAAAAAGATCGCTCGCGCTTCGTCTTATGTTAAACCTCTATGCGGAAACTCTGTCGGAGGAAGCAGATGCGACAAGTACGTGGGAAACGAGGAAATTGTTCCGCTACGACAACGACGGCAACATTGCGTGCCAGTATAGTGCCTGCCACGCGTGGGGAGCGGTTGGTCTTTTGCTCGGAGCCGAGCTTTTGGGCGGCGTGCACTATGAAAGCGGCACACCTGTACTGGAGGAAATAGCCACGATTTTGCCCTTCAATGCGGAATTTTGTATGACAAACGGTTGGACGCTGATCTGTAAAACGCAAAACGGCAAGCTGATTCGCCGGCTGATCCATGAAAGGTAATAGAGTAACCTTGCAAAGCTTGCCGTTAACGGGATCAATGGCAAAACCGCGTTCGATGCCAAAGAGTATGGATGCGAAATCGCCGCCAAGCTTCTTGATGAATTTAATCCTATTGACAATTATGTGATTTTGATGTATAATTATAAAAACGCTCTTACTAAAGAGATTTGAATCGATGACAAAGAAAGGAGATACTATAATGAAAAGGCTTACGTTCAAGATACTTTACTATATAGCCGCATGTTTGTTAGTCATCTCTGCTTTTTGTCAGCTTGTTTGGCGTTTGAATTCTTGGCATTTAAGTTTGTCTGATCATGAACACGATTATAATTTCACAAACAGCGACCTACACAACCATTGGCAACAATGCGAATGCGGGGAGATACAAAATCAAACTAAGCACAGCTTTACGCGGGATACAAATGACAAATATCATTGGGAATTTTGCAATTGCGGGCGCATCAAGGGCTATGAAATCCATAGTTTCGCATCGTGGAACATCATGACTGAAGCCTCAGAAGCCTCATCGGGCCTTAAAGGGAGTTCTTGCGATATCTGCGATTTTTACACTATCGATATCATCCCTAAAATTCCGCATGAGCATAATTATTCCGAAGAATGGAATTGGGATGAGCTCAATCATTGGCAAGAATGCGTTTGCGGAGAAAAGAATGCATCTATATCTCATAAGTATGGTGAATGGGTAGTAACCCAAGAGGCTACAATTCACGCAACCGGAATACAAGAGAATATTTGCGAAACTTGCCGATTCGTTATAATCGAAACCATTCCTCAGCTTCCTCACACGCATTCCTTTGACTCAAGCTGGGAAAAAGATGCAAGCAAGCATTGGCACCTGTGCTATTGCGGAGAAAAAAGCAATGTCGCTTCTCACTCATACGGAAGCTGGAAAACAACACGAGCCGCTACCATAAACGCTACCGGAGAACAGAAGCGTTCTTGTAATGATTGTAAGTTCACCGAAACCAAAACCATTCCGAAAATACCGCACACTCACTCCTACACCAACACATGGTTTAATGACGAAAATGAGCATTGGAATCAGTGTTCTTCTTGCCATGATAGGATCAACATCTCAGCTCACACATTTAAAGAAACTACGTCAACGGATGCATCGAAAAAACGAAAAATATGCACAGTGTGCAGTTATTGGCAAACAGAGAAAGCCACCGGCAATTGATAACATTTGTGGGTGTCTTTGAACGTTTAGCAGCCGTTTTAAAAAAGCTAAAGCACTTCGCCTCGGTTCGAGGCAGAGTGCTTTAGCTTTTTATTATAATACGGGTTTCTGTCTATCGATACGAGGCTGAAAAACAAAGCAATCGAGTCCATTCTTTATATTTGAGAAACATCCGAGTATCGAACAGATGTAATCCAGATCGTAGATTTCCTTCTTGATAAAAAACATCATTGCTGCATCAAGATCAAGCTCATAGTTTATTGCAAATCCCGCGGAATGAAGCAATTCCTCGGTTTGGTCGGTATCCAAACGCAGGGCAACTGCAATTGCAAATGCGTTACCGCGTTCAATATCCGGCATCTCGCCACTCATAATACGTCCCCATTTGGAGCTGCTGAATTTTGCTGCCTTATAAATATCCGACGCCTTGGGCATCTCGTCTTCGAATTTATTATATATGTGTTCCTTATCATTCATAAATTGATGGATCTTTCTTGCCAACGACATAGAAGCGGTATCGGGAGATCTTAAAAGAACCTTGTTGTCCTTCTCATCAATCACCTTTCGCATTGCAGTATTCCACAGCTCTGTAGCCATTATATCTGTGATGCTTTTATCGATTCGCTTAGGTGCTGAAAATATGCACCCATTAGCAGCATCTACCTCATAAGGGTCAAAATACTCCAATTTTCTCATATTGATTCTCCTTCTAACACGAGCTTGAATTTTGCAAAACGCTATGGTAATATTGTAACACAATAAATAGCGTATTTCAATATCTTTCGAAGAAAAAATACAAAATATAATATATTCTCCGTAAATACATTGATTTTCCCGTCAACAAACAAATGGCTGACTCTTATAGAATCAGCCATTTTCAATTAGATTGCAGTATACTCTAAAATCAAAGATTTGAGATCATTCGCGATCGCGATAAGCGTGCCATTGGTTATAGGATATTCAAAGGTCCAGCTTTCCTGCAAGAATTTCTTCTCTTCAACCAGCAATTCTCTTGCCTTCGCTTCAAAAACTCTTGCCTTGCGCCTGTCGCGCGAAGGGAGCATTTGAGATACGAGCTCAGCACATTCCTCTAAAATCTCCGCACATTGGTGACAGGTAAGGGCGAGACGATTATATTCATCAGCTTCTCCACCTGCGGATTTAGACAAAAACCATTTTTCGAGCTCCAGCGACTTATACTGTGCGGCACATACGTCTTCAGCAAGCCGCTCCTTGTTAATCAAATCGCAGTTTTTGGGGCTAAACAACATCATATTTTATCACCTATCGTTTTTAGGTAGTTGGGTTGTACTCACTGCCTTCAACTTGAACAGTGGTAACTTCTATCGGATCGGTACTGTCCTCGTTGCCGATGGAAGGCAACTGACCTACCGTTACACCCTCACCGAAATCGTAATATCCATATTTCAAGTAGTCATCCGCCTTGGGGGTAAGATATCTTCCGCGAGATGTAACGCTTATAAAGCCGATCTTCATCAAGAAGGGTTCATATTCTTTAGTAAGGAGCTTGGGATCGAGATATACGCGAGCGGCAAGCGTTTCTTCGGAGAGGAAGCCCTTTGCCTCATCTGCGATCGCTCGAAGTATTCTTCTGTCCGTATCCTTGAGGCCGATTTTGTCTATACCTCTGTCTTCAAAATACCGTTCTGCCATTTCAAGGGTTATAGTATCGGTATCAAGTGTGACTGCTTTAGTCTTCAGGCCTTTAATTACTGCTTCAAGCTCTCTGATAGAGCTGCGGCAACGGTTGATGCATGCATCTACGACAGCTTCCTCTGCATTAAGCTCCATAGCTCCGAGCTTGCTCTTGAAAATGCGGCGAAGCTCATCGCGAGTATAATCCTGAAGAACGAACGTAAGGTATCCGCAGCGGTCCTTGAGAGTTGAGATGATCGCATCGTAGTCAGTCGTAGCACCTATAAAGGTAAAGTCGGGGATCGGCACGCTTTTAGTGCCGCTTTCCGTAAGATAGCTGTATACACGGTCATTAA
This sequence comes from Eubacteriales bacterium, assembly GCA_045636385.1. Lineage (GTDB taxonomy): Bacteria > Bacillota > Clostridia > Oscillospirales > CAG-272 > CAG-390. The sequence continues at coordinate 111,070 of JAZTXK010000048.1, forward strand.
GAACGGTAAGCAAACTTGACTGAAGTTTTACGGGCAGAGCGTGTATCTCATCAAGTGCGATCACCACGGGGCGATTGGCTTTGGATATATTGATGAAAAAGTCCTGAAAAAGCCGCTGGGATCTAACATCGTTCATAAGCGAGGTACAATCAATAAACTCAAAGTCTACGCCAAGCTCCTTGGCAACGAGCTTCATGATGGTGCTCTTACCAAGTCCTCTGTTGCCCAAAAGCAGGATATGATCAAGGTGCTTTTTGCCAAGCTTTTTAGCTGCCGCAATATCCTCCTTGAGTTTGCTGATAACGTGCGCCTGTCCGATGAATTCATCAAGACAGCGAGGCGCCAAGGGGTTACCTTCGTAATAAATTATATCCGAGCCTTCCTGCCCTTGTGCGTCGGCGATCGGGGGCGTGCTATTCTCGGCATTGGCGGGAACGAGATCAGTGGAGGCGCCGTCAACCCCCTCAGAGGGCGCTTTATCCGTGTCCGACTCACCCTGTTCTGAAGTCGGTGTTTCCTTTTTGGGAGGAGGGGGCTCCAATCTTTTTCCCTTTTTGGAAGGCTTTTCATCCACATCCAAAATCGGTTTGATCGGAGCATCTCCTTCCGTAACAGGTACTTCGGGACATGCCTTGATATTGCCCTTACCTCTGCTAATATCAGCAAAGGAAGGCGTCACCTTGGAATCCAGAAGTCCGAAAAATGCCATAACCGTGCTATTATAAAAACCGTATCTTTTTAAAATATCGATAACGTTATCAATACTTTCATAAATATTCCGGCATTTTGCTCTTTCCATATAAGAAGGAGCCTCGGTATAAAGCTCCTTACAATGATCCGAAATGCCACGAAGCATTTCAGCTGCTTCCTCTGCCTTGGCGGGGGAAGCTTCCTTCGCAAGATTTCTGGCTCCTACAAAAAGAGTTCTGATCTGACTTAAGGTTTTCATTTTGGTCTCCATTTTTATATTTAGCTTAGTTTATATAACGCTTAAACCATGCTTCCAAATCCCCATTTGGAGAGAAGCTTTCGAATATTCTCTGCCGTGGTAGCATTGGAAAGTCCCGTGGCTTTAATGTGTGTCGTGCCGATCACTTGTCCGACGGTAGAGGATTTATGGATGCCGATACATTCTCCATCTCTGTTAAAAACAGGAGCTCCACTATCGCCGTTATTTGAGGGAGCTGTATACACGAGGTCGTCATCGTCACTCGAATGTGCAAATTTTACGTTTCCGGACACCGGCGCCAAACCAAAGTTAAGTCCATTACCTATAAGCATCATTGCGATGCCGGGACGAACCTGGCAATAATCTTTAATAAGCGGTACAAATGGTGTTCTGCCATTAAAGTTCTTTATCTTCAAAAGAGCTAAATCGAATTTTTTGTCGGCTTTAACAAACTCCGCCTCACATTTGATTGTTCCATCACCGTTTTTCACCGATATGCAGGTTGCTCGTTTGGAGCCCTCGTGGATAACGTGATGGTTTGTAAGGAAGTACCCGTCGGAAGTGATGAAAAAGCCGCTTCCAACACTCGAATGTGCTTGTACCACCAGTGTCGCCGGAGAGCATTTTTCAAACACATCCGCCACCCAATCGACATCTTCGCCGGGAGAGCTCGGTTTTACGTGAATAGGTGATTTAAGTGTGGGGGAGAGGCGCTCACCTGATGCATCAATGGGCTTGCTCGCTTTCTTCTCGTCTGCAATCGGTGAAGGCAACGAAACTTTAGTTGCACCTTTTAATATTGCCTTCTTAACTTCGGCAGTAATTCCGTATTTGGTTATAATTGCCGCGAACGTATCGTACCTGTCCGCCTCGGCAATAAGCAATGCTTTGTCGGAATAAGACTCTATCTGCCATCGGATTTCTCGCAAGGACTTTGCATAGAGTATAGCATACGATCTGGCGTTAGAGGCATCGCCTACATCAAGGTGTTTTCTGAACTGATTGCGGTAATATTCAAGTTGTTCGGAATAAAGCATTGTAAAACTCCGATCTGTTTAGTCGCCAAGCGCCTCGCGAAGCTTAGCCGGCAGAAAAGAAAGATCGTACTTGGCTCCGAATTTCTCCTTGAACGCCCTCGTTTCCATAGCATCCCTCAGCATTCTTGCTTCAAAGCCTTCGACCTGAATGTTGTTATAAAGGTCAAGAATGATTTGATTGAGTTTGTAATCAAAGTACTTGTCGTCAAGTGCCATATTGAGCCTATAAGCATCGAATGCCATAAGATCTTCGTCCGAGGTGGAATTGATGTATCTTGCCAAAATAGTTTCAAAATCAGCTCGAGTGATCCTGTCGTCATAGGGAGAACCGTTACCGAGAGCAATGATCTCGCGCTTCATAGGAAGGCTAGCCGCCTGACGGCAAATCGATTTTATATCAGCACCTGAATATCCGGCAAAACGATCAGCGAGCCACTCGGGTGTTACGTCAGAAGCGCAAGGGATATCAACGCGACCCTTTACCTTGGGATCCTTGCCGAGAGAAATTCTGGCAAGCTGCTCTCTTGCCGGAGCATCGGGCATAGGAACGTAGATCTGTGTGTCAAATCTGCCTCCGCGAAGAACTGCGCTATCCAATGCCCAGGGGCGATTGGTTGCCGCTATTACGATTCTGACCTGTCCGGGTTTTGCTTTTGCGGTAAATCCATCCATATACGTAAGTAGCGTCGTAAGCTGCTCCCGGGTGTGCGTTGATTCGTCACCCTCACGGGAAGCCGCGATAGCATCAATTTCATCGAAGAAGATGATACACTTTTCCAGCTTATTCGCCTGCTCGAATATCTCGGCAATGATCTTTGCACCGTCACCGACAAGATTTGCCATTACGTCCTTGATCTGGACAACGGCAATTTTACAGCCCAGAGCACCTGCAAGGCATTTTACTGCATGGGTCTTACCCGTACCGGGAGGTCCGTAAAGTAAAACCTGAATACCTCTGTCGTTTCCGCGATATTTGCGGTAGATGGGTGCGTATTTAGGATCCATAGGGGCAAAAATATTGACTACGAACTGGTCTCGAAGATCCTTGAGACCGGCGATATCGCCGAGAGTCAGCTCAGGTATCGGAGCTGCAAACCAATCTGTTGCCTTAATTTTCTCTTCGCTTGCCCCCGAAGCCCTCGCGGGCTTCGGGATGGTGGGATTTGCAAGGAAGGCGCCGATCTCATTAACTACGGTACGGTAGTAACTACGGTGCGATTCTATGAGGTTGCTCTTCTTAAGTTCATCCTCTGCATCGCGAACGGCAAGCTTGCCCATCTCTATCGCGCGAGGGATATTGTTATCCTTGCGCGCCTCGTTGTATTCTTTTACGTAGTTTTCAACCCTTGAAATCGGTATCTGATTCAACGTTATTCTCCCTTTCTTTCTTCGTCAAGCATTGCCGCGATAGCGTCAATACGAGCTTCATCGGAAGCGCTTACGCTTTCGTCGGGCTTGGCAGCCGGCTGAGTGGTTGTAATTCCGGAAACGAGGCGAGCCTCGAGGGATTTCTTGATATTGTCCACACGCTGAGTACGCTTGGGGTCTTTGTTTTCCTTCTTGCCGTAGATCTTTTCATACGCGGACATATGTGAACTCGACATCTCGGAGCGAAGAGATTTTACACTCTTACGTGCATTGGCGAGAGCTTCACGAAGACTCTTGTATTCCTTGCCGAGCTTGGTAAAGTCGGGAGCCTTTGCGAATACTGCTTTGCAAGCCTTGAGAGCTTTGGGCAGCTTACCGAGTCTTGCCATTACCTTCGCCGTAATAGCACAGGTCTTGATTTCAAGCTCAACTGCGGCGAGCTCTTCACCGAATTCCTGGAAATCGGCGATCATATCAACAAGCTCGTTGACATAGTCATTGTTATCCATCTTTGCAGCCTCATAAGCTGCATCCGAAAGCTGATTTACGAGGTTTTCGATATCCTTGCGCTGTTCTCCAATCTCAACGATTGTTTCTGCGATAAGGACTTCCTGCTGGAACTCCTTATCCTTGATAGTTTTTTTAGACATAACTGTATTCCTCCTGATATATGATTTTTGTATTATTTTTAGTATTAGTTGCCGTACTTTTTCTGAAGCTGAGCCACTCTGTCTTTAACCTCCCGTGCTGCGGAAGTGTCGGACTCGCTTGCGGAAACAGGAGCTGTATATTCTTCTCCATATTTCTTCTGAAGCTCAGCCAATCTGTCTGCAACAGCATGCGAAGCGGCGCTTCCCGAGTAATTAGCTTTCATAATAGCGGCACGCTCCTTGATCTTTCTCTTAGCTGCCTCAAGCTCTTTCTCGTCCTTGATGCTGCGTGCCATCTTATTTTCAATTTTGTTGATGATAGCGAGAACCATATCTACCACCTTGCCGATCTCGCTCTCGTTATTGACCATAGCAGGAAGCTTCTTTTCGGGAATGACCTTAATAACGTATGAATACCACTCATAGTCGATAAGAGATGCAATATACATTTCGAGGTCGAGAAGGATCTCACGCACTCTGAGAAAATCATCGGTCTTATCATTGTTATGACTGATCTGTGTTTCTAATCTAGAGATCGCATCGTTAATACGAACAAGCTCTCTTTCACTTGCCGAGGATCTGCTTTTTGCTAACAGCTCGCGTTCTCTCTGCTCAAGCATATTCTCAAGTTCCACCTCATTGCGGTCAAACTTTGAGATCTTTTCATCCAGATGAGTTACAACTGCAGTGACGATTTCAGCCTCTTCGGCAGCTCTTTTCTCGATCGACTTTTTTCTATTGCTAAAAATCGTATCAATTATCATTGTATTTATCTCCTTTATTATTTTTGACTGTGTTTGGTTGTCGTGACTCTGTAAATATTCACGCTTTTAAGCATTAGCATATTTAACTTCAACAGAGCCGCAACCTCGGGATCGTTCTTGAGAGATGACTCAAGAATGTTGGGGAACTCCTCCGCAGAAACGCGCTTTGCAATTTCACGGATGTGGACAAGAAGCTTATCTCTCAAGTACATCGAGTACCCCTCAAAGGTGTTATTAATAAACTCACTCTCATATAAATATGAGATATCACCTTCTTTTATAAACGGCAATCCTTTTCCATCCAAGGAAGATGCATCAACGTTTCTTCTTGAAACAATAACGCTGCCGTTTGCGGAATACCCTCTTCCGTCATCACCGAATCCCCAAGGGATTTCGATATCTCCAACACGGAGGCACCAATAAAGATTGTCGGATTCATAAAAGCAATAGTCGGGGAAGACGTTTTGCTTCTTTGCCTCCACAAAAGGCTTGGTGCTGTACGCCGCAATAAATCTCTTGCCGTTAATAACGGATACTCGCTTTGTTTTCCAAAACATTTTTTCACCCTCGAACGTTGTGACAATATTATAACACATTCTATCTTTATACTCAAGCAAATATATCCCGTTTTTCGGGAAATAGAACTGCACTTCCAAATTTTTGCCCAAAATTTGAAAGTGCAGAGATAATATATACAATATGGTTAGTCTATTCTGAAAGCAAGCTGTCTAAAAAATTCCGACATTTTTCACAAATATTCGGACCGTCAAGAAAGTTTTCAACAATTCTAAAATAACGCATATGTTTTTCTTTAAGCTCATCGTACATCTTTTGTAAACGGATCGAATCAGAGTTCAGAACAGGATCGCGCGCTACCGCAGTCCTTCCTACATCCGTATTCCAAGCCGCCTTCACTGCTGCACCAAGTGCAACAACGTTTTCCGAAGCGAGCGTCACGTACTTTTTGTCTTTGTTGGCATCCTTTATTCGCAAAGCTCCATCATCTGCCTCCTTATCAACCAAAAGCACATTTGGAACGGGGATTATAAAATCCTGACAAATATGTGTTATGACCGTTTCTCTCAAAGCCTTTATCCTTGCAGTTCCGCCGGTAAAAATAATGTGAGAAACCTTCTTATTATTCAATCGGTCTTTATTTAGGTTGATATAATAATTTATATGCTCAGCGCACTGAATAAAGCAGTTTTCGATGTTTATGGAGCGGTCATCTTCGCTCGTGTAGATTCCAACATAAATCGTATCGTCTTTTATTGAGTCGCCGATCTGATTCTTTTGCAAGACGAACTTCTTGATTTTTGTTTTACCGTCTTTGGTCAGCGTAGATTCCACGCTCATAGTTTGAGGAGTCGTGTCATTTTCATTGCCTTGGAAAAAGTCCATCTTGCTCTTTTCCACAGAATAATCAAACAACGGAGGATCTCGCTTCTCACCTCTTACATTCAATATCATGCTGTTTTTGTATATCTGAGTGCAAAGCTCCCCGGTTATCTGCTTGCCCATCTTGATATCCATTCTTCCATTTTCAATACTTGCAGGATAGGTGATAGGGCAAATACTGATAGAATCGTCTTCGGGACACTTGTTGGCTTGGATGACGGTCATATCAAGCGTATATCCACCAAAATCTGCAACAAGGATCAGATCGCCGTCTTTGATCTTATTTTTATATTCGTTGACATTTTGATGTGCCTTGTTATAGGCAATAGCGGCAAGAACAGGCTCGGAAGCGTATGTAATCTCAATTTCTTTAGATACTCCAAAAACACTCCGGCAAGTATTGAAAATAATCTCTCTAAGTTTTTCGCAATATTCGCTCTGGTTGGTCGGAGCAGTGTACGTGGGATGACCGAAGCATACCCTCTCCAATGCAGAAAAATCGTATTCGATAGTACCTATTTTGCATTGTTTTATGATACGGAACAATTCCGTCATATATGCTTCAACGAAAACTTTGCTACCCTCCTGACCAATATCCTCCTTCAAAGAATCAATGATCACTGTATCAGTGCTCTTATCAAAAGCATATTGAAAATATACTTTTTGATCTTTGGTCATAACGGTTGCAAAAAATTTGTCATCAAGGAAGCTATCGTAAAAAATTATCGGTTCTTTATCTTTATCCTCATATCCCACTACGCTGACCGAGCTGCTTCCGAAATCAATACCAAGATACTTTATGTTTATATTTGGCATATCTAGTACTCCTTATTAGTATCTTTGACCGCGTGCATCCGCAAGTACCTCAATAACGTCTTCTATCTGTTCTGTCAGAAATTCGATCGAGTTTGAGCCTCTTGTTCTGGTCAAAGACTTGATCGCATTACACACTCCGGTTCTCAGCTTCTCTTCTCTATCCGATATTTCCTCATAATATGAGTCTTTATGAACTATAAGTTCCTCAAGCTCCTTAATTTTTTTGCTCTCAGCATCGTCAGATTGAGCAGAGGGCGCGACTTTCTCCGCTTCAAGGTCATTAATGCGCGCAATAAGCTTTGCGTTATTCTTAATCTCTTCCTTAAGCTTCAACTCAAGCTCTTCGATCATTGCGCAATTTTCAAAGACCGGCACGACATTTTCATTGAGCGTGAGCTTTACCTCTCGTAGCTCTTCGATCAAAATTTCCATTACCTTGTTGTTCTGACGCAATACTTCCTCATACATATAGGTAAGGTCGCGTACCTCATCATTTTCTGTTGCATCTCCGCCTTTTGGTGCAGGCTCTTTATCATCAGTATCAACAGCTACGTTTCTTTTGGACTTGAGTACAAAAACTACAAGAACCGCCGTAACCGTTATCGAGAGCAATAGCACATATCCCAACATACATGCTGCGAGTATCTGCAAAATATTTTCCATTACTATACCCCCTATTATTTATTAATTGCTTTTACATAGCTTATTCAAGCTTTCATTATAATCCCAATGATGCCCGAAGTTTAATTCGAGAAACCAAACCGAGCTATCTACTGTAATATTATCGCCAAAGACTATTTCTCTTAAATCTAAAGGATAAAGGTTATATAGCTTCCTTACAGCCTCTTCATTAAGCTTTACCATTCCCAAATCACCGCGAACTACCAATCTTTTAGGATGGTAGTTGGATCCGTCGACACGACTTAGTTGCTGACCGTTATTTAAGAGATTAGCATCTCGCGAAGTCAAACAGATACATACTGTATCTTCACAAGAACCTTCTTTGATACGATAAACTTGCAAGCGCTTCGAGCCATCAAAGTGGATCCCTAATTTCGGAGCGTCTATCGGAATAGTTGTAATACGCGAGAAGGAATTCTTTTCTACGGCAAACTGACAACAGGTACAAACGTAAATTTCCACATCAAACATTCTCTTAAAAGCCGCATTACGCCCACACCGTGGGCAAACGGCTATTTCCGAAATCACAAAATCGACCTCGTTTGTCGGAGCCACTCTGACTGCGTTAAGATAATCAAGGGCGTTAGTCAGTTGCTCAATACTATCCATCTGATTAACGATCTTTGTAACCATAACCTTGACTTCGCCAACATCGCTATGTGTCTGTTTTACAGATTCGTACATATCAAACAACAGCTTCTTGTTCTCTTGGTCGAGCGAATAGATCGCATCGGTTACCTTCTTCAAAAGCTCTGCTGAGGAAATATCATCATTATTCTTACCGTTGCGAAGCTCGCCTAAAATCTTATCGAGCCTTTTATTGATATTATTCTCGCTCTTTTTGAGAAGATCATTGACAGAATAAACGATCTCTTGCTGTTGATTATTGATATCTCGCTTAAAGGCTTCAAAATATTCCACGCCGACGATCTTACCCGCAAGCATTTTCATTTCCTTTATAAGCTTTTCACCGGTATCGTTACCAACGTGCCGAATCTCTCGAAGCACCGCTTCGAACTTTTCCTTTATTTCATCATCCTGAACAGACTCAATAATGCTGAATGTTTCACCGCAGCTGAGGCAATGAACATTGTTGTCGCTGTCTTTGTAAACGTTTCTTCCGGTTGCTTGGCATGCGGGACACTCAAGACGGAAATAACAAAACGGATCTGTTTTGGCTATATGGTCGATCTTGATTTCCGAAAAGCTTTTTCCGGTCTGCTCGCAAATCTGCTCCATATAGTTAAACGCAGGCTTGAGAGTTTCAATAAGATCGTCGTTTCCCTCTTTTATCATATGCTGAATGATCTTTATCATATCCTGGTCTTTTGAGCTCATTCTGAGATATTTTAGCTCATATACCTGATTATGGATAAGGTCTAACAGTCCTCGAACTGCCTTAGGTACTTTATTCAATTCTACTCCAAACAGATCTCGGCAAATATCTTCTTTTTTTACATTCAGACTTTTATTTTGAGCATCATCTGTTTGTTTTGCCACTTCGTCAAGCACTTTATCAATAGCCTTTTTGAATGTTCTGATCATTTCGTCGGCTTCCGAATTGGTCATACCATCAATCCGATGCAACCATCCCAAAATATCACCTTCCGAAAGCTCAAGCGTACGGTTGAACTTTTTGGACATCTTCTTAGACATCCGGTTATAATCAAGTCTATCGATAAACTCCTCAAGCTGAGCTTTTTGATTGGAATTTAGCTTATTGATATAATCAATAAGTTCTCTAAAAAGTTTTTTTCTTGCCTTGACCTTATTGGTGAAGAAGAAGGTGCCGTCAGGAAAGACCCGTTGAACCACGCTCTCCATAAATTCCTCACCCGCACCGCCTGCAACGGATTCTATAAGCTCGCCTACGATATTCCCCGCTACCATCTTAGCTCTTTTAAGCCAAGCGCAAGAAATAAAGATTAATAAATATTCTACAATTTCCATATCATCCTCGTTTTTTATTCAAATGCTATGATATAATCAGCAATCTCGGGATTTATAGAGCGACAATCCCAAACAAGCTCTTCCGGTACACAAAAAGTTATATTCTCAGGAAGAGCGCTTATATCCTCAACGACTATTTTGGTTGCATAGGGACTGTGTAGCACAATAGCGGTCACCGTGCTTCCTTCAAGACTGCCTTTAATATGTATTTCGGGCGCATATACTTCGACGATCCGTACTGCAGAACCGTCAAAAGCTCCTGCTTCAATGGAAGCGATCGACTCTGGTAATACAACGGTTTTGATCGCGGTTGCGTCGCGGAAGGCTCCCGGACCAACTGCAGTTACCTTTATCTTTGTTTTTACGGTGGGATCAATTTTGTATATATGCTTCAAAATTAAAGAGTTGATATCGTTTATGGGTTTGATTATATCCACTCTACCCTTGAGCACGTCATCCTGAATAAAGATCAGAATATCATTTGTCATCTTTGCATCGTTGGTTAAAGTATCATTGACTGTGTATATTTCCTTCTCACCCAAAGGCAGTAGGTCCTTTGCTGTCAATAACACACCGCTGAAAGTTGCGCTTCTTTCGCCCTGAGTATCCGCGATCTCGTACGTAGCAAAGCGTGAGTATAATTCGCGGTCGTACCATGTGTCGGCACGCTCTACGGCATTCATATTGGGAGTTAATGCAAACGGTATAAATAAGACGGCCCAAACAAAGCAAACAGCCAACATTACCGTTTGCTTTGCTATACTCAAGTTACTACTATGGGTACTGATAGGGATATTAAGCACGTACAAAACAAGCAACAATAGCGAAGTAAATGTGTGGCAAGAAAATGAAACAGAAACGATAATACCAAAGTATAAAGCAAGCTCGCACAGAATAATAATATACATCGTTCGGAAACGCATTATTCTGAAAATTGTCAGGATCAAGCAGATGCATACGGTGAACGATATCAAAACAACCAAAGCGATAAGTGACAAGCTTAAGGTACGATTGACAGCAAAACCGCTATACAAGGCGTTTGATAACAAAATCAGTATTGAAAATGCTATACAAATAAACCATCTGGAACACAAAATGGCACCGGAAACTTTGCATCTGTTGATTTCTTTTGTTAATTTGGCATTTTTTCTACGCGCTCTCGCCAATAATTGATTATATTTGGTTTGTTGTTCAACAGTCTTTTTGCTGACTATTGCGCTTGGAGATTCGTACTGCTTCTTATCAAGCAAATATTCACTCATTGCATATACCTCCATACGTCACTCTATCGTTTTCTTTGTAGAATAAGTAAGTGTTTCCTTCGTAAACAGATATTGTGAATTCATACGTAACCTTTTTCTCAAGAACAGCAACGCGTTTGTGTTTTATCGTTATATTTCGATCAAAATCATTGTTTCGTATGCTCTTACGGACGCGAGATCTATCCGCTACAGTCAAATAAGGGAGATACTTCTTGATATTTCCCTTAACGTGATCCTCAAGATGATACTTTGCCCAGGTTCGAGTATTTTTGTACTTGCTCTGATAATCCATAAATTTGGAGCAGATCTCCTCGGCTTTCTTTTTCTCGGCTTCATACTTGTCATCGCATTCGGTCGCACAATTCGGACAAAATACTAATTTGAACGGGGATGCATCGGATTTGCATTTATCCACGCAAGAGGGGCATATTATTCTGTCGCAAGAAGAACATTTGCGAAATTGCTCAGAGGAGTGCATATCATAATACTTCGCCTTGCCGCACACAACGCAATGGAATACCAGCTCAGGATATTTCGCATCATCTAGCACGTACTGCTTCTTTCCATCGTCGCTCTCTACCTCAAACAGCTTCAGGTCACCGTCGCAATTCTGAATAATATCTTTGGAGAGGCAATGACGGCACGCCAACTCGCCTTTATTAACGACCTTCGGACGGAACGCAGAGATCTTGCTGTTTGTCGCACACTTCGAACAAACGCGGCTTTGGCAGATTTGGCATCTGTTGTTTTCGGTCTTCTTATCGTGTAAAACAACCTGTCCGCAGTTAGCACATATAAATACATTGCCGTTTTTTTCAATAGGAAGAAAACCGTTTGTATCAACAAGGGCGTAAACTGTGCCCGATCTATTACCGCAAACGACGTTTTCGGTCTTTTGATATGTATAAGCGCCGCGGGAAAATCTGTCTCGACAGTTATCACAAGAATGTTTGCCGTCAAGCAAGATATGAGAAGCAAGATAAGCATCCTTCTGCTTTTCCGAAGAATAGTAGATCGTTCTTCCACAGATCTCACACATAAAGCTGTGGACACCCGAGGTATATATATAATCGAGTTCAATCTTTTGGTCCTTCAGATAATATGCTTCTGAGAAATCTTCATAATAGTGGTATTTTCCGGTAAGAGGACATTTGCGGCACTCGCTCTTAAGCCGAAAATTATTATCGACAAGCAATACATCCTCAATGTAAAAATACTTGGTAACGCCGTTTCTTTCAACACCGACCGCATGATTATTAATTGCGCGTACCTGCTTTTCTCCATTAGCAAGAGTTGCTACAAAATGGAAGTCTCTAAGAGTCCATTTATCCGGGATGATCTTGATTTCTTTGCCGTTTTTTTCAACCTTGTGCGCCAGCACAAGCGATCCGAAATCATTGATCGGATATTCATTTGGTATGTTAGTCAAGCCTTCGAATTTATAGGTTGGCTCTTGTTTTTTTGATTTGCTCTCAGACAAATAGAGATAAAGCTGAGTGGTGGCTTCAAATGCACCCAAGCTACTTCGCCAGATCACGGAAAGGTCGCCTATCTCTCGGTTGCACGAAAAACGATACACATACTTTTTATCATTAACAGCATCAATCAAAAGTGCACAGGGCTTTACCGTCAGCTGACCGACCTTTGCATCCTCCTGAATTGAAACGCGCCCGAGAAATTGACAAAATTGAGAGCTCTCGGATGCAGCAAGCACGCTCAACATTTTTTGGATATTTTCACGACGGCAGCTTTCGTTGGCGCTTTCACCCGGAAGCTGACCGTTCAGAATGAAATTCAATATTTCACTCGCTTGATTTTGTGCCGCACCCTGCTTCAAAAGCTTTTCGGCATCCAATTCCGATTCAGAGAATGTACTACGCTCGTCCTTGTCAATATGCTTGTGCGTATAGACGGTTGATCCCTCTCCGTTTTCATATTTCATATCTACGGTCAAATAATCAACCATTCTTTCGTAGATATCTCCAACTGCTGCAACGATTTCTACCTCGATCTCGTAATGAGAGAAAAACCAATCAACGCCGTGTTCAGCCTCCTTCGGCGGATCACTTATACTGATTTCTCCGTAGGTTCGGTTGCCGAACAGCTTGTTACTCAAAAGATCTTTTTCAGGCGGTACGGTGTTGTATTGAACATAATAACAGCTGTAATCCTTCTTGACCTTATCCATCAATCGGGTTATAAATCTTGAGGCACGAATGGCACGCTCGGCGTTGGGGTGTTGTTCCGAATCGGGATTTTCCCCAAAGCATATCTCATAATGAATATCATCGAGATAGCAGGAAATATAGTTGCCATTTTCTTGGTAATCCGTAACAAGTTTTTCTTCTTTCGCCGCCTTCAATAATTCGTATATCTGTTTTTCTTGATCGGTTAGAATAATCATTTCACTTCTCCGCAGGAGCCTTTCCAAACTCCGGTATCTTACATAGTTCTCTGATCATATTCTTTACATACTCTTGATCCTTGCGATGGTAGAAAAACTCCATCAATTCGGAAAAACTGTATTTTTGGAAAATAATCGTCTTGGTAAGTTTCATCTTTTTGAAGAACATATTACAATCGCTCTGCTTTCGAAGCTCCACGATCTTTGCGCGCAAAATGTCCACGATAATAGGCTGAAGGAAGGCAATGTCGGGGGTATTATTACCATAAAGATCCAAGCCCTGAGGATCGGCAAGAATTTCATAGTACCATTTAAGAAATTTGCTGTCAGGATTTTTCGACGGATCTTTCATAATAGTAGTGAGTATAGTAATTATTCTGCACTCCTTCACCTGACCCGTTCTGTGAACGCGTCCGATCCACTGTTCGATATCAACAGGCTCGAGCAGTCGCTCGCCTTTTATATCCATATGAGCAAAAATGAAAGTAGAATAATCCTGATAATTGATTCCCGCACGCTGCTGTTCATTGACTATAGCTATCTGGTTGTAATTTTTATCGGCAACCCGTTCTTCTTGCGCTTGATCGTCGTAAACAACATTATGAGCTCGACTGTTTTGATCGTTTTCATACTTAAAATGCGCTGCCATACATTTTCCTATCATACTGCGTGACGTATTATCCTGAAATACCGAATCGCTCAGATAGCAGAGTATAGCATCGCGGCACAAACCGCTGATAAAGGGATCTATCGCTTGGTAGATCAAAAAGTTACGCATTTCACTTGCCTCAGCGCAACCCTCAAGCAAATTTTCAAATGATGTAATGACAAAGCCATTCTCGGACATAAGATTCTTCATATCGTTTATCCCGAAATTGTTCGTTTGTAAAGATCTTCTTACCGAGCTTAAATACTTTACCAAGAGAATTGCCTTTGCTGCACGCTTTTTTGAGTCGTTGTCCATCAGATTACAAAGTTCGGGATCGTTAATGTTAGCGTCAAAAGCTATTCCTCTTTTTCCTCTTCTGTTCCAGTTGACTACAGAATACGCTTTGTTCAACTGCTCCTTATCCGTTATTTTTTCGAGTTTAAGCACACTCATGATAACAGCATCTATAGCGGCTCTTAGATACAATTCGTCATATTCATTAACAAATTCGCCTTTGCTCCACCGATCGTAAATCTCCTTTGCCTTTTTCGTTGCCGTTTCGTTATCATACATATCCTGCTTATACATCATAGTGAGTTTCTTTTCGATGCTTGCAGCAAGAGCTTTAAGGAAGCCTGGTCCTATTGCCGCAGCCATATCTGAATATAACGGCAATTTTCCGGCAGCCAAACCTGTCATATCATCGGAAACACTATTAATACGCTTTCTGGTAAAGAAGCTGTTTATGACACCGAAAAAGGTATTTTTGCTCGCTTTGTTATCCTCATCGGCAAATATATCGCTAAGAGGATTAAGTTTGGCAGGCGATACACGGCATATTGTATTATAGAAATACTTGTATGCCTCATCCTTGTTCATACCAAATCGTTTGCGGTCAACCATATAAACAAGATCAAATACATCCTCAAGCGCGGTTCTTATGGGAGTAGCACTTAAAAGAACGCAGAACTTCTTCTCAAAGTTCGCAATAATATCCATTGTGCTCTTTTGGCGATTGCGAAAAGTTTCGATTGTAATATTCGCATGATCGGATTCGTAAAAAGAATGTATTTCGTCAATGATCATCAAGTCAATAGTGGGATCGGCAACAGCCTGTGGTCCCGCTGACCAAATATTATTCAAATCATACCTTGTAATCCGCGCGTAAAGTTCATCCCACGTCCGCTTTTGCCCCTCAAACTCTTTGATATAGTGATTTAATTCATCAATGAGAGCCCTCTGATGCTCTTTGTCCATATTTTTCGAAGGAATATTGCTCACTCTATCTTTCGTTGCTTTTAGCAGCTTTATTGTTTCTTCCAACTTCTGTTCAGACATACTGCTGTCAGAAAACAATGTTCTTATTCTTCCGGGGTCATTGTATCCAAAATGACAAAGTATATTTTGAATGGTTACAACGGGTGTCGTCAAGTCTATGCGATCAAGCTTTTCTTTGAGTTCTTTCAAAAAAGCTCTATCTCGGGGTTTAATATCATCTTTGTATTTGCAATTATTGAAATCACTTAATTGTTCTCTTACTCGCTTAAGATCCTTGGTGAGCATAGCATCTGTAATAATATAGATATCGTTCTCATCACGGTTTCTATCTTTTTTGTTATTTGCCATCTCACCAAAGGTAGCCATAAGACGCTCAACTTCGTTTCCTGCGGCATACTTGGTACGATCGTGAACAGTAAACAGCTTGGGAAATTTTTCTTCAATCTCTTTGATCCAATCATCTTTGGTTCTTTCGGGGACAACTAAAAGCACGTTTCTTATAGCTCCGCTTTCAAACATAGCATGAGCAGTCATAAGAGCCTCCACTGTCTTTCCGAGTCCTACTTGATCACCGAAAACACCGCGTCCCTCAAAACGGTTGAGCATCGCGTTAACGTTTTCCACCTGATATTTAAACGGAATGAAGGGATAATCTTTCGCGAGTAATGCGACTTCAACATCACCAAAAAACTTTTGACCTTTTACCTCTCTCGCGGCGTCAAGAAGATTCTTGAGCTTGGGATCATAAGTTTTTGGATTTTCTGTATCAATACCCGAAGCAACTTCATTTGAAATACGAAAAACTATATTTTGCGCCTCGAAAATCATTTCATCGTTGTTATTCATATCAGGACCTCATTACTTAATAATTAATTTTATTATAACATAAAAGGATAAAAAAAGCAACGGATTTGTCGTTTTTTGTTTCCGAGTTCACCTAATTAAACGCCACAAACCTCAAACTCAACTTTCATAAAATTTCAGCCTTGCAATCCCCATAGCCTGTTCGGCATTTTCCGCGGCATCCATATTAGCACGCGTATTTGTGTTCTCAAATGCCCTTCATTCATACGCCAAAACGGCAAGGATTTTCGTCCTTGCCGTTTTGATTATATTAAGCTCCCGATAATTTCTTTAGCTTTTTCAGATTCTCGCGGATTTCAATGTTCTGGGGGCAGATCTTTTCGCATTTTCCGCATTCGATACAGTCGCCCGCTTTGACGTCGAATGAATTTAGTCCCGCCTTTGTTTCCTTTTTCGTTACCTTTGCCAGAGCGTATTCATTATACACAGCAAACAGATCTGCGATCGGTACGTTTTTGGGGCAAACCTCTGCGCAATATCTGCATTTGGTGCAGGGGATCTGTCTGTACTGCCTTATG
>JAZTXK010000049.1:0-2606 GCA_045636385.1 Eubacteriales bacterium
CTGTTCAGAAAGCCACAACCGCAAAGTCAGTGATACGGGCTGATGCCCTCCCGCTTGCGGGAGGGGTGGGTGGGGTTACAGTTGTATGAGAGTGAAGGAGCGAAATCCTCCCGCTTGCGGGAGGATTTACTCCTTCCAAAACGTCGGCGGGGCGCCGCCGTTTTGAAGCGCGGGGGGGAGTTTCGACCTCTGCGGAGGTCGACTTAAGTAACTTTTTGAAAAAAGTTACTTAAGAATCCTCAAAAACTTCTCGCTGCTGTTGATCGTTAGTTAATTACTTTTTCGTATCAAGTATTAAATTTGCCGCTCTCGGAACGTTCGTCACGGTGACCTTGCCGGGGCAGATCGCCTTTTCGCCGTCGAGCGTCCAGGGTGTGCCCTTTTCCATCTCGAAGGTAACGTGGCGCGTGCGGAAGAATTTTATCAGCTTACAATCGCGCAGATTCGACTGCATAACCGCCATCGCGATCTGGCTGAGCTCCGCGGGATCCTTCGGCATCGTGACAAGCACGACCTCAAAAAGTCCGTCGCACATATCGACCTCGTCCTCGCCAAGCTTGACAACTCCGCCGACCGAGCGCGTGTTGCTCACCGCGCCGAAAGCGAGATCGGAAATTATGCGCTTGCCCTCGGATGTGGTGCAGACGGTACGGATCGGCTTGATCTTGAAGAAGTCGTTGACGCCCGAAAGGACGTACGCGAGGTAGCCGAGATTGTTCTTGACCGACTGCGGAGTGGTATATGACGGCGACGAAAACGCGCCGAATGATGCGATGTAGCTGAAATATCTCTCCGCGCCGAAGCGTCCGAGGTCAAAATTGAGCAGCTTTCCGCGATTCAGATTCTCCGCGATCTCCCTCGCCGCCTCGGCGGGATCGAGCGGAAGTCCGAGTCCGTTGGCAAAATCATTCGTCGTTCCCGCGGGGATGTAGCCGACGGGCATTTTCGAATGCGCCTCGCGCAGACCCGTCAGAACTTCGTTAAGAGTTCCGTCGCCGCCGCAGCAAAGCACGGCGTCGCATCTGCCCTCGGCGTGAAGTCCCGCCGCCTCACGCGCAAGACGGATGGCATCTCCCCTTCCCTTCGTCAGAAGGACGGTGGGGACGACGTCATGCGCAGACAGCGCCTCGATCACTCCGAAGAGCGCGGCTTTACCCTTGAGCTTTCCCGAAACGGGGTTTACGATCAGGATTACGTTTTTCATTTTCTCCACTTGTTTGCGAGATCCATTCTGTTAGTTAAGAGGGTATCAATGCCCATCGAGAAATACTTGTCGTAGTCCTCGGCGGTGTCGGCGTAGTAAAGGTTGCAGTTGATGCCCGCCGCGTGCATCTTTTCGATGAGAGCCTCGTCGAACATACCGAGCCAGAACTGAACGCCCGAGCAATGGTATTTTGTCGCCATTTCGTAGATCTCGACGGTGTCCTTGGGGAGCTGGATAGCGGTGCGCGGGATCTCGGGCGCGACCTTTTCCATCCATTCAAGCTCGGAGGGCGAGCCCGCGAAGTAGACGTTCTCCCAAGCATCGTATTTCTCGACCAATTTGACAAGCTCACGGATCAGATAACCGTCCTCGCCGTGCTCCTTGAGGTGCATATTGAAGACGATCTTGTTTGCGAACTGCGCAAAAACCTCCTCGGCGGTGCAGAAACCGACCTCCCAGCCGTGCTTGACGCCGATATTGAGCGCGAGAAGCTCGTCGAGAGTCTTGTCCTTGAGCTTACCCTCACCGTCGGAAATGCGCTCGAGGGTGCCGTCGTGGGACACGATGAGCTTTTGGTCTTTTGTGAGTCTGATATCAAATTCGATCTCGTCGGCGCCGAGCGAGAGAGCCGCCGCAAACGCAGGCAGAGTGTTCTCGGGCATCAACTTCGAGAGACCGCGATGTGCACAGAATTTTTTCATTGTTTTATATTCCTTTATCAAATAATATTCAGCTTAAAAGTTTTGATCAAACTTTTTCAGAAAGTTATGCTTGCCTGCGGCAAGCTGCGACTCTGTCTTGTCGGCTTCCGCCTCCATTTTCCTTCGGAAAACCGCCAGAGCCGTACAAATGCTAAAAGTTTTTGAAGATCCTTAAGAAACTTTTTTCAAAAAGTTACTTAAGGCGCGCTCCGCAGAGCGCGAAACACTCTCCGTGCTTCGAACAGACGGCGCCCCGCCGGCTGTTCGGAAGGAGTAAATCCTCCCGCAAGCGGGAGGATTTCGCTCCTTCACCCCGTGCGCTCCGCAGAGCGCATATTTGCCTTCGGCAAAAGCCGACTCTGTCTTTTGTCGGCTTACGCCCCTCCCGCTTGCGGGAGGGGGTGGGGTGGGCAGTCAGCGCCTTTGCGAAATACCACGCACCCAAGCAAAACCAAGGGCGAAATTCAATAAAAATGTGAAAATCCGCAAAGCGGATTTTTTCCTTTATTTGCGCCCCCGCGAGGCGCAACCTCGTTTGTGCGAAGCACAACATCATTTGCCGTAGGGAACATCGTTTGCACGAAGTGCAACATCGTGCGCCCTTCGGGCGCGGGGTGACAGAGCGCGATACTTTCGCCCTTGCGAAAGCATCGACTCTGTCCAAAAAGCCGAAGTAAACTTCGTCTTTTTGAAGCACGGTA
>JAZTXK010000050.1:0-21477 GCA_045636385.1 Eubacteriales bacterium
CCGAGAGCACCAATCAGAAGGAAGACATCTGTTATCTCAAGGAAAAGGTAGACGCGGGATGCGATTTCCTCACCACACAGATGTTTTTTGATAACAATCTTCTCTACAATTTCCTTTATAAGATTCGCGAAGCGGGAATAACTGTTCCTGTAATCCCCGGAATTATGCCGTTTACAAACGCAAAGCAGGTAGAGCGCGCTATAAAGCTCTCAGGCTCTTTTATGCCGCAACGCTTCAAGTCGCTCGTAGATAAGTACGGAACAAATCCCGAGGCAATGAAGCAGGCAGGCATCGTGTACGCCCTCGACCAGATCATCGATTTGTACGCAAACGGCATCAAAAACGTCCACGTTTATTCGATGAATAAGCCCGACGTTGCCGAGGCAATTCAGCGAAATCTCTCCGACATTCTCGGATAACGGAGTCAAATTATGAAAATCACCGAATTTTTAAAGAATAATATCCTCTTCCTCGACGGCGGAATGGGCACGCTTCTGCAGGAGCGCGGACTCGGCGCGGGCGAGCTTCCCGAGCTTTGGAATCTCACTCACCCCGAAGTCATCCGCGCCATCCACCGCGCCTATTACGATGCGGGAAGCCACGTCGTCAACACCAACACCTTCGGCGCGAATATTCTGAAATTTTCGCCCGAAAAGCTTGATGAAGTCGTAAAGGCTGCCATCGAAAACGCACGCGCAGCGGCAGAGGAAAGCATCGGCAAGCAAGAAAAGTTCGTCGCGCTCGATATCGGGCCTACGGGCAAGATGCTCGCCCCCCTCGGCGACCTCGATTTTGAGGATGCCGTTGCAATTTTTGCCGAAACAGTAAAGCTTGGTGAAAAGTACGGCGCAGATCTCATTATGATCGAAACGATGAATGACAGCTACGAAACGAAAGCCGCGCTGCTTGCGGCAAAGGAGAATTCAAACCTCCCCGTTTTCGTTTCTAACGCCTACTCCGAGGACGGCAAGCTGATGACGGGCGCGTCGCCCGCGGCTATGGTTGCGATGCTCGAAGGAATGGGCGCGGATGCCATAGGCGTCAACTGCTCGCTCGGTCCGAAGGCACTTGCCCCGATAGTTGAGGAATACCTCAAATACGCATCTATTCCCGTTCTTCTCAAGCCGAACGCGGGACTTCCCTGCTCTCACTGCGGCAAAACGCACTATGACGTTTCCGCCGAAGATTTTGCCCAAGAGGTTTCCGCGCTCGTCAAAAAAGGCGTCCGCATCGCGGGCGGCTGTTGCGGAACGACACCCGAATATATCGCCGCGACCGTCAAAGCTTGCGAAGGTATTGAGCACGTTGCGATTCAAAAGAAGAATATCACCTGCGTTTCGTCGTACACGCACGTCGTTCTCTTCGGCGACGAGCCAATCCTTATCGGCGAGCGCATCAATCCGACGGGCAAAAAGCGTTTCAAGGAAGCGCTCAAGGCTCACGATATCGATTATATCCTCAAGGAAGGTCTCGCCGAGCAGGAAAAGGGCGTTCACATCCTTGACGTCAACGTCGGTCTGCCCGACATCGACGAGGTAGAAATGCTCACCGAAGCAATCCGCGAGCTTCAGGCGATCATTGATCTGCCCCTGCAGATCGACACCTCAAACGCCGCCGCGATGGAGTCTGCTCTCCGCCGTTATAACGGCAAGGCGATGATAAATTCCGTCAGCGGTAAGCAGGAGAGTATGGATTCGGTCTTCCCTCTTGCAAAAAAATACGGCGGTCTGATCGTTGCCCTCACGCTCGATGACAAGGGCATTCCCGCCACCGCAGAGGAAAGATTTGAAATTGCCAAGCGCATCCTCGCAGAAGCCGAGAAATACGGAATCGACAAGAAGGATATCATCTTCGACCCGCTTGCGATGACGATAAGTGCGGACAACAACGCGGCAAAAGAAACGCTTCGCGCGGTCGAAATGATAAAAAAAGAGCTTGGATGCCACACCTCGCTCGGAGTTTCAAACGTATCCTTCGGACTCCCGAACCGCGATCTCATAAATTCCAATTTCTTCGCCCTCGCGCTCGGACGCGGACTTTCGGCGGCGATAATGAATCCCTATTCCGCCGAAATGATGAATACCTACTACGCCTACCGCGCGCTCGCGGGACTTGACGAAAACTGTGCCGATTTCATATCCTCGGCACAAGCGGTCAGCACCGTCACACAGACGGTCGCGGAAGTCAAGGAAGACTTTGCATCCGATCTTCAAAAAGCAATCGTGAAGGGTCTGCGCGACCGCGCGGCTACGCTCACCGAGGCAATGATCGCGGAAAACGAGCCACTTACGATAGTCAACGGCGAGATCATCCCCGCGCTCGACCAAGTCGGCATCGGTTTTGAGAAAAAGAAGGTTTATCTCCCGCAGCTTCTTATGAGCGCCGAGGCGGCAAAAGCGGCGTTTGAGATCATCAAGGCGCATATGCCGAGCGGAAACGCATCGAAAAAGCCGCCCTTCGTGATCGCGACCGTCAAGGGCGACATCCACGACATCGGCAAGAATATCGTCAAGCTCATCCTTGAAAATTACGGCTATCCCGTCACCGACCTCGGCAGAGACGTGCCGCCCGAAAAGGTAGTTGAAGAAACCGTCCGTCTGCACGCGCCCATCGTCGGTTTGAGTGCACTGATGACCACCACCGTCCCCGCGATGGAGGAAACGATCAAGCAGCTCCGCGCCTCTGCACCGTGGGCAAAGATCGTTGTCGGCGGTGCCGTCCTCAACCGCGAATACGCCGAGCAGATCGGCGCGGATAAGTACGCAAAGGACGCTATGGAAACCGTTCGCTACGCGGAATTGGAATTAAACAATTAAGATTATTAAAAAAGAGGTATATAAAAAATGAAATTACTTATTGATGACGCAAACGTTGCGAAGATCAAAGAGATCTCCGAATTTTTCCCCGTTGACGGTGTAACCACCAACCCCTCAATTCTCGCAAAGAGCGGACGCCCTCCCTTTGAGGTTCTTTCCGAGATCCGCGAATTTCTTGGTGACAAGGAGCTTCACGTTCAGGTCATTTCCGCAGATGCCGACGGCATAATGAAGGAAGCCGCAAAGATCACCGAGGTGCTCGGCAAGGATACCTTCATCAAGATCCCCGTTACCCGCGAGGGACTTAAGGCTATGAAGGCGCTTTCCGCGGACGGCTACAAGATCACCGCGACCGCCATCTACACCCCCATGCAGGCATATCTCGCCGCTCGCGCGGGTGCTGATTACGCCGCTCCCTACGTCAACCGCATCGACAACCTCGGCGCAAACGGTGTTGAATCGGCTATGACTATGCACGATATCTTTGTAAACGGCGGCTACAAGACCGAGATTCTCGCCGCAAGCTTCAAGAACAGCCAACAGGTTCAGGAGCTCGCCGCTTACGGCTGCGGTTGCGCTACCTGCGCCCCCGACATAATCGAGGGCCTTATCTCCAATCCCACCGTCACCTACGCCGTTGAAGCCTTCAAGAAGGACTTCGAAGGACTCGTAGGCGAACGCAAAACTATGCTCGATTGCTGATTACCTCCCCTTTTGGTTTTATCTATATACGAACAAACTCAATCAGCCTTCTCCATCGGGGAAGGCTGATTTTGATAGTGCGAAAGACGAATCGAATGCTTGACATATTCAGAAAAAACAGTTTAAAATACTGTTCATCCCCCAAAAAGCCGAAAAATCCGAATAATTGAATTAAATTTTTTAGAAATTTCGGGAATATTGTTGAAATCCGCTCGGATTTATGATATAATAGGTAAGTAAAATTTGTTTCATAGATCGGAGGTTTCAAAATGGAAGACAAATACAGATCCCTCACCTTGCGCAGTCAGCTCTGCTTTCCGCTTTACGCCGCATCGCGCGAAACGATAAAAAGATACCGACCGCACCTTGATAAGCTCGGACTTACATACACGCAGTATATCGTAATGATGGTATTCTGGGAGGAAAAGACCCAGAACGTAAAACAGCTCGGAGAAAAGCTCTATCTCGATTCGGGCACTCTCACTCCCGTTCTCAAAACGCTTGAGGCAAAAGGCTATCTCGTTCGCACCCGTTCTAAGGAGGACGAGCGCGTCCTTAACGTAGCGATTACCGAAGCAGGTGAGGCTCTCAAGGACGCCGCGCTTGCGGTTCCCGAAGAAATGCTCAAGCACGTTGCGCTTTCGCGCGAAGAGATATTTACCCTCTATAAGCTTCTCCGCAAGCTCCTCGAAGAAGCGCCCGAGTTTAAGGAATAATACAGTTTAATTTATTAGCAAAATCAACTACCGACAAGGGCACCACAAACTGCCCTTGTCTTTTCTTTGTTTTCGGCAGATTTCATATTGATTTATTACAATATTTTTAGTATAATATATAATACGATAAATTTTGCCAAACGGGCAAGAAAGGAAAACTCAAAATGATAAAAAGACTTCTTGGGTGTGTCAGGGAATATAAGCTCCCCTCGATACTTACCCTGATCTTCATTATCGGCGAGGTCATAATCGAGGTATTCATCCCCTTCATTACCGCAGACCTCGTAAACTCCATCAAAGCGGGAGCAGAAATGCGCGAGCTTCTTCTGACGGGAGCGCTTCTCGTCGTTATGGCGCTTGTGTCGCTGACCTGCGGAGGTGTAGCGGGCTTTACCTGCGCAAAAGCGAGCGCGGGCTTTGCCAAGAACCTTCGCGGCGATCTTTTCAGAAAGATCCAGACCTACTCCTTCGAGAACATCGACAATTTCTCAACAGCGTCCCTCGTAACCCGTCTGACCACCGACGTCGGAAACGTACAGATGTCTTACATGATGCTTATCCGTACCGCGATCCGTTCGCCGCTTATGTTCATTTTCTCGATCGTAATGGCGTACGTTATGGGCGGTGCGCTCGCAACGACCTTCGTCGTTGTCGTTCCCGTTCTTATCACGGGACTTCTCCTCGTCGCGCGCAAAGCTATGCCCGCATTCCGCAGAGTTTTCAAGAAATACGACCGCCTCAACGAGTCGATCGAGGAAAACGTCCGCGGTATGAGAGTTGTCAAGGGCTTCTCGCGTGAAAATTACGAGCGCGAGCGCTTCGGCGAGGCATCCGAGGATATCCGCCGCGATTTCACAAAGGCGGAGCGCATCGTTGCCTGCAACTCTCCCCTTATGCAGGTCTGCCTCTACTTCAATATGGTATTCGTCCTCACCTTCGGCTCATACCTCATCATCTCGGGCACCGGCTCGAATATCGACGTCGGACAGCTTTCGGCTATGCTGACTTACGGTATGCAGATCCTTATGTCGCTTATGATGCTCTCGATGATCTACGTTATGCTGACGATGTCGGCGGAATCCATCAAGCGTATCGGCGAGGTTCTTGGTGAAGAACCCACTCTCGTAAGCCCCGAGGGCGGCAAGACCGAGGTCAAGGACGGCTCGATCGACTTCAACCGCGTCAGCTTCAAGTATTCAAAGAAGGCGCAGAAGAACGCGCTTTCGGGCATTGATCTTCACATTCCCACGGGCGCAACCGTCGGTATCATCGGCGGTACGGGTTCGTCAAAGACCACTCTCGTTCAGCTCATTCCCCGTCTTTACGACGTGACCGAGGGAGAAGTCAAGGTCGGCGGCGTTGACGTCCGCGAGTATGATCTGGACACTCTCCGCGATTCGGTTTCGATGGTTCTGCAGAAGAATCTTCTCTTCTCGGGCACTATCAAGGAAAACCTCCGTTGGGGCAATCCGACTGCTACTGACGAAGAAATGATCGAGGCATGCAAGCTCGCTCAGGCGCACGATTTCGTATCCTCCTTCCCCGAGGGCTACGACACCTTCATCGAGCAGGGCGGAACTAACGTATCGGGCGGTCAGAAGCAGCGTCTCTGCATCGCACGCGCGCTTCTCAAGAAGCCGAAGATCCTCATTCTTGACGACTCGACAAGCGCGGTCGACACCCGCACCGATGCTCTCATCCGCGAGGGCTTCAAGAAATTCATCCCCGAAACCACAAAGATCATCATCGCACAGCGTATCGCATCTGTTCAGGATGCCGATATGATAATCGTCCTCGATAAGGGCGAGATATCCGCGGTCGGTAAGCACAATGAGCTTCTCTCCTCGAGCGATATCTACCGCGAGGTTTACGAACAGCAGACAGGAGGTAACGACAATGAGTAAGCAGCAGATGCCTCCCAAGGGTCCGGGCGGAATGCCTCCCATGAAGCGTAAGATCAATTTCAAAACACTCGGCAGAACGGTCAAGATGCTCTTTAAGTTCTATCCCGTTCTCGTTCCCGTAACAATCGTCTGCATCCTCTTCTCCGCCGCTTGCGCAACGCTCCCCGGTCTCTTTATCCAGAACGTTATCGAGATCATCGGAAACGCGCAGGAACAAGGTCTTTCCTGGGAGGAAGCAAGCAAAGAGGTCATTCCGCTTATGACTCTCCTTGCAACGCTTTATACCCTCTCGCTCCTTTCGATCACCGCGTATACCCAGCTTATGGCGTATATCACGCAGGGCTTCCTCTCGAAGATGCGCCGCGCGATGTTCGATAAGATGCAGAATCTTCCCATCAAGTATTTCGACACCCACAAGCACGGCGATATCATGTCGCATTACACCAACGACATCGACACCCTCCGTCAGCTCATCTCGCAGGCGCTCCCCTCGATCATTCAGGCAGGATCTATCGTAATCTTCGTTATCGGAATTATGCTTTATTTCAGCGTATGGATGACTCTTGTCGTTCTCGTCGGCGTTATCTTTATGATAATGGTATCCAAAAAGGTCGGCGGCGGCTCGGCAAAATACTTCATCCGTCAGCAGAAGGCTATGGGACGCACCGAGGGCTACGTTCAGGAAATGATGAACGGTCAGAAGGTCGTCAAGGTATTCTGCCACGAGGATGCCGTTATCGCAGACTTTGATAAGGTCAACAACGAGCTCTACGAGGACAGCCGACGCGCACATGCTTACGCGAATATGATGGGCCCCATCATCGCGAACATCGGTAATATCCTCTACGTTATTATGGCAATAGTCGGCGGTATCTTCATCATCACCGAGATCCCCAACCTCTGCCTCTCGCGCGATCCCTCTATGGCAGTTCTCAACATCAGTATCGCAGTTCCCTTCCTCAATATGACCAAGCAGTTCACGGGTAACGTCAACCAGCTCTCGCAGCAATTCAACTCGATCATCATGGGTCTTGCGGGCGCAGAGCGCGTATTCTCAGTTATGGACGAAGCTCCCGAGGCTGACGACGGCTACGTTACTCTCGTTAACGTCAAGGAAACCGAGTCGGGCGAGCTTGTTGAAACCACCGAGCGCACCCACAAGTGGGCGTGGAAGCATCCCCACGGCGACGGCACCCTCACCTACACGCTCCTTCGCGGCGACGTTCGTCTCACCGACGTTGACTTTGCCTACGAGGAAGGCAAGCCGGTTCTTCACGACGTAACCGTCTATGCTGAGCCCGGTCAGAAGGTCGCATTCGTCGGCGCAACCGGCGCGGGCAAGACCACGATCACCAACCTCATCAACCGCTTCTACGACATCGCAGACGGTAAGATCCGCTACGACGGCATCAATATCAATAAGATCAAGAAGGACGATCTCCGCCGCTCCCTCGGCATCGTTCTTCAGGAGACCAACCTCTTCACGGGCAGCGTTATGGATAACATCCGCTACGGACGCCTTGACGCGACCGACGAGGAATGCATCGAAGCCGCTCGTCTCGCGGGCGCGGATGACTTCATCACCCGTCTCCCCGAGGGCTACGATACGATGCTCACCGGCAACGGCGCAAACCTCTCGCAGGGTCAGCGCCAGCTCATCGCGATCGCCCGCGCGGCAGTTGCAGATCCTCCCTGCCTCATCCTCGACGAGGCAACCTCCTCGATCGACACCCGTACCGAGGCAATCGTTCAGGCGGGTATGGATAAGCTGATGGAGGGCAGAACGGTATTCGTAATCGCCCACCGCCTCTCCACCGTCCGCAACTCCGACGTCATTATGGTCCTTGACCACGGTCGCATCATCGAGCGCGGCAGCCACGATAAGCTCATCGAAGAAAAGGGCACCTATTATAGGCTCTATACGGGAGCTTTCGAATTAGAATAATCAAAAAAGACGAGCTTAGCTCGTCTTTTTTGATTGATAATTTTCGCCTGCGCGATTCCGCCCCATCGCCCCTATCGCTCTCCAAAGTGCCGGAATTCCGCCGATCAGGAGCATAAGCCCGAATCCTATCCGAAGCAGATCTGGATCGAGCACCGATGCGACAAGCGCACCGACAATCGCACCTATCGCGCCTCCGACCGACATCATCGTCACCGCGCCGTAGCATATATTCCGCGCGCGAAGATTAACGGCTGTCGATGCGCCCGAGGAAAATATGAAAAAAATCAGGTTGACTCCTTGCGCAAAAAGCTGACCTACATCGCGATACTCGGTCAGAAAGACAACCAGTAGTCCTCCGCTCCCCACTCCGAGTCCCGAAAGGAGTGCCACTCCGCAGCTAACAAAAAAATCTATCATTTTCCCCTCTTAAAATATCATCGTTAATCCCGACCAAACGACGAGAGCGGAGAAGATCAGGCGCAACAGCCGCGTGTCGATCACGGCGAGCAGAAGTCCGCCGCCCGCTCCGCCTATAATAGCGGGCAGAATAAACCTTGAAAAATCAAGTCCGTGAACGCTTCCGCGAATAACGTAAGAGATCGCCGATACCGCCGAAAGCGGAAGCATAACGGCAAGTGCGTTGGCAAAAACATCGCGACTGTCGTGATATTCGCGCGGCAACACCCGCTCCGCTCCGCGAACGAGAATTATCCCTCCACCCGCGCCGAGAAGTCCGTTTAAGAGTCCGGCGAGCAAGCCGAGTCCGAGCGCGCCTACCTTCTTTGACCTCATAGAAAAATCCTCCTGTTTTTTTAGAATAATATGGATTTCGCCCTTGTAATTCGTTCGATTTCGTGATATAATTATATTTGGTGTAATATTATCTGAACGCAAGTGGGATAAATCCCTGATGCGCTTTAGTATTTCCTGATAATCCAACTACATACACGAAAGGAGTTCTCCCGTGGCAAACAATAAAAAGACCACCTCCGCACCCGGGCTTACGGACGGCAAAAAAGGCAAATCCGCATCGCCCGCCCCCGAGCGCGACCCTTATGCTTATTACGACGATCTCTACGAGAAAAAGCCGCGTAAGAAAAAGAAAAACGACGAAAAATTACCCGAAGAAGACTATGAAAAATACGACGAGCTTTTCAAGTCCGGTAAAACGGAATCCAAAAAAAGCTCAAAGCGCGGTGCAATACCGATAAATGACGAGCTCATCGACCTCTCCCCACCATCATCGAAGACGGTTCACCGCTTGATGCCGTTTATTCTCGGCGTTGTCACGGTCTTTATCGTTGCCTGCTTTTTGCTTGCAAGGATAGACGGCGCGATGGGAGATCTCGGTCTTCTTCTGCGCAATCTTTTCTTCGGCTTCTTCGGTTGGCCTGCATATTTCATTCCGTTTGTGCTCGTCAATCTGATAATCTATTGGAGACGATACGTAGATCTTGCGATCATCCGAAGAAAGATCATCTTCGGAGCGTCCATCCCGATCCTTCTCTCCTCCCTCATCCACTCTCTTGCGATCGCAATTCTTTACGACGGCTATAAGTGGGCAGAATGGGGCAAGAGCATTCTTGGATTTAAAGGTGAGGTCTCAAACTGGAGGCTCGGCGTTGAGCTTCACGGCGGCGGCTTCTTCGGCGGACTTTTAGGCGGATTCTTCCGCTGTCTCGTCGGATACATCGGCTCCGTCATCGTCATAATCGCGACCCTCGCGCTTGCTATCGTCTTCTACGTCGGTCTGACCCCCAGACACTTCCTTGATATGCTCGCATCAGCGGTCAACAAGATCAAAGAAAAGCGCGCAGCCAAGAAAGCCGCGGCGGTTTCTGAAGAAGAAAAAGAAGAAGAAGAAGAAGAAGAAATCGTCGAGGAAAAGCCCAAGACAACAAAGTCAAAGCGCAAGCCCAAGGCGGAAAATACTCCCACAGACACCTCGGATGTCGGAGAGGATATTCCTTCCCCCGTTGAAGAGGCAGAGGACGAGCCCGTTCTCGAACTCAAGCCCGCGGGCGGCAATTATGATCCCGACGCGGTCGAAATCCTCGGCTCTATCGAGATCGCACCCGCTGAGAAGGATAAAAAATCCAAAACCGTCGATTCCCTGCGCCGCGTAGCCGAAACTGAAAATATCGAGGATCTTGGCGATCTTGTTGACACCGTTTTCACGGGTAAGAACAGCGCCGACGTTGAGATCGTTCCCGCGCCCGCTACTCCCGCGCTCGAGCTCACCGAGGCAGAAATCATCACCCCCGCGCCCGACGAAGCAATCGACGAAGAGGGCGAGGAGGACGCTATCGCGCTCCCCGAAAACGCCAAGAAAAGGCAGGAATACGAGCAGCTTGCCGCATATATCTTCCCTCCCCTCACGCTTCTGCGCGAGTCCACCTCGCCCGGACGCGACGAGATCAACGCCGAGCTTCGCGCAAATGCCGAAACTCTGCTTGAAAAGCTCGAGTCCTTCAACGTCAAGCTCTCAAAGATAGAATATTCGCGCGGTCCTACGCTCACAAGATACGAGCTTTACCCCGCTCCCGGTGTAAAAGCAAATTCAATAAAGAATCTTCAGCTTGATATCGCAATGGCGCTCCAGGCAAAGATCCGAATCGAAGCGCCGATCCCCGGAAAGAGCGCGGTAGGCGTTGAGGTGCCCAATAAGCTCGCCTCCACAGTTGCCATCCGCGAGCTTCTTGAATCGGATCAGTTCAAGAATGCCAAGAGCAAGCTCTACGCGTGCCTCGGCAAGGATATCACGGGCGAGCCCATCTTCATAGACATCGGCAAGATGCCCCACCTTCTCATCGCGGGTACTACCGGCTCGGGTAAGTCGGTCTGCATCAACAGCATCATTATTTCTCTCCTTTACAAATCGCGTCCCGACGAGGTGCGTTTCATTATGATCGACCCCAAGAAGGTAGAAATGGCGATGTATAATAACCTCCCCCACCTTCGTGTTCCCGTCGTTACAAACGTAAAGAAGGCGGCAGGCACTCTCAACGCCGCAGTGGAGGAAATGGAGCGCCGCTACGAGCTTTTTGAGAACAATTTTGCCCGCGATATCGACGGCTACAACCGTATGATGAAGGCGGAGGATCCCGATTTCATCCCGCTTCACAGACTCGTTATCGTTATCGACGAGCTTGCTGACCTTATGATGAGCGCCCCCACCGAGATCGAAACCTCAATCGTCCGTCTGGCTCAGAAGGCGCGTGCGGCGGGCATCCACCTCATCATAGGCACTCAGCGTCCCTCGGTTGACGTCATCACAGGTCTTATCAAGGCAAATATCCCCTCGAGAATCGCATTTGCGGTTGCTTCGGGTATCGACTCGCGTACCATCATTGACACGGTGGGAGCCGAAAAGCTCCTCGGCCGCGGTGATATGCTCTTCTGCCCCATCGGCTCGCAGAATCCTACGCGTGCGCAAGGCACCTTCGTAACCGACGAAGAGGTCGTTGCAGTAACAAACTTCCTCAAGCAGAACTCTACCGGCGCACATTACGACGAGGAATTCGTATCGCAGATCGAAAAGGCATCCGAACAGATCGTAACCGTCACTCCGGGTGCAAAGAAACCTACGGGCGGAAACGTCGGCGGAGGCGCGGCAAGCGGTTCCTCGGAAGCCTTCGACGAGCTCTTCTTCGATGCCCTCAAGCTTGCTGTCGAAAGCGGCACCGTCGCGACCTCCTTCCTGCAGAGAAATATCAACGTAGGCTTCGGACGCGGCGCGAGAATCATCGACCGTATGGCAAAGCTCGGCTTCGTCACCCAGCCCGACGGCACAAAGCCCCGTCAGGTGCTTCTCACCCAGTCCCAGCTCGCAGAGCTCATCGCACGCGACGATAAGAGAATTTACGGTCTTATCCCGCAGGATGAGGATGAAGAATAACAATATTCAGCCGACGGAAAACCGTCGGCTGTTCTTTTCAAAAAAATTGCTATTTCGGTTGACTTTTCCCGAAAAATGTATTATAATATATACAATTGATTTTATCCAATCGAACGGAGAGAAAAAATGTTAAAAAGATTTATCGCTTACTACAAGCCGCACAGCGGGATGCTGACGCTCGATATGCTTGCCTCGCTCGTCATCGCGCTTGTCGGTATGGTCTACCCCATCATCACAGAGAAAATGCTCGATGCATTCCTCAGCGGAACGCAGACGGCAAAAATGATAATCACAGCGAGCGCAATCGTATTTGCACTCTACGTCATCCGTCTTTTCCTTCGCTATTTCGTTCAGTATTACGGACACCTGATCGGTGTCGGAATGCAGGCACAGATGCGCCGCGACCTCTTCGCGCACATCCAGAAGCTTCCCTTCTCCTTCTACGATGAAAACGAAACGGGTAAGATAATGACCCGTATGACCTCCGACCTTTTCGAGATCAGTGAGCTTGCTCACCACGGTCCCGAAAACCTGCTCATCAGCTCGGTCACCTTCATCGCGGCATTTATCTACCTTTGCACCATCGACTGGGCGCTGACGCTCATCATCTTCATCTGTGTACCGATACTTATCATCGTTGCCGCCTACTTCCGTAAGAAGATGCGCTCTGCATTTACCGAGCGCCGCGCAAGCAACGCAGTTATCAATGCTTCTCTCGAAAGCTCGATCTCGGGTATCAGAGTTACAAAGGCATACACCAATCAGGACAAGGAGACTCAAAAGTTCGAGGTTGGAAACAACGCCTTCATCAACGCTTGTAAGAAAGCCTACGACGCAATGGGCAAGTTCCACTCGGGAACCTCCTTCATCACCGATATTTTCAACGTAATAATCCTCATCGCGGGCGGACTTTTCATCAATGCGGGACGCATTTCGATTCCCGAATACTCCGCGTTCATGGTTTCGATCAACCTCTTTATCTCGCCCATCAACACTCTTATCGGCTTCATGGAGCAGTATCAGAACGGCGTTACCGGCTTTGAGCGTTTCCTTGAGATCATCGACACCGAACCCGAGCGCGACGAGCCCGATGCAATCGAGCTTACCGACGTTGAGGGCAAGATCGAATTCGAAAAGGTCGAATTCTCTTACAAGGATTCCGCAGAAGTGCTTCACGGCATCTCACTGAACGTTGAAAAGGGTCAGAAGCTCGCTCTCGTCGGTCCTTCCGGCGGAGGCAAGACCACCATCTGCCACCTCATCCCGAGATTCTACAAGATCTCCGGCGGCGATATTAAGATCGACGGCAAGAGCATCAACGAGCTTACGATGAATTCGCTCCGCCGCAACATCGGTATCGTTCAGCAGGACGTATTCCTCTTTAACGGCTCCATCCGCGACAACATCCTCTACGGACGCCTTGACGCAACCGAGGAGGAGGTCATCGAAGCGGCAAAGCTTGCCAACATCCACGATTGGGTATCCACCCTCGAGCACGGCTACGACACCGAGATCGGTGAGCGCGGAGTCAAGCTCTCGGGCGGTCAGAAGCAGCGTCTTTCGATCGCGCGCGTATTCCTCAAGGACCCCTCGATCCTCATTCTCGACGAGGCAACCAGCGCACTCGACAACACCACCGAGATCCTCATTCAGCAGGCTCTCGACGAGCTCTGTAAGGGTAGAACCACCATCGTTGTAGCTCACAGACTCTCGACCGTACGCGGTGCGGACAAGATCGCGGTCATCTCGGACGGTAAGATCGCCGAGGAAGGAAGCCACGAGGAGCTTATGCAGATCGAAGGCGGCATCTATCAGGGACTCTACCGCCTCGGCGTTCGCAATCCCGATAAGGACGGCTCTATCGCAGACATCGACGTAAATCAGCTTTCAAAGAAAGCGGGATTCTAAAATAAAAATAGAGGCTGAGTAAATAACTTAGCCTCTTATATTTTGCTACGCTTTTTAATAAAATCCTGAATTTTCGCTTTGGCGAAAATTTTTCTTATTAATACAAAGGGCTGAGTCCGCTAAAATTAGCGGCTCAGCCCTATATTTTTATAACTTACTGTCTTCCTTCAAAGTATTCCATCAGCTTCTTGAGTTTGTTCTTATAAGCTCTCTGCTGAATTTTGTAGGTAGAGGAGAAGGTGTTGTTGCCACTCTTAACGATGCTACGGGTGGAGGTTGCGATCGAGTCGATCTCGCTTCCGTAAACCATACCGGAATCAAACTTGATACTATCAAGGATAAGGTCGAAGATCATACCCGACTCAACGTCGTTGAGGTATCTGGTCTTCATAATAACCTCGCAGTATACGGGAAGGATGTTCATATAGGAGCGGTAGTTCCATTCCTCAAATACGGTTCCGACAGCGGAAAGGTTCTGGCTTGTAGCCATAACGGACATAATGCCGTAAGCGTCCTGAGCGGTGGTGTAGTAGTTCTGCTGATCGAGGTCGTACTTCGGGATGGGGAGCAGACCGTAGGAGGAATCCATGCTTCTAAGAGCCTGGTTGGTTGCAGAGCTTGCGTAGATGGTGTAGAGCCAGAAGAGGGATTCGTTGTTGGTGAACTTATTGCAAAGCTCGGTGTGGTTGGAATGGAGGAATGCGCCGTTGTTGTTGCTGAACAGAGTGATCTGGCGGTCGATAGCGTTGGATACCTTTTCGGGATCCCAAATGATCTCAAGCGAGCCTTCAGCATTCTTTGCAAGAATGTCAATGCCGAAAGCGGAGAGGAATCCATCGTATGCCTCAGAACCGAGGATGGAGATGATACCGATCTTATCGGGAAGGTCGATAGTGCTCGACTGGTTGGTGTCTACCCAGGTATCCTTGGTGTACTGGAGGAGGAGGTCGATGGTCCACTGACCGTCGAGAACGGTATCGTAAAGATTGCCGAGCTGATACTCGTTGGCAAGAGTCTGGTTGTAGTAAATAGCGAGCGAACGGTCAACTACCGAGAGGTTAAGGTCACCGATGATGAAGTAAAGCTGATCCTTGATGGTTGCCGCCTCAACGTAGGTCTGGTTCCACCAGGGATGCTCAACGTTCATAGTTTCGATGTTGTGGATATTTGCGTAGCAATCGCGGAGTGCCGCGCCGGTGGAGTAGTATGCGTAATTCATAACGAGGTCGAGATTTGACGAGCCGCCAGACTCAAACTCCGCGATGATGGTACGCTGGGAATCTTCCTTAGAGGGGCTCTTGATGAACTCGAAGGTGAAGTTAAGATCTTCCTCGAGCTTAAGATTTCTCTTGTAGATCTCATCGTTGAGCATATCGCCGCTTTCGCTCTCTGCATAAAGCTCGCGGTTCCATGTGTCGGAGTCACGCATAAGTACGGTGATGACGGTACCGTCATCAAGCTTGGTGCCCTCTGCAGTAGGGGATTCTACGTAGGGTCTTCCCCATTCGTCGGTAGGCGGTTCGGTTTCAACGGGTGTGGTGTCACCCTCAGTACCCGAGGGGGTTGCGTTTGTTGCGTCGGGGGTCGTATCCTCGCCGACGGGCTCCGCGCAGGAAGCAAAGCAAAGCGTCAGCGTGATCAGTGCAAGCAGAAACGCGATGATTCTTTTTTTCATTTTAAAATCCTTCTTTCATTTTTTGAGGGAATTACTATAATAATTATATTACATTAATCAAAAAAAGTCAACACTTTAAATAAAATTCATTCAAATTTTGGATATTTTTTCGCATTTTGGGGATAATAAATATCAAAAAGCTTTAACGGAGATACAAATGCGGAAATTATCTAATTCATATCCCGAAAACGTGATGCAGATGGACAGGCTGCTTCGCGTGGATGAAAATTTTGATATGCTTAAAAAGACCGTTCGCGTGGGCGAAGACGAGCTGACCTTCTACTATCTCGACGGCTTTGTCAAGGACGGCGTGATGCAGAAGCTGATGCTTTCGCTTTCGGGACAAAAGGGTATATGCCCCGAAAAAAGCGCGGGCGAGGCGGCGGCTTACGAATTTTTGCGTTCCTATGTCGTTTACGTTGAAACCGACGTCACAGACTCGCTCGACCAAATGATCACGGCGGTGATGTCGGGCGGCTCATTGATGCTTGGAAGCCGTTTCGGATGCTATGCCATACTCATCGACTCGCGCTCCTACCCCGCAAGGGAAACTACCGAGCCTCAAAACGATCGCGTTATGCGCGGTCCGCGCGACGGCTTCGTTGAAACGCTGATCTCAAACACCGCCCTCATACGCCGCCGAATACGCGACACGCGGCTTACAACGCACTATATTTCGGTCGGAAGCGAATCAAAGACCGATATCGTCCTCTGCTATATGCAAGGCAAAGCCGACAGCGGCTTCGTTGATATGCTCAAGAAAAAAACAAAATCGCTGAACGTCGCCTCGCTGACGATGGGGCATCAGTCGCTTGCCGAATCGCTGATAAAAACACGATGGTACAATCCCTTCCCCAAAATACGCATTACCGAGCGTCCCGACGTTGCGGCGGCGCAGATCTACGAAGGAAGCGTCATCATCCTCATCGACACCTCGCCGCAGGCAATGATACTCCCGACCTCGATATTCGACTTTTTGCAGGAAACGAACGACTTTTATTTTCCGCCCCTGACGGGATCATACGTCCGCGCGGTGCGGCATATCATCTTCTGGCTGACGCTTTTTCTCGTTCCCGTCTGGTATCTTATGACCCTATATCCCGACAAAGTCCCCGACTTTTTATCCTTTGCTCTCCCCAAAGAGCTCGGACTCGTTCCTATAATCGCACAGCTCTTGCTCGTTGAATTCATCGTCGACGGGCTTAAGATGGCTTCGATGAACACGCCCGATATGCTCTCGAACTCGCTCTCCGTCGTCGGCGGACTGATCCTCGGCGATTTTGCCGTCAATCTCGGCTGGCTGATACCCGAGGTCATAATCCTTACCGCCTTTGTTGCCATCGCAAACTTCTCCCAGCGCTCCTACGAGCTCTGCTACGCCTTCAAGTTTATGCGGATACTGCTTCTGATATTATCAGGTATCTTCGGCATCTGGGGCTTTCTCGTTGGTTTTGCGCTCATCATCGTACTGCTTGCCACCAATAAGACGGTAAACGGCGAGTGCAGATACCTTTATCCCTTGATCCCCTTCAACGGCAAAGCGCTGGCGACAGTTCTGTTCAGAGTCAGAAAAAAAGACTGAAATAAAAAAGGTGCCGATCCATTTTCTAATGGCTCGGCACCTTTATTTGTGCGCATCATTTGCGCTTTTTTCCGATTCCGCTGAGGCGGAATATTGCTCCCGCCGCAAGAGCGGTCAGCGGAATATAGATCGCTGTGCTCGCCGACCAGCCGTATTTTCGCGAAATGGTGTCAAATACGATTATCGTTGACGGACCGGGTCCGACGAAAAACATATTCACCGATTCGCCGACGGTTATACCGATCAGTGTATTGATGATGAACGCGATGAAGCAAAGTCCAACGAAGAGCTTGACAATATCGTAATAATCCTGCTTACCGCTTCCCGCGCGGCGCGAGAAGATTATGTAAAAGGCAAGGAAAACAAGCGAATAATGCCACACTATCGCGTGTACCGTGCTGAAGACCTGCTCGTGGAATACCCCCGACGGTTCAAATACTCCCGCAAAGCCGCCAAGGAGATTGAAGCACATCATAAATCCGTAAACGGCACGGCGTAAGCGTTCGTTTTTCGTGAAAACAGCGATCGGACAGAGGTACATCGGCATACTGCACATCTGAAAGGGAAACTCGCCCCACGCGATCGCGCCTTCATTGAGGACGTAAAACAGAAACAGCTGCTTTAGTATCTCGCTTGCTATCAGCACTCCCGCGTAAGATAAAAGGAGGATCTTGTTCTTTCTGTCATCGAAATTACGGCAAAGCCACGCAAGCGATACGCAAAGCGTAAGTCCGACTACTATCAAAATGATATGAAAAACACCGTACGCAGGAGGAGGAAGCATTTCACACTCCAATGCCCACATAAGCTTTTCAATGATATTCATAGAATCACTTCCTATTTAATCAGTTTTCTTTATTATAGCACAACCAGGGACAAATGTAAAGTCTGCTTTACGAGATTATCGAAAAACTTACAGTAACCTTGAACAGATCGCCGTCAACCGTAACGTCAAATTTGCCGCCTTGAAGCTCTGTAAGGCTCTTGGCTATAGAAAGTCCAAGACCGTTGCCCTCGGTGTTTCTCGAGGTGTCGCCGCGAACAAAGCGTTCGGAAAGCTCATCCGCCACGACCGCAATAGGATCTCGAGAGATATTCTTGAATCTGAATACCGCGCGTCCGCCGACCTCCTCGAGGCTGACGTAAACTCTCGTGCCCGACAGCGCGTATTTCCGCGCGTTATTCATAAGGTTATCGAAAACGCGCCAAAGTCTGCGACCGTCCGCCATAATTTTTATCTCGTCATCGGGAGCCGCGCAGATCAGATCAAGTCCCGCGTCGGCAAGTCTTTGATAATACTCGCCCGAAATCTGCGAGATCAGCACGCGTGCATCACATTCGGCAAGCATTATATCTATATTCCCGCTCGACGCTTTTGATGCCTCAACAAGATCGTCAAGCAGACGCTTCATTCGCTCGGACTGATTGTGAAGCACCGCAGCATATTCCTTGATATTCTCATTCTCGCACTCCTCGCGGCAGATCAGATCGGAATAGTTGATGATCGAGGTCAGAGGAGTCTTGATATCGTGAGATACGTTGGTGATAAGCTCGGTCTTCATACGCTCGCTCTTGAGGCGTTCCTCGACCGCCGCGTTCATTCCGTTGCCGATGCGGTTGAGATCCTCGGCGTGATCTTTGAGGTCAAGAGTGAGATATTTCGTGTCGACCTTGTAATCAAGCTTGCCGTCCGCGATCTCGCGAGCACCTCGCTTAAGTCTGTGAAGCGTGATCACGAAGTAGATCACCACGGGCAGGACAATCGCCTTTCCGATTAACCAAAGGAACAAATAAAGTCCCGCGCTGTACCAAGTCAGAACAATGGTAAAGAACTCTATCCCCACAACAGCGCCAATGAGAAGCACCGCTTTCCATATCATCGGCAAAGCTCGGACCAAAGCGCGGATGCATCTGCCGCAGAAGCAAAGCGCGCGCCAAATAAAGCGCAGGACCATAAAAACGAGGGTGTTTCTGAACAAAACGCCAAGCTTGATACGGAGAGCCAAGCTCATACACCAAAAGATGCCCGCAACTACGGTGAGTAGTGCCCAGATCACCACGCCTACTGCAAGCTCAATATCGTCGTAAAGCCAATCCACGATTCCCGATAACGCAAGCAGCGAACCGAACACGAGTGCCACCGTGGGTATCTCGAAAGGTATCTTAGTCAAAATCGACGCCCGAACTCCCGCCTTTCCGCGCCGTCTGCCTGCGGAACACATTAGGAAAATAAAGCAAAGGATAGCAATAATCAGCGCGCAAAGACCTATCGCGTATATCCAAAAGCGGAGCGCATAAAGAATGTCGATCAAAAGATTCATCCAAAAAATCGCATCGCAAACCGCCATATCCTCGGAAATCACGAAGGTGATCTTACAAATGTTTTCGGGAGCATAATCCTTGGAATCATAATTCTCGCCAATCCGAATATAATCCGTCGTATCGGTTGCCTCGTCAAATGTAAACACCCAGCAGGAGGTGAAAGCCTTTCCCTCTGCCGTCGGCTCACCGTACTCGTAAGCTTCAAAATCCTTATTACCGCATTCAATCTTTACGTAAGCAAAGTTTTTTCTTTCAAGATAATCATCTATAAGCTCAAGCGAACCCATACGATATCTGTGAACTACAGTATAATCGCTTTGATGGACGTAGCTGTTAAACACATCATCCCTGATATACTCTATCGGTGTCCAGTAAATCTCGGCATTGAACATCAGCACAACACCGACAACCGACGCCGCCGTAACGCAAAGCATCAGTATGCAAAGTATAAACGCCACCGTCTTGGCAAACACGCTGTGCGTCAACCCAAGACGCTTTTTAACCTTTTCTTTCATTTTGGTACTCCTTTTCACTAAATTGCTTTTCGCCCACAGCGAAAAGCTACCTTAGCGTTCTGCCAAGCGGAACACTTCACGCCGAAGGCACTTCACTTGCGAAGCAAACTTCACATTTGCCGCAGGCAAATATTTCACCGATCGCGGCTCGCCGCAATCTTATACCCTTGTCCCCACACCACCTTCAAATACCTCGGCTCTGTGGGATTTATCTCGATCTTCTCGCGCAGGTGACGAATGTGTACCGCAACCGTGTTATCCCCCGCGATGGCACTCTCCTTCCAAACGAGGGTGTATATCTCACTCGGCGAGAAGACCTTGCCGGGATTGCTCATAAGAAGCTTAAGTATCTCATACTCCTTCGGCGTAAGAGCCACCTCGTCGCCGTCAAGAAGAAACTTCTTTTCAATATCGTCTATCTCAAGGCCGCCGATGATGATCCTTTCGGGCACCTGCTCTCTGCCGCCGAGGGTGAAATAACGCCTGAGCTGCGACCGCACGCGCGCCGTAACCTCGATGGGATTAAACGGCTTCGTTATATAATCATCCGCGCCGATATTCAGCCCGAGGATCTTGTCGCTGTCCTCGCTTTTCGCCGAAAGAAAGATTATCGGCACGTTGCTCGTCCCGCGTATCTTCGACGCGGCGGTGATGCCGTCCATCACGGGCATCATAATGTCGAGCAGTATCAGGTGGATATCGTTGTTTTCCACGATCTCTATCGCCTCCCTGCCCGTTTTCGCCTCAAAGAAATTCATATCGGGAGAGGCGAGATATATTTTCAGCGCCGAGACGATATCCGCCTCGTCGTCGCAAATCAGAATATTATACATTTTCCGCGCTCCTCTCTGTTGCTGACATCATTATACCATAAATATTCTTAATTTGAAATAGGGAAAATTCTTAAGTTTTTCTTAATTCTGTGAATCCGGTATCAATAATTCAAAATGAAAAGAGTAAGCCAAAAGTATTTCGCCAAGATAAAGCAACAAAAAAGCCCCGTCCGCTTGCGGAAGGGGTTGGGGAAGGCAGTCAGCACCCGAGCGAAGGAGTTCGCGCCCAAGCTAAACCAAGGGCGAAATTTAATAAGATGAGAAAAATCCGCAAGGCGGATTTTTTTCTTCACGTTCCGCCTTACGGAACATATCGTATCGAAGATATATCGTGTGAAACATATCGTGCCGAAGGCATATCGCGTGCCGAAGGCACCAAAAAACTGTATTCAGAACGCAAAATAATATGTTCGCACTCTC
Source organism: Eubacteriales bacterium (assembly GCA_045636385.1). Classification (GTDB taxonomy): domain Bacteria; phylum Bacillota; class Clostridia; order Oscillospirales; family CAG-272; genus CAG-390. The sequence goes on from JAZTXK010000050.1 coordinate 21,237, forward strand.
CAAAAAAGCCCCGTCCGCTTGCGGAAGGGGTTGGGGAAGGTAGTCAGCGCCCGAGCGAAGGAGTTCGCGCCCAAACAATATCAAGGGCGAAATTTAATAAGATGTGAAAAATCCGCAAGGCGGATTTTTTCCTTTATTATTCATTATTCATCAGCGTAGCGACTTCATTATTCATTATTTATCAATGTGTCAAGGAATGACTTAACAACCACTTCCCTACAATCGGGAAGTAGTTGTTAAG
>JAZTXK010000051.1:0-11279 GCA_045636385.1 Eubacteriales bacterium
CGCCACCACGCTTCAAAATCACGAAGCTCTGCTTCGTGATTTTGGACGGAGTCAATACTTTCGCAAGGGCGAAAGTGTTGCGCTCCGTCACTCTGCGCCAAAAGGGCGCACGATGTTGCACTTTGTGCAAATGAAGTTGCCTGCGGCAAATGAAGTTGCACTTCGTGCAAATGATGTTGTGCTTCGCACAAACGATGTTGCGCCCCGCGGGGCGCAAATAAAGGTGAAAATCCGCCTTGCGGATTTTTCCGTCTTAATTATATTTCGCCCTTGGTTTTGTTTGGGCGCGAATTCGTTCGTAAAGGCGCTGACTGCCCACCCCAACCCCTCCCGCAAGCGGGAGGGGCGCGAAAAGGATCAACCCGTTTGTTCGGCGTATAGAATCTCAATGATCAAGGAGTTGCGATGAAAAAATATTACATCAACATGCGCAACGGCAAGGCGATGATCGCTGATTTGATACCTTATGCGACTCCCGCTCTTTTTGCTATTCCGATAAATTATTTTTTGAAAACCGCAAATATGCGTACTTTTGGGATGATCTTTATTGCGATTTATGCAATTTTATACATCATATTGCTACCGACTTTGATCCGTATGTTTTACAATCGTATATGGTACGATGCCAAAACAGACGAGATAATTCTGATACGCTTCCGCGAAAAGGTCCGTCGTTTTGCGCTTTCGGATATAGAAAAAATCGTTCCCAAACGCAACGATGACGATCGTATGGGAGCACTCTCGGGCAGGGGCAGCCATTCCCAACAGACCTTTGCCGTTAAAAGCCGCGAGGGCTACGACTATTTCTTTATTGCTAACGACCCCATCCTTGAAAAATTCTTCGCCGACCACGGTATACCGACCTTGAGGTATTACGAGGAAGAAGTATAATTTTATGGAGGAAAATTATGAAACGTATTGTTATAATGATACTTGTTATTTCGCTATGTTTCCCTGCTTTTTCGGGGTGCGGAAGATCGGATGTTGAATATGCTTCTTATTCTTCCGAAAACCTCGGTGCTACTTACCCCGATGATCCTGATGCCGATGCGATCAAAGAAATGCTTCTCCCGCGTGAAGCACTTTTCGCTTACAAACTGAAACGCTCCGAAGATGGCATCGGATTTGTTCAGACTGTTTACATCTGGCAGAATCTGCTCTGCAGAGAATTACGTCTTGATATCAGGCAGCTTTGGGATGTTGTGCCGGATGAAGACCGTGATATTACGGTAACGGTAGACGGTGAACTCGGTGAAATAAAGATCAATAATAAAAAGATCACATTTACCCCGACCTCGGAGCTGTCATTCGCCGTACTCAGGGCAATTCTTCCGGCAGAATTTCGGGTCAACGCAAAACACTTCTCCCGTGAGCTTCGTGCTATGATAATTCGTTTGGAAACGTATAAGGAGCTCGGTGATTATAAGGTTATAGCGATCAATACCACCGCCGAATCGGGATTGCTTCTCTGCAATTCCGGCGTAAGCGCAAACGATATGATCACCGAGGTGATGCATATTGATGAGATTTTTGAGAACGCTTCCGACGGCAATAATGCTACGAATTAAATCGATCGGTTTTTATAAAATACTTTTCGCCCACGGCGAAAAGTTACCATAACTCTGCACTCTGCATTCTGCACTCTGCACTAAAAATTCCCAACAAAAGAAAAGGAATCCAAACTATGATCTACATGTTTCTCGCCCCCGGCTTCGAAGAAATCGAAGCCCTGATGCCTCTCGACCTTATGCGCCGCGCAGGGCTTGACGTTACCACCGTCGGTGTCGGCGGTCTTGATATCACGGGCTCGCACGGAATTACCGTGAAGGCTGATATGCTTGATACCGATTTTTCGGATAACGCACCCGAATGTATCATCCTTCCCGGCGGTATGCCCGGAACGACTAATCTCGATGCGTCGGCGGTCGTTCACAAGGCGCTCGACTCGGCGCTTGAAAATAACGCTCTCATCTGCGCCATCTGCGCCGCACCGATGATCCTCGGCAAGCGCGGCATCCTTCGCGGTAAAAATGCCACCTGCTTCCCCGGCTTCGAGGAATATCTCGAGGGCGCAACCGTCGGCGGACGCGCTGTTCGTGACGGTCAGGTCATCACGGGTGTCGGCATGGGCGCGGCACTTGAATTCGGCATCGAGATCGTTGCCGCTCTGAAGGGAAGAGCCGCGGCAGATAAGCTCTTCGCCGCCGTTCTTGCAAAATAAATGAAGGAATATTTCAAAAATTCCGCGAATACGGCACCTCTGCTCGTCTTGGGGATATTCGTTCTGCTCCTCGTCAGCAGGCTGATCGATACCACTCTCCTTACCCGAGAGAACGAATACGTCGCCGTCATCGTGCTCCAGCTTGTTATTTTTCTTCTGCCCTCCGCCTTTTATATCAAGGCGCTGGGGCTTGATTTCGGTCGCTTCCGACTCTCGCTTTTCGGTCCCGGACATCTTCTTTTGCTCATTTCGGCACTCATTTCGCTGACTGCGGGAACTATACTTATCGAGTATTACACCGTCGGCGGCGCGTCGCTTGACCGAAATTACGATCTTTGGGGCGTGTTTATCTCGAAAAACGAGGGTACGGTGTCGAGCGCGATCTATCTGATTCTCGCCTACGCCTCGCTCCCCGCGATCTGTGAGGAATTCGTTTTCCGCGGACTGCTGATCTCGGAGTACGAAAAGCGAAGCACGACCGCCGCGGTTCTGCTTTCCTCGCTGTTTTTCGCGCTTCTGCATTTTGATATCGCGCGTTTTCCCGTCTACTTCTTCGCGGGATTCATTCTTGCGCTGACGCTCTATGCCTCGCGCTCCCTCCCCGCAGCGATAGCCGTTCATTTGTGGCATAACCTGATCGGACTTTTCGGCAGACCTTATATGCAAACTCTCCTCGAGCTTGGCGGAGAGAAGCTTTTTATGACGCTTCTGACCGCAATGTTTTTGCTGTTTTCGGGCATTTTTGCCGCCGAAGCCGCAAGACTTTATAAAAATTACGCGCGCTTCGATCTTTCAAGCGCATATAGGGAGATCGACCCGCCCTATCCCCCCGCAAACGCGGATTCAACTCCTCTCGAGGAGCTTGCCGCAAAGCACCCGAGGATCGCCGCGACCTGCGGAGCGATCTTCTCCTTCCCCTCGCTCGTATGCTACGTTGCCTACACGGCGGCAGTTTTTATTGAATTTTAGAAAGGAGCTTCCGATGGAGAATACAAATCCCGAAAAAACTCCAAAAAAGAAAATATTTAAAAGACCGAACAGAAAAGAGGTCATCGGCGGATACACGCGCGCGCAGTATGCCGCGGCGCTTAAGGAGCTCGATCCCGAGGAGAAGGAGTTCTTCGACCGCGCCGACTATACCGAGACTCAGAGCACGGTCTCCGCTGTCATCAAGGCTCTCATTTATATAATTGCGATAATTACCGTGTCGGTAGCGCTCGCGGTCTTTGCCATCTCCTGTGCAAACGATATTTTTGCCTTCGTCAAGGAGGAAAAAACTGTCGAGGTCGTCATTCCCGAATACGTTACGTCCGACGAGCTTGCCGATATACTGGGCGAGGCGGGCGCTATCAATTATCCATGGCTCTTCCGACTTTATTGTGGCCTCAAGGACGTCGACACCAGCCCCGCATATAAATTTCAGAGCGGAAGCTATACGATATCGACCGCTATGAACTACGACACGCTGATGCTCTCGTTCGTTGAGACTATGACGCTGACCACGGTGCGAATCACCTTCCCCGAGGGCGCGACGGTCGACGAGATCATCGCCCTTTTCGAGGCAAACGGCTGCTCGACACGCGAGAAGTTCCTCGAATGTATGGAGACCTACGATTTCACCATTAACTACGATTTTCTCAGCGATATAGATATGACGGGCAGATATTATCTGCTTGAGGGCTATCTCTACCCCGATACCTACGATTTTTATACCGGCAGAGCGCCCGAATATTACCTTTGCCGCCTGCTTGATCAGTTTGCAAAGGTCTTCCGTCAGTCGAAGTTCTTTGAGGCGGCAGAGGAGACGGGATACACCGTCGATCAGCTTCTCACCATCGCCTCGATCATAGAGAAGGAGGCGTATCAGCAGAATGACTTTGATATCGTTTCGTCGGTAATCCACAACCGTCTGCTCGATCCCGATACCTTCCCGAATCTTGAATGTGACTCCACCATCGTCTATGCGCTTTCCTGCGAGGCGGGTAAGAGAGTCACCGATATCACGCTGGAAGATCTCAATATGGATAATCCCTATAACTCCTATAACGAGGAGGGACTTCCCCCCGGCCCGATCTGCAACCCCAGCTACAACTCGATCGCCTGCGCGTTTGACCCCGCGGATACCGAGGAAAAATATTATTATTTCGTTTCGGACAAATACGGAATGATGTATTACGCGACCACGCTCAAGGATCACGAAGCAAATATTGCAGCTATAAAGAAGGCGGAAGCCGACGAAAATCAGTAATAAACAATTGTAAAACTGCGTTTTACAATTAAAGATCCGCGCGCTTATCGCCGCCGCCAAAATCAAAGATTTTGACAGCTCCCCTCGGCGCGCGGGCTCGCTCGGCTCGCCCAAAAGGTGCTTTTTTCGGTCGGCAAAGCCGCCGAAGAAACGGATTTTATTATAATATGCATAGTTTTACAATCGGTTAAAGCCAATAAAAGAAAGGAAAAACGTTATGACAGATAAGGAAAGATTCATACAGATCTATAAGGAAAAGATCACCCGCGAGGGCTCGGCGGAGCTTCTTGCATACCTCTGCTCCGAGTCCTGCGATTTCTTCATCGCGCCTGCGTCCACCCGCTACCACGGCGCAGAGGTCGGCGGACTTTGCCGCCACAGCCTCAACGTCTACGATTGTCTGATTGATATTATGAACCGCAAGCGTATGAAGGACGTTTACGGAATCCATTACAGTGACGAGAGCATCGCCATCGCCGCGCTGCTCCACGACCTCTGCAAGATCAATTTCTACCGCGTCGAGAGCCGCAACGTCAAGAAAAACGGCACTTGGGTGAGTGTTCCCTATTACACCATCGAGGACACCCTCCCCTACGGTCACGGCGAGAAGTCGGTATATATCGCGTCGGGATTTATGCGCCTGACACGCGATGAGGCGTTTGCGATCAGATATCACATGGGCTTCTCGGGCCCCGAGGATAACGGAACCGTCGGCAAGGCGCTTGAAATGTTCCCGCTCGCCTTTGCGCTTTCTGTTGCCGATATGGAAGCCGCTTACTTCCTCGAGGGAATGCCGGAGGATAAATAACCGTGGCGCGAGTAAGAAATATCTCTGAGCAAACGCGAAAGAGACATAAATTCGAGCGGACTCTCGTTTGGCTGAAATACTGCTCCCCCGCGATACTTACGCTCTTTTCTTGGTTTTCCTGTCTCATTCGCGGCGTGCGATTTTATGACGGAGAGGAGTTTTACAGCTTGCAATCCGTAAACGAAATGGTCGCGCAGGCACTCAAGGGTGTCGGCTCGTTTGATGCGGCAACCGACGACAGCTACACCGAGCTTCTCGCCAACGCGCTGAAGCCCGCAACGGCGGCGTATACCTGGTGCTTTATCATCGCGGGCGTGCTTTCGATCTACCTTTTGATCTTCGCGATCACGATCCTCGTCGGCGATCCGATGTCGATCCCGACCAACCGCGCGAAGATATGGTTCAAGACCTTTTTCCCCGGCAAGTGGCTTGCGTTTTTGACCCTGCTTTTGCCCGTTTACCCCGCGTTTATGCCATACGTTATCAGATACCTTTTCTATAAATATTACGTAATGAACGATCTCGTCGTGGTTGCCTCGCGCTATAATCCCGCCCTCGCCGTGTCGGTCGTGGCGGCGATATGTCTTATCATTTTCTTTGCCGCGACGCCGTTTGAGAAGAGACATAAAATGGACCCCTTCGTTCGCTACGATAAGGAAGATGATTTCTAAAAGACAATTATTGTTGACAATTGTTCGGAAATGACGAAAAAATGCAGGAAGTGCCATCACTTTCTGCATTTTTTGCTTGACAAACGGGGGCTTTTGTGATAAAATAAAGTGTATGAGTTTATTCTTATTTTAATTTATATTATAATACCTATATCTCATAATATCATTTTTGAAAGAAAGCAACAAAGGAGGTGCAAAAGAATTGACATTAGTGGAAATTCTTATCTGCGTAGCCGTCGGCATCGTTGGTATTGCCGCAGGTATCGTCGTGGGAATTCTGATCCGTAAATCCATCGCCGAAAAGAAGCTCGGTATCGCCGAGGAGCGCGCGAAGAAGATTGAAGCGGATGCAAAGATCCAGGCTGAAGCCGACACGAACAAGATGATACTCGCCGCGCAGAAGGAGATCAATCAGATGCGCACCGAGTCGGAACGCGAGATCAAGGAACGCCGCGGCGAGATCACCAGATCCGAGCGCAGACTCACGCAAAAAGAAGAATCTCTTGATAAAAAGACCGAACAGCTCGAAAAGAAAAACGAGCAGCTCGATAAGAAGATCAAGGACAACGAGCTCGCGCGCGAGCAGCTCAATGCAGCCATTGAACTTCAGACCAAGGCTCTCGAACGTATTTCGGGACTCACCGCCGAGGAGGCAAAGGCTGAACTCGTCGAAAAGCTTGAAAGCGTCGCGAAGTTTGAGTTCGCTCAGCGTATGATCGAGCTTGAAGAGCAGTTCAAGGACGAGGCTGACACTAAGGCACGCAATTACATTTCGCTGGCTATTCAGAGATACGCCGCGGACAACGTTTCGGAAAGCACGATCACGTCGGTTTCTCTCCCCGGTGAGGAGATGAAGGGACGCATTATCGGACGCGAAGGACGAAACATTCTTATGCTTGAAAAGCTTACGGGTGTCGATCTCATCATCGACGATACCCCCGAGGCTATCACCCTTTCGGGATTTGATCCCGTTCGCCGTGAGATCGCAAGACTCACTCTCGAAAAGCTCATTTCGGACGGACGAATCCATCCCACCCGCATCGAGGAGATGTACGAAAAGGCAAAGCGCGAGGTCGAGGCAGGCGTCAAGCAGGCGGGCGAGCGCGCAACCTTCGAGGTTGGCGTTCACGGACTCAACCCCGAGCTGGTCAAGCTCCTCGGCAGACTTCGTTACCGTACGTCCTACGGCCAGAACGTGCTCAAGCACTCGGTCGAGGTCGCATTCCTTGCGGGAATCATGGCTGAAGAGCTCGGCGTTGATGCGGCAACCGCACGCCGCGCGGGACTTCTCCACGATATCGGTAAGGCATTCCCCCACGACGTTGAGGGAACCCACGTACAGATCGGCGTAAACGCTGTCAAGAAGTACAAGGAAAGCCGCGAGGTCGTTCACGCGATCGAGGCGCACCACAATGACGTAGAGCCTCAGACTATTATTGCGGTTCTCGTTCAGGCAGCGGATGCAATCTCCGCCGCACGTCCCGGTGCACGCCGCGAGGATCTCGAGAATTATACCAAGCGTCTTGAAAAGCTCGAGGAGATTGCCAAGGGATTTGACGGAGTTGAAAAGGCATACGCTATTCAGGCGGGCAGAGAGCTCCGCGTAATGGTCAAGCCCGAGGAAGTTAACGATGTAACGATGAAGGTCATCGCGCGCGATATGGCGCAGAAGATCAAGGAAGACGTCAAGTACCCCGGTCAGATCAAGATCCATCTCATCCGCGAATCCCGCGCTGTGGATTACGCGAAGTAATTCAAATAAGCAAACCGTCGGCGAAAGCCGACGGTTTTGTTTTTTTAGAGATTGATAAGTGCAAATTCCTTGCCGTTTTTACCGAGAAGCTCTGCCTCTCTTGAATGACAGGTGAGGATGATGACCTGGGATTCATCCGCGATCTTAGCGAGAAGATCGAGCAGATTTGCGGCGCGGTCGTCGTCAAGCTGGGCGAAGACCTCGTCGAGGATCATCGGAGGACGGTCGGCGGGGAAGAGCATCGAGGAGAGCGCGGTGCGGAGCGAGAAGTACGCCGCGTCGCGTGTTCCCGCGCTGAGCGAGGAGATCGGCTTTGTGCCACACTCGGTCAGTATCGAAAGCGAGAAATCCTCGGAAATGCCGAAATCGTAATATTTTCCGCCCGTCAAGTGGCGCATAAGCGTACCCGCGTTCGAGCGGAGGCGCGGTGTGACGTTGCGGCGCAGACTTTCTCCCGCGCCCTGAATTGATTCGTAAGCGAGAACGAGAGCCGCGTGCTTTGCCTCTGCCTCTGCGAGCTCGGTTTCTGCGACTTCAAGCTCTGCGGCAAGGCGGTTCGGATTTTCGCAAGTGCCCTCGATGATACCGAGATTCCTTTCGGATTCAAGCAGACGGGTGCGCGCCGCGTCAAGACGTGCGGCATATTCGTCGCGCTCCTGCTTGAGTGTGGTCGGATTGGCAAGATCGAGCATCGATTTTGCGGCGGGGGAAAGGTGTGCGCGGAGCGCGGCTTCGTCCTCGCCCTCGAGTTTGGCGCGTGCTTCGTTTACCGATGCCGTGTATTTTTCGATGTCGGCGGTCAGCTCGCCGCCGCGGTCTGCAATCGCAGAGAATTTTTCGGATGTTTCCGCGAGCAGCTCGGCGATATTGGCGTTCTCGCCGTCAATTCCGAATCGAGCAAGTGCTGCCTTTGCCGCCTCGACTATTTCGAGAACCGAGGAGTTTTTGACCGCGTGAGTTCGCTCAAGAGTTCCGAGCTTGCTCGAGAATTCCTCGATCTCCTCTTTTGCCTTGAGGCAAGCCTCTGCGTGCGAGACGATATCCTTGCGTTTTACCCGTCCTTCGTGCTCGACGCCGAGGTCGTAGAGATAATTTTCTGCGTTTTTGCGTGCGCGCGAAGAGGAAAGCGTGATCGCGAGACCGATCAGCGCAACGACGAGTCCGCCGACGGTAATGCCGGAGGAAAACTGCATCGTGAATGCGGGAAGAAGCTCGAGAAAGTAAGCCGCGAGCGAAGCACCGGCAAGAGCGATGCCGAGTACCATAAGGATGATTCCGAGCGAGAGACGCTTGCCGATCGCGGAACGGAGCTTTTTGTATTTGTCTGCAACCGCCTCGGGGCCACCCGTGCGGATGATATCGTCGGCGCGTGCGGCAAGGACCGTGTCGCCCGATTGATCGGATCGAAGCCCCGCAAGCTCGCCCGCACTCTTTGCCGCATCCGATTCAGCGGCGGCAAGTCTGCGCGAGAGAGAATCGAGCTCGGAAACGTACGCGCGGTCGGGGAGCTTGCCCTCGTGACCGTATTCGGCGAGCAGGGCATCCCTTTCCGCGGTCAGCGCGGCAACCTTCGCCTCGCCCGCGTGGAGCATATCGAAACGCTTGAGAGTTTGTATCGTTTCAAACGCGCGGAGTCTGTCCTCTGCCGCGGTCAGCTTGGTGCGGAGCTCGGCGGTGAGTTTGCGCGCGCGTTCAACGGTCGATTGAAGTGCGAGTGCATTCTTAGACGCCTCTTCTGCCTGCGCGAGTCTGTGGCGCAGAGCGTCGCGCTCTGCGGTCAGATCGGCGATCTTGCCGCCGTTTCCGCGCTGAAGACGGAACTGACGGCGCGCGGTGTTGAGCCTTGTCAGCGCGCGCTCGGTATATATCGCCTCGTCGGCGGAAAAGAGGATATTTTCAATAGATGAACCGATCTCGCTTCCCGAAAGCGACGAGAGAGATTGCTGCTTGACCGATGAGGTCGAATCCCAGACGCCCGAGGGCACACCGAGGAAGACCTGACCGGGTACCTCGCCCTTGAAAGCCACGCTTCCCGTGGAGAGGTCGATGATCTGGCATTTTTCGCTGTAACCGTCGCGGTTGTCGGAACGGATGCCGGAGCGCTCGATGCGATAGGAGCCCTTTTCGCATTCGATCTCGATGCTTCCCTCGGCGCGTCCGCTTGCCCACGAAAGCGCGCGGTCGTGCTCGAGAAGACCTTCCTCGCCGCGGCGAGAGGGCAGACCGTAGAGGACGAAGCGGATGAAGGCGAGGATCGTGCTCTTGCCCGATTCGTTTGCGCCCGAAATGACGTTAAGCCCATCCGAAAGCTCGGCGGAAAAATCCGAGAGCGTTCCGAAGGAGGTGATATTTATCTTCCTTATAATCATATTGCCGCCTCCTTAAATAAAGGCTCTGCCTTCAAGCGCGAGCAGACCGATGCGGAGCGCGTCCGCGGCGATTTTGCGCTCGGTCTCGTCTCTCGACGAAAGGCGGGGGAGAAGCGTGCGGTAAAGCTCGCCCTTGATCGTCATATCGCTCTCAAGGTATTCCGCGCCGAAGATTGGCGCGGTGCGGTCGCGCAGCTTCAGCGAGCAGAGGGAAAGACCCGCAAGCAGGTCGATCTGCGCCGCGTTCGGAACGTAATCGGGCGGTATCGAGCCCTCAAGATAGACCTTAAGAGACACGTTCTTGTTGCACTTTTCAGCCCTTGCAAGCTCAACGATGCGCGCGGCGACCTCGGCGTCGCTGTCGGCACCCGTGATCTCAAGGTGACGGGTGATATATTTGTGAGTCGAGGTGATAAGCTTTTCGATTGCGGGCGCGCGGCCTTCCTCGATTGTGACCGAAAGCACACCGCCGTCGCCCTCCTCGTCGTAGGAGCGTCCCTCGGGGAAGCCGCAGTAAGCAACCGTCGTGCGCCCCGCGAGAGTGATTTCGGGGACGTTGTGAATATGACCGAGCGCGGCGTAAGCGCATCCCGACACGGCAAAGAGCGAGAGGGGAGTGGGCGCGTATCTCGATATGGGCGAGACGGTGTCCGCGTGCGCGCAGATCAGATTGATCGCGGCGGGATCGATCATAATTCCGTCCGAAAGCGGAGAACGCTCGAGCGCGGGCGATGTAAACGCCCAACCGTGAACGGCGACGCGCTGATCTCCTATATTAAATTTGAAGACCGAAAGCTCGTCGCTGTCAAAAATATGTACGTTTTCGGGCCACTGCGCCGCCGTCCAGATGCTACCGGGGGAATAGGGATCGTGGTTTCCGGGCGCGATGACAACGGGCTTGCCGTAAGCCTCAAGCGAATCACGAACGAGCGCGAGCGTGTCGGGGCTGACGTAACCGCAGTCGAAAAGATCGCCCGCAATGAGCAGCATATCGTGACTGCCCGCCAGCTCGATAACGTCTATGAAGATGTTACGAAGTTCATTTCGAAGTCTCTCTCCCGTCGGAAGATCGACCCCGGTGAAGGGCGAGTCGAGGTGGAAATCGCCCGTATGTAAGATTTTAAGCATTATTTATTCCTTTGATTTGGTTTTTGAGTGCAGAGTGAAGAATGCAGAGTGCAGAGTTAAGGTAACTTTTCTCGCAAGCTC